>JAHFCV010000037.1 GCA_023249275.1 Candidatus Methanoperedens sp.
CCGTGTATTGTACCGTCCTGAGGAATGGGATCAATCTTCGAGGTGTGTCCACATGGGATATAAGAATAGTAAACCTGAGAGGTTTCCGATAGAGTTGCCGGACTGCTTATTGTTACAGTCACATTGATAAGTAAATGGTCAGTGCTGTTTACCGAGGAAAAACTGTCTAAATCAGCTAATGTTGCCGTTGACTCGTATATTCCATCCCCATCACTATCAGAGAACGCACCTGAAGCATTATTATAATATAATCCGTTAGTCACTGGTTCATATTTATGATGCGTGCTGGCTGATGCTCCCCCTGGATTGTGAACAAGCTTTTTATAATCTTTAATATTACCGCTAAAACTGATCCCCGACCTCACAAGATTACCATCCGAGTCCAGCACAACTGCATATATTTTTATAACTAAGTTTGGAAAATCATCCGCATTAGCCCATAGATCTTGAGGAGAGCAATCGTAACAATAAGCTTCATCGTGATACGCAGCCTTATCTGTAAAAACTAGGAGCTTATACGGCGCCGTGTACGCACTCGCCGGTGCTACAAAAATCGCAACCGCTAACAATACAGCCACTAAAAGCGCAATCCTTTTTCCCGTATTTGTTTTACACATTTTTACCCGTGTTCGGTTTTTATATTTTTCCAAATACACAGCCAAAGCTGCTGTTTTCCTATCCGAGACGTTGTCTCGTCCCCGTTTTTAATTGCGCCAAGAAAGTCATCTAAAAACCAATCTCAGCTACCGTTTTGCGTTTTTCCCCGTTTTTATAACGCAGCCCCGTTTTTCCTATCCTGCATGCGCGTTATTTGTGAACTGTTCGTCCACATGAAAACGTTATGTTTTGATAGAATATATAGCTTTCCCATGCATTATGATTATGATGGGAAATTCTTTTATGAATAATCGGGATGAAATATGCAACTTACTCCCTGTTAGCACGATAGCATGCAAAAAGTGCCTTGCTCTCTATAGCTTCTCCTTGAGCTTTTCAAGAAGGTACTGCTTATTTCTGATTTTTATTTTATCCTTTGATTCGATATCATTTATCAAACTCAAAGCGTCTTTAAAATTTGAAAGGACTCTTGTTTCAATAGCAAAGGAAATAACATCCTCAAGATTAAAAACCTCCACACCCAGCTCTTTAGCCTTTTTCTTCACATTTGCATCATTCGACAGCAGAATTGTATCTTTTCGCTTTGACAGAACAATAGCCTCAATCTCACCAAAATGAAGATTCGTACCCTCTAACTCCCTGATTTTGACGTTTTCTTCATTAGACAAAGAAGGCATGACAACCTGGGAATTATCAACCAGGTTAAGAAAATAATCCACAAACTCGTAACCAGCTTTCTCGCCCTTACAAGTTCTTCATATACTCTCCCGGGGACAAGAAATGTACTCGCAGGAAAAACAGTTGCAATGAACTCGAACCTTCTTGTTTTCGCTATGCAGCTCAGAATATCTGAATCAAAAAACAACATTCATAGCTCAGCTTCGTTTTGTTATTTTCTTAAGCTTCAGGGTTCTTTCTTCAAGCTCATCTGCTGATTCCGACCCAATTTCTCGAACAACTCCTCTATTAAAAAGAACCTCCTTGAACTGGATGATGTTCATTCCTGCAATCTCAGCCCCCCTTCCGATAGATACATCCCCGCTTCTATACAGTTCTACTGCAAGGCTTACCTTAAGTTCAGGTTTAAACTCGAATAAGCTCCTGATGGCATCTTTAATGAACTCGCCAGCATTGGAATAATATCCGGCTTTTATCAATGCCTTAATCTCATTCTTAAAGGTTGAGGGAACGGTCACAGTGGTCATAACCAGAGATAAGAATCCTTATTATAAAAGGATATTGCCAAAACTTACCCCTTATCATTTCCTCAATGTCGAGATTGTTGTTCGCAGACTTATTTAAAAAGATTCAACTGCCATTTATATTCACATGCACGTACTCATCGTTGAACTGGGCATAAGGCTCAGCCTGGAAAGCCTGATAGAATGATTCCCTGTCCCACTGCTCGAACTCAAATGTCCCCATGAACCGGCTTGCGTCAAGTACCAGCCATCTGCCCTTGTTATTGAACTCAACCCATGCGTGATGCAGCCTTTCCCCGTTATGTATGCCATCGAGATGGACCGTATAACCCATGCTCACCTTTACCTCCTCCCCTGTATAACCATACGCCAGCAAAAGAGAAGCCAGCAAATCAGCCTGCCCGAGACAATCTCCCTGCCTGCTCTCCAGCACTTCAGCAGCAGTCCTGCGTTTGTCATAATTTTCGGAATACTCTACCTCGTCCCTGACAAAAAGATAAATATTCTCAGGACTTCCCAGAGAGCGGGCAAGCTCTTTGATTTTTGGGTCGTGGTTGCCTACCAGCAGCGGCGTATACTTAAGTACAGGGTCTGGAACCTCGACATTAAGAATATCTGACTCATGAGTAGCCTCACCTAACTGTTTTTCAAGCCGCTGGTTTTCTAAAAAAAGGCTGCTTGAAATTGCCAGAAGTATTAAAACAATGAAACTGAAACCTAAAAACCACCTGTTGTAAAATATACCTGTGGAATTCAGTATTTTTTTCATGATGCGTTTTTCCATACAATGTCCTCTGGAAGATTGTTCGTCTACTTAGGAACATTATTGTTTTGGTGGCATAAATACTTTCCATTTAGTATTAGAGATGTATCGAATTAATCTCAAAAAAAAGAAGTTTCGTCTTTTTTCCTGACCTGTTATATGGTATCTATTACGTATCTTGCTTCTGCTTTTAGAACGTTAGCCCCTGCCTGGGTAATGCCTTTGTTGGTTTGCGCCTCAACTTCATTTATATACGCTTCCAGTATGTTCTTTGCAGCCGCTTTCTGACCGGCATCCAGCTTTGCCCTGGCAGAGTTAAGCTTTGCACTCAAACTGTTAGCTATACCCTTATTGGATATCCAGCCATTAGTGGCTCCACGCTCGGTGAGCGCTTTCACGCTGTCTATGGTAGCGATGACATTAAAATTAACCTTCTGGCTGTTGAGATTCCCTGCATTGTCCATAGCCATGATTGTAAATTCATGTGTCCCGAAACTCAGCTCCAGCATGTCGAAGAGCTGACCGCCTGATACCTGCCTCGTGTCTATCGCGGAATTCATGGTTTTAATGCCAGAAAGCGCATCCTGTGATACGAAGCTCAGCGTAATTATATCCGAGTGCAGGTAGGTCTTTGCTTCAGGCGTATTTACTGTTATGGCTGGCAATGTTCTGTCGATTTTCACCTGCTTTGCGGTTTTTTCCAACTCTATGTTATACGCATTATCATCGCTGTGGTACTTTATATCAAAAATTCCTTCATCCGCTATGGAGATTGTTTCCCCCTGCGAAGCGGTTTCTGCAAGCCCTATAACGCTGCTGAACCATGAAAATAGCGACTCCATCCATGTCTTTGTACCGGAATTTACTTTATAATTTGAAGTATGTACGCCTGCCAGATTGTCAGAAGCTTTTAACGTAACCAAAACGCTGCTGTTATGCCACTCGCCGTCGCTGTCGTCCGTAGTAAATGGTGAAGTCTTATCGATTTTTACGAGTGCGGTTTTCACGTCTTCTGCATTACCCGCGTTATCCACGCTGGAATATCCTATTGTATGCACCCTTTCGCTGTTAAAGGTGAGCTGTATATTCGAAGAATTGGATACCTGCTCCACTCCATCCACTTTATAGCGAATGAATGCAATGCCAGAGAGATTATCCGATGCTGTAATATTCAAGGTCACGTCTGTATTATGCCACCTGTTATCCGAGTCATCAACAGTTAAAGGAGGGGTGCTGTCAATCTTAACCAGTGCTTCTCGAATCTGCTCAACATTGCCTGCATTATCTATGCTGAAGTATTTAATGCTATGAATTCCTTCACTGCTTATAGTTGTAGTCGTACCTTTTGCTGTAGATTCATTATCGGTTGCGTAATAAGTGTCTCTTATGCCTGAGCCATCATCGCTGGGAGTAAGAGTAACCACAACGCTGCCGTTGTGCCACCTGCCATCGCTGTTATCTATTGTAGAGGGCAGGGTCTTGTCGATCTTCACCCGGTTGGCTGCGGTTTTTACTTCCTCAACATTGCCAGCGTTATCCATGCTGAAGTATTTTATGGTGTAGAGCCCTTCCTCTGAAAGAGTAATCGTTGTCCCTCTTGAGGAATCACTCGTTGGTTCTGAGCCGTCAACCGTGTAATGGGTGGCTGCAATACCGCTTTCCTCATCTTTAGCCATTAATGTAATTGTAACACTGGAATTGTGCCATGCTCCATCAACATTGTCAGTGGTAACGGGAGGCGTTGTATCCGAGCTTTTCAATTTCACCGATACTACATGTAAATGCGTGGCAGAGCCGATTGCAACTTCAGGAATGCCATCTCCTTCTAAATCGTACACGGCAGGCGACGAGTGCGTGGGTTGCACCTTGCCTGTTATCCTTACAGGAAAACCGTTGAGCAATGCTCCTTTCGAATCCCAGATATAAAGGTTGCCGTTTGAGTCGCCTATTATTATCTCTGGTTTTGAATCCTTATTGATGTCATAAATTGCCGGTCTTGCCCTGAAGCTGCCCCGTGGGTTTGCGATCGCTGATGATTTGAAAAGCGTGCTGCCGTCAATGCCTGAAATCGCATACACATCGTAATCCCTGACTATTATCACGTCATCTGAACCGTCATTGTTAAGGTCTGCAACCGCTGGTGAAGAATAGGTGTCGGAATAGTACTTTGCAGCAATACTATTGCTCCATACAAGTTCTCCTGCCGCATCCCAGGCAAATGTGCCCGATGAGCCTGAGGCTACCACTACTTTCCTCCCGTTTGCGTTTATTATTACTGGAGAGATAACATCAGGGACATCCTTCTGCCACCTGACGCTGCCGCTGCCTGGGGCTAAGTTAACTACAGTCACTTTTCCTCCGCCTGCAAGCACAGCCTCGGTGCTCCCATCGTCGTCAAGGTCGCCAGTTGCTATGCTGTTCATTCTCTCCGAGCCGCCTGCAAAGGCAAGCGTCCATTTTGGAAGAGACTGGCTAAAATCAAAAGCATATAAGCCTGTGTAGCTACCGCTTAATCCAACAAGAATAAGACCATCCGCGAGTGCAGGTGTCGAGGGGGCATATCCGCTGCCCAGGTTGTAGCTCTTGAGCAGGGCGCCGGTTGAACTGAAAATATATATCCCGTGAGTATAAGCATCGCTGAGGATGCCTCCAGCAAGAACGATTTCCTTGATTCCATCCCCGTTAACATCAGCCACGAGAGGAGAAGTTGTAACTGCCGGGGTCTCGCTGCCTGCTGTTGCTTTCCAGAGCAGGCTTCCGGTCAATGAATACACATAAACCCCGCGTATGTTCGGGGCAACCACTATCTCTGGCGAGCCATCATTATTTATGTCGGCTATCGTTATTGCATTCGATATATCCGTTAACGCCTTAGGGAATCCGTCATGCTCATTTACTTCCGCCAGAGCGACAGGGAGAAGCGACAGCACAAGAAGAAGGATTAATAATCTCATCTTCTACCACCTCTTGATGTTGTGACTGTAACATGGCAGTTTCCAGCATAACAGGTATAGTATATTCCCAGAGATGCATTGTGCAGTATTATCGGATTGATATTCCCGGAATTTACGTAATAAGGGTTATGACACGGACCCTGGCAGGCGCTGTTCATGGAATGTTTTGCCTGGTCTACAAGCTGTTTGGGCTCTCCCCCATAGGGTTGAGCGCTATCGGCATGGCATAATGCACAACTGCTGGCACTATTTGTTGCCAACAGACTGTCGTTAGTGGCATAATGGCTCACGGTAGCGTTCAATACTTTGATTGCTTCGTAAGTGCCGTATGTAAGATTCAGGTTAGCTGCCTGACTGTAGTTATGGCATACCTGACATGAGCCTGCTGTGAAGTTAGTGGAGTGAGCCTTCACGCCTGCAAATACTTTGCCTGGATAATGCTTGCTAACTACTGGTGCATTGAATGCACCTATCGGGTTTGGTGTTTCATTCACATGGCAGTATGCGCATGGTTTCGGATTGAGATAGTCAGCAGGATGCTTGACAGGCTGTGTTCCATCGCTGTGGCATGCCCAGCAGGCTTTTGACCTGTTGTCTGATAAACTCACGCTTGAACCGGCATTGGAGTTTAGATTCCTGTGCACGCTGTAATTGGTGAAAGCTGTACCATTTATCCTCCTGTCGGATGGAGGTCCATTGGGGTCATTGGCTGTGGATGGATGGCAGCTCAGACAATCAGGTCCTCCTGCATCGGGTTTTGACTGGTTAAGCTTGTGCAGGAAGGTTGCGCTGGTTGTATTCGAGGGTAGCTCCTTGCCGTGGCACGACTTGCACCTAACATCGCTCCAGTCCCCTGCAATGTTAACAGAGTGGTTCTGGAAAGGCATACCGCTGGAAGAGTTTGCGGGAACCAATCCAGTGAGATTGAATACCTCTGGAGGTTTGGGGTTTAATAAATCGCCTTTATAGTTGTAATTTCCTGAAGGCGCTGAACCGTTATAGTGGCAGTTGGCACACCAGTATCCTCCTGTCAGGCTCTGGTTTTCTGAGTTGCCACCCTGTATAAGGGATGCGTTGCCCAGTCTTGAAGCATTGTGAAGGGATTTTTTACCATGGCAGTAATAGCAGCTTGAGAGTTGGCTTGTGTTGTCCCAGTATCTTGGCTGCTGCGTACCGTTCCACAGGGCGCCGGAGTACGTGTTGTTGCTGTGCAACATTGGCGTCTCCACTATGAAAGCAGAGCTGAAGTTCGGCATGCCTGCGCCCTGGTGGCAGCTTGTACAATTTACAGCGCTGGTGTTGGTATTGCCCCAGGTGTTGTCCTGCTGGAGATACCTGACAGGGTGGATGCTCCGCGTCGAGTTGATGTGGCATCCGGTACAGAGTGAATTGTTATGTTTCTCCCTGTAACCGGTCACTGCTCCTGTGTAATTTGTGCCGCCGCTTCCATTGTTGCCGTGACAGCTCAGGCAGTATGTGACGTTGGACATGTCAAAAGCCGGCTTGTAAATAGTGGAGTTATGCAGTCTTCCTGATGCATGGCAGTCCGCGCATGATGGATTTGAGCCCGGATAGTTGAGAGAATGGTTAGTTGTGGTCATGTTGTTGCTGTCTATGAATGGGAATACACTTGACTGGTTGTTATGGCAGTAATTACAGTAAGTGGTGTTGCTCAGTGCCGCCATATCACTGCGCTTCTTGCCATAGTGGCTCACGCTCTGGTTACCGCCATTGGCGCCGCTGTATATGTTGGATGAGGCTCCATCCGGATCAAGCGCCATACCTACCATCATTTCGCTCTTGTTGTGGCAGACGTAGCATGAGGTTGCTATTGATGTATTGATACTTGTGCCGTTCCAGTAGTGCTGGGTGACAGTAAGTACAGTGTTATTGGGAGCATAATTAAAATTCTGCCCTGCGTCCTGAACATGACAGTTTGTGCAGTTATACGGGGTCTTGTAGTTGGATGGATGACCCGAAGGCTCACTACCGTCACCGTGACATGCCCAGCATTTCTTGCTCTCTGAGTAATTGGCATCGCTCGCTGATGCATCCTTATTCAAGTCCTTGTGTATGCTGGAGTTCATGGCGGTCTGGTTTATCCTCTTTCCATCTGAGAGACTTCCACTCAAGCCATGGCAGCTCGTGCAGTTAGCTCCGCCGCTGCTTGAGCTTAAGCTGTGTGTGAAATTCAATGATGTGGCGCTTGCTCCAAGATTGTTATTGTGGCAGGTCTTGCACTTTGCATCGTCATAGCTTGATGCAAGGTCGTTCGAGTGGTTGTAGAACTGCGTACTGTCTCTCGCTAATAAAGGCACCTTGCCGCTCTTGTTTAAGACCTCGGGCGGCTCCGGGCTAAAGAGGTTTCCTTTAAAGCTGTAATTGCCTGCGGGTGTGGTATTGTAATGGCAGTTGGCGCACCAGTAGCCATTGCTTAAGCTCTGCCTTACAGTGTTGTTACCCTTCATCCGGGTTATATTACCAAGACCTGATAAGTTATGCAAGGCAATCTTGCCGTGGCAGTAATCGCAGCCTGACTGCTGGCTGGTATTGTCCCAGAATCCCGAATACGTGCCGTTCCATAGCGCCCCTGAATACTTATTCGTGCTGTGATTTAGCTGTGGCACTTTGGGGGCGGTGCCAAAGCCGGCAATACCTGAGCCCTGGTGACAGCTTGTACAGTTCACCGCATTAACTTTAGTTGTAGCCCAGGTATTGTCCTGCTGCAAATAGCGAACAGGGTGAATGCTATCCGATGCGTTCAGATGGCACTGGCTGCATGCCGTTCCTGTGCTGTTGTGCCGCTCAAGATTATTTTTACTGGCACTTCCACCTGCTCCGTGGCAGTTTGTGCAGTAAGTGGCATTGGGGAGTGAGAGAGAGGTCTTGTATAGCGTGCTATTATGTATTCTGCCGCCGCTGTGGCAGTCCTTGCATGTGGGGTTTGTTGCAGGATAACCGAGCGAGTGATTAGAAATTGTCCTGTTTGCGCTGTCTATGAATGGGAACGCCGATGTCCCGTTATGGCAGTTGTCACAGTAAGGCGTGGTATTCTGCTGCACAGCCATATCGCCTCTCTTCCTGCCGTAGTGGCTGACGCTTGCATTGCCGCCGTTAGCGCCGCTGTAAACATTGCTGCTCGCTCCATCAGGATCGTACGCCGGGGTTATCATTCCACTCGTATTGTGGCAGGCGTAGCATGAGGTTGCATTTGGTGTCCTGATGCTGTTACCGTTCCAGAAGTGCTGGGTAACATTGAGTATGGTGGTATTGGGAGTATAATTGAAATTCTGCCCCGAGCCCTGGACATGACAGTCTGTGCAGTTATAGGGGGTCTTGTATCGTGTCGGGTGTCCGCTGGGTTCTTTACCGTTTTCACTGTGGCATGCCCAGCATTTCTTGCTGTCGTTGAAGCCAGTATCAGATGCTGTTGCGTCTTTGTTCAGGTCTTTGTGTATTGCATTTGCATCGTTTACGGCTGTGATATTGATATTCTGCACGCTTCCGCCTATGTAGTGGCAGCTTGTACAGTTCGCGCCTCCGCCGCCTTGGGCTACATTGTGGCTGAAGTTAAGCGACGTTGCTCCTGCATCAAGAGCGTTGTCATGGCAGGTCTTGCACTTGGAATCATTGTATCCTGTTGAAACATCGTTTGTGTGGTCATAGAAGTTGGTGTTATCACGAGCCTTTTGTGGAACTTTTCCGCTGGCGTTTCTGATTTCAGGCGGTTCGGGAGAGAATAATGTGCCTGCATAGCCGGATGTGGCGCCTGAATAATGGCAGTTGGCGCACCATGTGCTGTTAGCAAGAGCCTGCCTTACAGTGTTGCTGCCCTTCACTCTGGTTATGTTACCAAGTCCTGAGGTATTATGAAGAGCAATCTTGCCGTGGCAATAATCGCAGCTCGTTTGCTGGCTGGTATTAGTCCAGTACGCAGGCTGCGTGTTATTCCATAGCGCACCTGAATACGTATTAGTGCTGTGGTTCATGGGTTTTGGAGTGATTGGCGCTTTATTAAACCCGCTCAAGCCCGGATTCTGGTGGCAGGTGGTACAGTTAACTGCATTTGTCTTGGTCTGTGCCCAGTTTAATCCATCCTGCTGCAGGTATCTCACCGGGTGAATGCTCTTCGTGGAGTTCAGGTGGCAATTCGTACAATTAAGTCCTGTGCTGCCATTGTGCTGCTCAAGGTTCTTGATGGTGGCTGTGCCACTACTGCCGTGGCATGCGAGACAATATGAAGAATTGGGAAGGGCAAAGGCTGGTCTATATAGAGTGCTGTTGTGCAGCCTGCCATATGAGTGGCACTCCTTGCATTCCGGATTCGTGGATGGATAATTCATCGAGTGGTTTGCAATCGTCCTGTTATTAGTAGCGTTGATGAACGGGAATACGCTTGTAGCGTTGTTGTGGCAATAGCTGCAGTACGTTGTATTAGCCATTACTGCCATATCGCCACGCTTCTTTCCATAGTGGCTCACGCTGTTGTTGCCGCCGTTTGCGCCGCTGTAAACGCCTGTGCCTGCGCCGTCAGGGTCAAAGCTGCCCAGCATCATCTCTGTCTTGTTATGGCACACGTAGCACGACGTTGCATTCGCCGTAGTTACACTTGTGCCGTTCCAGTAGTGCTGGGTGACGTTGAGTAGGGTATTGTTTGGAGTGAAATTGAAGTTCTGCCCTGCGCCCTGGACATGGCATGAAGTACAGGTATAAGGAGTCTTGTAATTGGTTGGATGAGCGGATGGCTCACTGCCGTTTCCGTGGCATGCCCAGCATTTCTTGTTCTCTGCTGTCGCATTGCTTGAGTTAGCAGCGCCGCTGTTCAGGTTCTTATGGAGGGCATTAGAGTCATTTATGGCGCTGAAGTTCACAAGTTTGCCTGCGCCTGCCGTGCCTCCGATGTTATGGCAGGCGGTACAGTTGGCTCCTCCATTTATGCCTGTTGCAGCGTTGTGCAGGAACTCACTCATGTTTGCACTGCCGCTTAACAGCGTGCTGTGGCAGGATTTGCAATCCAGGTCTGTGTAGGTGGGGAGCGAGTGATTATAATAATTCGAGAAGTTACCCTTCCAGTTTGTTCCGTTGGTTATTTCAGGCGGTACCTTGAGCCCTGCTGATACAAACGTTGAGTTCATCTGGGTGTAGTTGAGGTCGCCTTTATAATGGCAGTCAGCACATGAACCATTGCTGCCTATCGAGCCGTACATTACGTAATTCGGATTCCACTGGAGTATTCTTCCAAGCGGCGTAGCGTTATGTTTAGTATCGTTGTGGCAGTAGATGCATGCTGTCTGCGGCGAGGTATTCGTCCAGTAGCTGTCCCATACCGAGCCGTTGGAAACGTTATCGCTGTGCCGCATGGGATTCTTTATCTTGAAGGCTGTGAAGCCGGTCAAAGAAGAATCAACACTCGTTGTCTGGTGGCAGGTTACGCAATTTACTGCGCTTGAATTTGTAGTGGCGAAGCTATTGCTCTGGGTCAGGTACTTGACCGCATGTATATCCTTACCTGCCAGTGTTCCTATTGTATTGTTGGCATGGCATTCAGTACAATATAAATTCCTGTGTTCGGATTTGTTATTGGTAGCCGCAGTGCCGCTTGCACCGTGGCATGTGGAACAGTATGAATCATTGCTTACTGGCTTTGCAAGGGTGCTGTTGTGTATCCTGCCGCTGTAATGGCATGCGGTACACAAGGGCGTGGTGGCTCTGCTGGTATGGTTGAATATCGTGTTGTTGAAATCGCTCACGAAGAATGTGGCGTTGTTGGTTGTGGTGTTGTGGCAGTATGTGCAGTATGTAGTTGTGTCCCAGCCTGCCATGTCGTTTCTCTTCTTGCCGTAGTGGCTTGAGCTGTTATTGCCCCCATTGGCTCCACCATATACGCTGGCTGCATCATCCGGGTCAAGGTTAAGACCCAACATCATCTCACTCCTATTATGGCAGGCATAACACGAAGTTACGCTTGATGTTGAGATGTTACTGCCGTTCCAGTAGTGCTGGGTGACGTTGAGTATAGTATTGTTGGGCGTATAATTCAGGTTCTGCCTCGTAACATGGCAGTCCACGCAGTTGTAAGGTGTCTTGTAATTAGTTGGATGACTGCTTCCTGGTTCGGTGCCGTTGCCGTGGCATGCCCAGCATTTCTTGTTCTCAGCAGGGAGGCTTGTACTCACGCCGCCGTTCAGGTTCTTGTGGAGCGCGAGAGAATCGTTCATAGCTGTGAAGTTCACAAGCCTGCCTGTGCCCGCCGAACCTCCGATGTTATGACAACTCGTACAGTTGGCTCCTCCGCTTGAACCTATATCTACTGTATGCGGGAACTGCTTGGTGGTAGTTATAGCAGCAGTCCCGTGGCATTCCTTGCACTTGGCGTCTGTATAATTGGTAGCCACAATACTGGAGTGGTCGTACCATGAACCATAATTGGGATTGCTCGGGTTTATATTATTGACTGTAATCAGCGGCGGCGCAGGGTTCCAGGCTGAGCCGTTATACTTGTATTTGCCTGAGGGCGTAGAACCGTTGTAGTGACAGTTGGCGCACCAGTTACCGCTCAGGTTGGTGCTGTTCTTCAGGTTCTGCGCGGTAGAGCCGTTCTGCACCCATTCGATGTTGCCGATGGCGCGCTTCTTGTGGTTAGCGAGCAGGGCGTGGCAGTAGTAGCATGGGAGATACTTGTAGTTGTCTGCTTTTATGGCTACATAGTCGAGGTAGAAGTTATCGACTACGTTGTCGTCCCTCGTTTTATTGCTGTCACTGAACAGTATGCTCGCTGTGCCGGTATCGCTTATAGCTGAATAGGGAATGGAATAATTCACCCATCCATTGGTGGTGGGAAAAGGATCCAACTTGACTAACTGATAACTGTTAGCCCCATAGTCATACGCATAGATATCAAGACCTTCTCCTGCGGTCACGTAACCTTTTGCAAGAAGTGTGTATTCCGCTGTCTCCTGCGCAGCATATTTGGGAATGCCTGTGAAGTTGTGGTACAGGTTGATTTCCTGATGGTATATTCCCGGGGTAATCCTGGCATACTCTATCTTCAGGCTCCCCTTAGTTGTATTGCTCTGGGTCTTGTCAACAAATTTAATGCTGGGATAACCGCCCTGCATTTCAGCCACTGTAAGAGTATAGTTGTATTTTGTGAATGTTGCATTATTTAAAGTGGTTTTTGTATTCCAATATGTTCCATCATAGACCTGGAGGTCAAAAGAATCCCCCGATGTAGAGTAGTTCATCTGGAAAGTATAGTTGTCTGCTGTCTGGACATTCTGGAAATCCAAACTTGTATCCATTTTATATACAGCATGGGCTGAGTTGTTCAGGGTAAGGCTGACATCATCAAAATCACTGTACAAAGCTGCCCCGTTAGTATTCGGAGTACCGCCATCCATGGAGAGCCTTATCTTCCACGTACCGGTTGTGGTTATATTCGCCGAGACATCGTATATCTCTGCCGACCAGGCAACCGGTCCTATCTGGGTATCGCTCCATGTATAGGTCACAGCATTGCTGGGATTCACCAGTTGTACCCTCATTGTCTGGTTTATGGGCGCTACCGAGCCTATTGATTTTCTCCAATCGAAAGATAGAATGGCTGAAAGAGATGCTGTGCTGTTGACCTGGAAGGTCTGCTCTGCTATGGATGTCCTGTTAGTTATAGTTTTAGCTGTAATACTTCCATTAAGGCTTCCATACTGCGGCGTTCCAGTATCCACCCAGACAATTGGGAAGCTCGTTGCCGGGGTTACTGTCCAGCTCGACAAATCCGAAACGAATTTACCATTTACCATATTTTCCTGCGGACCAAAGGTTTCATTTATAGTGGCAACTGCTCCCCCATCAGAGGCACTGCGCAGGTTATTCCAGTTGGTTATGCTTCCATAGGTTGTGGTGTTGCTATCAGCATATTGGTACACCGTGTTTGGGGGCAGAGAGCGCCATCCTTCGGTCAGCGTCTCAAAGCTTCCATCCACTGTCTGCGCCCCTGAGAGTGGCGATGCTGTGCCGTACTGCACGGACTGGGAAGAAACAACTACTGTTGAGGTCTGGATTAAATTCGCCCCTCCCACCGCTGCCTGCTGGTTCTTTGATGTCCAGTAGTCGCCCCACTTCTGCCCTGCATCGCTGTCGCCGCTGTGATTGGTATAAGGCACCTGAGGGGGATTCAAGCCAAGCGAACCTGCGAAGGTTGTATTTGTGTGGCAGTTGTCGCAGGTTACTATATTGGTGGTGCTCCAGTCATAGCTCAAGTTCTGCTGTAAAAATCTAATGTTGTGGGTATCGTTGGTATGGCATTTTATACACGAAACGCTGTTGTTGTGCTTATTAAATAATGAGTGGCAGGAGAGACAACGCCCTGAAAGGTCAGTATAATCCGTTGAAGTCCTGTTTGGAAGCTCTAATGAGTGTGTAGTCCTGTGGCAGGAAACGCATGGCACTGTGCTCACCCCTGTGTTATCGTGGGCATGTTGTTCTGCTTTTGTGATATTATACGCCACCCTTGTGATTGTGGAAGCCACTCCGGGCATCGAACCAGGCTGCCATGCAGGTACGGTGGTATTGGAGATTTCCGTGGTGTTATGACAGTTTGAATTATTACACATCGGTCTGTCAGCCATGTTTGTTCTATCACCCGCGCCAAGATCATACGTTGCGCTGCCTTTTACCTCGTGGCAGAAGGCACAATATGGCGACCCCGGCACCTGCTGGCTGAAATTCGGATAGGAGTTAGCTGGTGCGCCATCATCAGAATAGTTCCAGCGGTTGGCACTAAATACCTGGTTCTGGTCAGCGGCGGGGATATCGGGGGGATTAACCTTAAATTTATGAATATCAAGCTGGTCGTCCCTGAATGTTTTGGAGATGTTCTCATACCAGTGCTCATACCCCCGGTGGCATACCGCGCAGTTGTCAGATGTTCCGGTTTGCGATGTGTGGGTGCCATGACCTGCGCCGCTCTTTACCCCGTTCATGCAATACCAGCCTGATATCAGTATCTGCTCCGTATCGGATGCCTTGCCTGGGTAGGAAACTGTCACATTCATTACCATGTGGTCTGCAACAAGTGTGGCTCCCTTGGTTTTATCGAGGGTTACTTTAGCAACATATACCCCGTCTCCTGCAATGTCGCCTGATAAGGAGCCATCGTCTGTAAATGTTAAAGTTTTATTGCCGAAAACAGTCTCGCCAAAATATTCGATATGGTGCCCGCTAGCTCCTCCTGGCGCCAGCCTCTTATAATCAGCTACATAACCGATGAGCTGGCTTTCCTCCCCTTTAATGATAAGACCCTTCTCGGTCAAAACCATGGCGTATACATAAACCTCCAGTGGAGCGGTATCTACTCCTGCATAGGTATATCCCACACCATTTTTCGTCGGGTCAACCCACCATCCCATATACGTCTTTTTATCTGTAAAAGTAACAACGCTGTTTGCATGAGTCGCATCCGCAGGCGCGGACAGGAACATGGCGCTTAAAATAGCAAGAACTAAAAGTATTCCCGTTTTATTCCACGTTTTATGGAGACATTCATCTCCCGGCGTTTTTGCGGGCATATCCCATCCATTT
>JAHFCV010000038.1:0-3557 GCA_023249275.1 Candidatus Methanoperedens sp.
ATGCGGTTCATCCTATATTAAGTATCGTATTTTAGGACAATGGGTATAGTTTAAATTCAGATATTAAAAAGAAAATTTTCAAATGTTGGAATAGCAAAAATGAATGATGAAGAAAAAAAAGATTCTGATACAGAAAAAGAATGCCCAATTTCGTTTGATGGCTGGGTAATATTTCTGAACAATGAAATTAATACTTTAGAGAGTGGAGTGTCCCAAGAATCTAACATCTTCTTTGTTATAGTTGCATTATTTGCAACAGCCATAAACGCAATTGTAAGCTGGGTGTTATCATCTGTGTCAATTGCTAATCTTCCACAAAATGCTATTATTAAAATTCCGCTGAATGATATTATTGATATTATTCATGCTTCTTTATATGGGTCTATGGTTATTTCTCTTTTTTTTATATTTTTTGTAGGATATTGGACATACAAGATGATATGGGTTTACCCGAAGAACAAAAGGATAGCGCATGATTTGAAAGATATCATAAGAAGTATCATTGATGGAGATTTTAAAGATACTATTGAAGTTAGAAAAAAATGGAAGTTAGTTATGCAATTAGGAGACAAAAACATGAAAGAATGGTTAGAGAACAAATTTAAAGGAGTTACTTTGGAGAGTGAAGCTCAAAAAATACGATTAATTGAGCTTCTTTTATTAATTGGTACTTTATTAGCAGCTTTTAATTTAGTGAAAGATTGGATTTGGATGTATTTGGTCTTCGCTTTGTTTTCTATTATCTATTTTATCATTATTCAAAAACCTAATCGTAGCAAAGGCCAAAAAGATGCAATTTCCGCAATTTCATTAATCGTTGCAGTATTTTTTTCAGGAATTTTAACAGGCACTCTTTTTATCAGTATTCCCAAAGCTATTTTACCCTATTTTATAGTTTGGTATTATGTTATAGCTATAATACTATTATTTCTATCTTATTATATAGTTTTTACTTTAATATTATGGACTGCTTTGAAAAAAGATTAGTAGATAAAAATAGCATTATCTTGGGTTGTTTTTAGGTCAATTCTTCGGTAGATATTGTATGTAGACATAACTACCAACCCGAATTATAACAGTCTCGTTATTCAGAAAAAACGGGATTATTAAAAAGACATCTCAATCGCCAGCACGATACTTGCGCCAAGGATTGCAATAGGCGTAACAAACAACCCGATTTTCAAGAGGTCGGTCATTGTCGTGCTCCATCCGTAACGCCGCGCGCTTTCAAGCCAGAGTATGCCGGCAAGAGCGCCGAAAGTGGTGAAATTGGCGCCAAGGTTTGAGCCGATAACCAAGGAATAGCCCATTGCCGTATTCATCTGCTGTGGAAGCGAAGCATGCTGGATTATTGAAAGCATCATGGCTGTCATTGGTATGTTATTAACAATATTGCACATGAATGCGGATAAAAGCGAAACTGAAAACGCGGCTGCCAGGATATTATTGCTCATATTGGCAAATATCACTTCGCCGAGCGCGCTTGCTACTCCGCTTACATCAAGACCTTTTACCACAATAAAAAGCCCGATAACAAACAAGACGACATTCCATGAAACCCTTTTAAGCCTGTGCGCTATGCGCCGCTCGGATATCATCAGGAGCAAAGCGCCAGCCAGCGTCACCGCAGAAAGAGGTATTTTCATGTAGTTTGCCACGCCGCCGAGTAGGATAACGGCAAGCAGAACCGCAAGCCCCAGAGCGACAAGAAATTTATTCCTGATAGGAATCCTGCCATTATCCTGCGAGCTGAAACTCCCCGGTATCTGCTTCCTGAAAATATATTTCAATAAATGATAATTCACAAGCGCTGCGGCAAGCGTGGGAAGAAACATGTATTTTGTGAAACCGAAATAATCAAGCCCGAAACTGTCGCCTATCAGGATATTGGTGAGATTTCCGATATACAGCGGCATTGAAAAGGTGTTTGCAGCAAAAAAAGATGCGTACATGTATGGTTTGGGGTTGATTTTAGCGTTCTTGCAGAAAATCAGGATTATGGGAGTCGTGGTAAGGATGACTACGTCGTTGCCTGCAAAAAGGGAGATGACGGAAACCACAAGATAAGTGTATAAAAAAAGCCGCTCACCGCTGTTTTTAGACGCATGTACCGCACTGGATGCGCAGTACTCAAAGAACCCATAATCGTCAAGAAGGCTTGATATTATCATAAGGGTTGCAAGAATTATGACAACATTCCATGTGGTAACGAGAGGCACAGGCATTTCAGGCGTTGAAATACCAAGCGCTTCCAGTACGTGATGGGGCTTTAGCAAAAAAACGATTGTAAGCGCCGCGCCGATTAAAGCAGCATGGGCTTCATTGATTTTTTTTGGAGGGAAGACTATGAGTGCGTATGTAAATACAAAAACAGCAATAGCCAGGATTTGACTCAATTGTGCCTAAATGCTTTCTTCTTTGAATTCTTTGCATTCACGACTGGTTTCGTACACGTTTTTCTTAATCAGTGTGCAGGAACCATCGTATTGTTCCCTGTTGCTTCCTTTTACTTTCGTTGTGAAGTATCTGCAATCGACACAATACTTCAAGATTCATCCTCCATTTCGTGATAAAAAATTACCATAATCTTTTTAGTGTATAATCTAACCTATAAACATCAAAAAATCTATCCGGGTTTTGTGGAAATAAATTCGAACCAAATCCTTCACTGAAATCCAATATATCCAAACTCATTAATAAATCTTACCCTTAATTTTCACATCATGCCAATATGTTTACTATAGCCATTATGTTCATGGGAAGCTATTAAACCAAAATAAAATTAACTGGCAAATCAAGGCTCAAAATGACTGACTATTCCGAATTCGTACTCAAAAATCTCCATAAACTGGATGGTTATCGTGCATACTTTCCCCGC
This sequence comes from Candidatus Methanoperedens sp., assembly GCA_023249275.1. GTDB lineage: Archaea > Halobacteriota > Methanosarcinia > Methanosarcinales > Methanoperedenaceae > Methanoperedens. Next base: position 2,879 of record JAHFCV010000038.1, read on the forward strand.
AATAACCTTACTTTCAATAATCCGGTATTCGATGATGCACAACTGAAGGTGCTGATTATCAGGCTTTCGCCATTTCCGAATATCCGTGAATCCATAACACATCATTTCCTGTTCCAGGAAGCGAGACGTGCACTACCTTATGCATATATTGATTATGCCTTTTTCCCTAACCCAAAGAACATTCCGCTTTTTCTCAATAACAATATACCGTTTTTCCTGGGGATACAATCGCTCCGTCCCATATCGGATTTTGACATCGTGCTGGTATCAAATTCCTTTACGCTTGAGTTACTCAACCTGCCCTACCTTTTATTAAATACCGGGATTCCTGCCCTGAAATCCAGAAGGCAGGCTGTGAAGCCAGTTATTATCATGGGCGGCTCAAATGCGCTCATGGCGCAGTGTGCAATATCACCGGAGGGGGACTCGTTTGTGGATGCGCTCTTTTTCGGGGAAGGCGAGGGAGAAGTAGGCAGCATCGCTTCAATTGTAAACAATAACAAAAACCTTCCTAAAACAGAAATCCTGGGCATCCTTGAGAAAGAAATCCGGGGGCTATTTGACATCAGGATGCCAATACCTGACAGCGTGAGCGTCTCCCAACCGAAAGCGCCGCAGGCTTCGCATATCCTGACCGATTATCCCGTACTGAATACCGATATAGAGAACACGGCAAAGC
>JAHFCV010000038.1:3567-15061 GCA_023249275.1 Candidatus Methanoperedens sp.
TGTTTCGAGGGGCATACAAGAAAACCTTTCAGGGAATACTCGCCGCAGGATATACTGGAAAAGGCGCTTGAGATAAAATTAAAACATGCGCCAGTACAACTTGATTTCCTGAGTTTTAATTTCAACATGCACACCGGAATCTCAAGGATAATCGCCGACTTAAACGAGATAGCAAAATTCGTGAATTTCAAAAGCCAGCGCGCCGACATAATTGCGATGCGCCCCGAGCTTCTCGATGTGGAGATTCTTTCAGGCAAGCGGACTTTCACGTTGGGTGTGGAAGGAATCAGCGACAGGATGAGGCGATATTTGCATAAGAGCCTGAACGAACAGGAACTTCTGAAGGCTCTTGAACAAATATACGCAAGGAAACCGCGCCAGTTAAAATTATTCTTTATGATAACCGGACTTGAAAACGACAAGGATAGAAAAGAATTCAAGGACTTCATAATGAAGCTGAAACGGCTCAAAAACGAATTATCCCCTGGCTGCCGTACCATAATGAGCTTCGGGCTGCTTGTAAATCTTCCATTTACCCCGATGCAGTTTGCCTCCACTATAAAAGACCCGGACAGTATAAAACAAATAAAAGGAGACCTGAAGAGGGACTGCGAAACCAATGGTTTTGAGTTCAGGATGGCGCAGGACACGGAGGAGTTCCTGATATCACAGCATGTTGCTCTTGGCGGCTTTGAATGTTTTAACGTGCTCTCGGATTTCGCAAAAAACGGGGGATACTTTGACGGGGAGCATATAATCGGGGATAAAAATGCATTGATTTCATCATTAAGGTCGGCATCGGGGGAAGGATTATATGGCTCAAAGGATGAGAATTACGTTTTTCCGTTTGAGACTTTAAAGGGCACGCCTGCCATATCATTTCTCTACAGGATGTATAACGAGGCGAAAAGTTTTCTGGATACTGGTTACTGTCTTGAAGGAAAAGGGGTATGCATCGGATGCGACGGATGCGATGACCGTAAGCTTTCAAAGGTTCCGGAAGTCGCACAGGATGATATAAACAGGCCCAAGAAGACGGCAGAGAGAAAGAAAAAGCCGCAGGTTGTAAAAGCTGCCGTGACAATAAAAGAAGCGGGCAGGTTTTTGACGCCAGAGGCAAAATGCGCCTTTACAGGCAGGGCGCTCCTTGAGTATTTGCCCTCTCTTGTTAAGGATTATCTTGCATGCAGGCAGGTGCAGAATATGCCAGCCTCGAAAGGGTATGGTTTCCTGTTCGGGCGCTTTTTATATGATTTTGAATTCCTGTCAGGCTCAGAGGTCTTTCTGGAGTATCTTAAGACAGGCGCAATAGAGACTCCAATTCTTAGCATTTCCTGCGTTTCAGAGAAAGAAACGGGAACTAATTTTCGCATAACATCCTCATGGAAGGACGTGTCAAGGTACAGCTTCCAGAACAGGTTGCAGGAGTTCCTGCTTGGGAACGGAATGGGTTTTGATATCGCAAAATCTGGTGGAGTGACTCATTTTGAAGTTGCTGTAAAGGACAGGAAGAAGAAACTCCTGAATTCAGCGATATTCCAACAGGATAATGGCTGTGTTTCGCTGGAGATAGAAACGGGGTCTAATTTTAGCATTATCTCGATTCTCAAACATCTTTTTGGTGAGGAATGGATGGAAGCAAAGGTGGAAGCTATATGAGCGCAAAGCTGCGGTTAAGTAAGCATCTTTATCATCTTTCCAATATCAGTCGTTGGAAGCTTGCAGCTAAAATTTCTGCATACATAAGCAGTGGCTTTGCCTTCTATGCCTGACATGTTTTTTGTATAATCCCCAAGATGAATAATTTCCGGCGCTTCGACATTATTTGGACGGAAAAGTATGACCATGTTGGGTAAAAACACTTTCCAAAGAGCTCTTAACATATTTTTTGTATCTTCTGCCTCAACATCGCCCGCGATAACCACTTCATTAGATTGCCCTGTTGCAAAATCCAGCGCCGCCATGAGCATGGTATACGCTGCCGGTGCCTGTGAAATGCTTCTTGAGAATGCCCTCCCTATCTGCGCTGCTTTCTTTTCCAATTCAGGATTGGCAGTCATTTTACTCAAGCGAATGAGGTTCAGCATTGCCACAGAGTTTCCTGATGGTATGGCGCCATCATAGAGTTCCTTCTTTCGTACCAGAATATTCTCGGCATCGCCTGCCGTGAAGTAAAAACCACCGTTTTCTTCGTCCCAGAAGTGCCTTAGCATCTCATTGTTAAGTTCGAGCGCCTTCTGTAGATAGAGTATTTCAAATGTGGTTTCATAAAGTTCTATCAATCCCCAGATAAGAAAAGTGTAATCATCCAATAGGGCAGGAACTGCAATTTCACCATCCCTGTATCGATGATAAAGTCTCCCTTTTGCATTACGCATTTTAGAAAGAATAAAATCCGCTGCCTTTTGCGCAGCCTCAGCGTATTGGTAATCATCAAAGACCGCCGCCCCATTTGCAAGTGCGGCTATCATCAAGCCGTTCCAGTCTGCCAGAATCTTATCATCCTTGCCAGGATGGATGCGTTTTTCGCGCGCGCCATAAAGCTTGCGACGGGCAGTTTCGATGCGTTTCTGAAGTTCTTCGACTGGAAGCTTAAAAAAAGCGGCATGCTCAGAAAGCGGTTTTGTTAGATGAAAGATATTTCTTCCCGCGCTCTTTCCCTCTGGGAAGTTGCCTTCTTTGCTTATATTGAAAACTCTTTTTATAAGCTCAGTTTCCTCACTTGATAGAACCGACCGTATTTCATCATCAGTCCAGAGGTAAAACTTCCCCTCTTCGCCCTCGCTGTCTGCATCTTCGCCTGAATAAAACCCGCCTTCTGGGGCAGTCATATCCCGCAAAACATAAGTAAAGATTTCCCGGCATGTTTTTTCATATTCTACTTTTCCTGTCGCCTGATAAGCTTCAATATAAGCAAGAGCCAGCAGCGCCTGGTCATAAAGCATCTTTTCAAAATGCGGGGCAAGCCATCTGGCATCTGTGGAGTAGCGGTGAAAACCAAATCCTATGTGGTCATAAATCCCGCCCATGCGCATCGCAGAGAGTGTTTTTTCCACCATGAAAAGCGCCATTCTATCACCGGTGCGCTTCCAGTAACGCAGCAGGAATGTGAGGTTGTGAGGCGTCGGGAACTTGGGCGAATCTCCAAAACCGCCATTCTGTTCATCAAACATCCCCATAAGATGGTCATAGGCTTCATGAAGAGTGTCTTCATTTAACTCCTCCCCAGCCGTGGAAACTTCGCTGAGGGCAGAGGTGCTCTGCTCTGCCAGTTTTTCCACTTCGCTCCTCTGCGAACTCCAGAGGGCTTTTATGCGGGGTATCATCTCCAGCATCCCCATCCTCCCGAATTTGCTTTCTTTCGGTATGTAGGTTGCGGCATAAAAGGGTTTTTTGTCGGGTGTTATTATCATGTTAAGTGGCCAGCCGCCGCTGCCCGTCATTCTCTGGCAGGCTTTCATATAGATGCCGTCTATATCGGGGCGCTCCTCCCTGTCAACTTTTATACTTACAAAAGCATCGTTCATCAATCCTGCCACTTCTTCGTCCTCAAAGGACTCATTTTCCATTACATGACACCAGTGGCAGGTTGAATATCCTATGGAAAGGAAAATCGGTTTGTCATCTTTTCTTGCTTTTTGAAAAGCCTCTTCTCCCCATGGATACCAGTCAACCGGGTTGTATGCATGCTGAAGCAGGTACGGGCTTTTTTCATTGATGAGCCGATTGGGTTTCTTTTCGGTTTTAACTCCCTTATTTACCATCAATCATTATTCTGTGCTATGGCTATATAACTGCTAACTATGAGGTTTATGTTGTGGACAGACGAATTTTTTTTACTTAGAGGAAACTTTAAGTCTATTCTCTTTCATAATGTTTTATTAGTACCAATTGAAGTCAAGGGAGGTGACACAAATGGCTAAGGAAATTGCTTGTAAGTCAGCAGGGATAAACTGTCCTTTCATGCTTCGCACCGAGAGTGACGATGAACTTGTATCGTTCGCTCAGCAGCATGTTAAGAAAATTCATAAAAAAGATGTCTCAAGGCAAGATGTCCTCAAAATGGCAAAGACGGTGTAGGCATGTGTTGCCTACCCCTATTTTTGTATCAGCTTTTGTTTTTTTTAATCCAGTAAAACCTGATGTTTTCCGCATTACTTCGTTTCCCATTGGTTTCAACGGATATACTAATACGGCAGCCTCATCTGTTTTCCGCAGCTCAGGCATGTCGTGGCTATGTGCGTGCCCTGAAGCCTTGTGCGCGCTGTTGCGCCCTGCACTAAATAGGCGTGGCAGTGTTTGCAAACCATGCGCTTTAGCTCATGCGGCATCCTGACGCGGTATCTCATCCCGATGCGGCGCGCCAGTACCACATAGCGGTTGCTGCGTTCGGGATGAGTTTTGAATTCATGGTATGCAAGCTCAAAAAGCCGCTGGATGCGCTGGTGCGCCATGTCTTTTGCCCAGTCTTTCTGTTTTTTGCGCATGGGGGTGTAATTGGTGGGGGATTACAAATAAGTGTAGGGAGATATTACTATTGTTTCAGAAGCTCTTTGGAGTTTTCATAGATTTTGCTTGCGGAGTTTACAAGTTCAAGTGCAGTGTCCGCGCTATAAATATGCCCGTAATCAGCCCCTTCACGCATTTTCATCGCATAGTCAAAATCCTGAAGAAGTTGATTATCCAGCAATCCATTATCCACAAAAAGAGACTCTATTGCGTATTTTAAGCAGATGTGGCTTTTTTCTCTAAAGCCTTTGCTGAATATAAGTGCTCTGAAAGAATGAAACATGGAATAGTATGCCTGGATGATTGCCCATTTGAAATTGCTCTCTTTCAATGATTTTTCACATACGTCAAGGTCATTTCCTGCCTCTCGCATCTCTTTTGAAATGAGGTCTGGGTCGATATTTATTTTTACGATTTTCCCCTTGCTTATGCATTGCTCAAATTGATATCTCATGCGCCTCAAAGATTATTTTCCCCATGTTAATCCTTTCGTATAGTGGTTTGTCCTTTATTTTGAGTTGCTCGAACTCAAAAGTATTCATGATGATTGGAGAGATTTTCCGTTCGATTTTTTTCTGGGAATATGCGATCAACTCAAAAATTCTGTTTTTGTCATGAGTTTCTATAAAAATATCAATATCACTGTCTATTGTATCTTCTCCTGTGGCGCAGCTTCCGAATAGGATTATCCTTGAAGAAGTGTCTTTCAGGCGCTGTATCAGGGTGTTTATTTCCATTAGTGTAAGAAGCACTTTGAACTCCCTCAGCAGACGATTTTCCATGTTTGCCCTGTATATTACAAGCCTGCCCTTCTTTTCTTTTGTAACAAGCCCCACATTTTCAAGAGCTCTGAGGCTCTGGCTTGCGGTTCCCAGACCGATGCCGAGATTTCTTGAGAGTTCGCGAACATAGTAACCTTCGCGGTATCTCCTGCCGAGATGCCGGAGTATCTGTAAGGCGGGTTTTGAGAGTATGTTCATTATTTCGAACATATGTTCATTTATATGAACAAATGTATTTAAGGGTTGGGGTATGCCCGGCATTCTGGCTGAACGAAGACGGCGCGGCGGATGGATGGAGAGGCGGCGCCGGGCGGGCGCTGGAGGTGTAGGATTGGGAATATTTGATAATAATTTAGACAGAGCGGCGCCAATACGTTACCGAAGCAACCTCCTTCATACATTGAATAATACAAACCGCAGATAAACGCAGATGAACGCAGATTTAATGCGCCGGCACGTACTGAGAGGCGGCGCCGTGGCGCAGGCGCGCACATAGGCTGGCGCTGGTGCGCCATGTCCTTTGCCCAGTCTTTCTGTTTTTTGCGCATGGGTTATTACCAACTCTCCCGTTCCTTTTTAATGTATTCGTCAACATCAATGTCTTTCCAGATATCCTTGCCAAGCCCTTTCAAATTTTTAAGGGAAAGGGGTGTTTTAATTTTTGCTTTTTTCATGATTTGTACTATATGGTTGTATGTTATTTTAATTTAAGAATTATGGTTAAGAGCGCCATACTTTGTCTTGAATCTGTTACCTGCGACGGTATTTTTCTATGGTTTTATCAATTGGTTTTATACACTTACCGAGAGTGTTCAAGTTCTCAATGAAGATATCGATGATATCGATGAAATCGCCTTGCCTCAGAGCATTTTTTAACTCCTCTCGCTGTGGGATATAAAAACCAATGGTTCTCTTTCCCCACTTTTCAATCTGTGATGGAAATATATTTTTTACCTCTTTGCATATAGTATCATTAAATTTATCTAAGTCGATACCTAAATTTTTTATATTTTCTGTCCAAATATAAGCATGTGGGTCATAATCTCCATGACCAATAATACTGTCGAAGTCAATACTCGAAAGTCCGAAACCTATAAAATTCCACTTATCTTCATTCCCACATTTCCACGATTTTTTATGTACAGATACGTCTTTTGCATTTTTCTCTGGATAAAACATAATCTCGAACTCATCGTGGTTCCACCAATCCCATTTCTCTTTTATCTTTTCTTCTATTAAATCTTGATATCTTGAATAAAGCTTCTCAACCACCTTCCTACACTCAACTACATTTTCCCATCTTTTAAGCAAATATAATTCTTCTTCATTAAATTGTGCCATTTACTCCTCCTTCATACGTATGATGTAATTCTCAACGACATATAAATACTGTTCAGCCACCCACTTAGCACGTTCTGCTTTGGCGTTATCCTCAAATGTTTTTATAGCCTGCGCAACCTGTCTCCAAGATAAAGCCTTGAACTTCCTTGCATTTTCTGGCAATTCGCCACTTGGTGTAAGGTATAAAGCATGTGTGTTTTCGGGTTTTACTCTATAGCGTACTCTTTTTTTCTCTAAATCTCTCGTTTCACGCTCTAATTGTTTCTCACCCTCGGCAGCATTAACTTTGTTCTCAATGTGAATAAGGAATTCCGATTTATCCCCTTTGATTTCTATATCAATCTGTGACTCATCGTGCCGTACTTCAGTTTCTACTTTGTATGATTTTTTGGCATACTCCACAGGCAATTCAGCATATTCAAGGAAATACTTGAAAAATAAGCTACCTTGGGCGTGCTCCAATTCAGGGTTAAGAAGCCATGCAAGGAATTTACTATGTCTCACTTCATCGTATTTGAAATCAAGAATTTCAAAGACATTTATATCATCTGCTGTAGTTCTCTGGCTTCTGATTCGACTCTTTCTTGCCTCTACAAATCCATCGAGAAATCTCTCAAAATCAACTCTATTGTTAACCTCTCGGTTATGAATTTCTACGAACCCATCAAGTAGTTCTTTTATTGTCATGACCACCAATTCTTAAGAATTATTGTTTGTGCCAATAATAAATATATACTTTCTCTTCTGGATTAAGTCATCCTCAAAATCCACGTGCTATACACGGCGACTTGGATAAATACTTATGATGCCCGCTACTGTGCCGTATTTACCGTATTTATGCATAATTACTTATGACGCTATGTATAATACGACATTTTTCAATCCGAGATTAGTGACTACACCATCACATCCGCCACCGTAAACACCAGCAAGCACAGACTCACCGCCGCATTCACATTACGCCACGTATCCATAAAGAACGCCACAGGAATATTCTCAAAATTATCAGCCTTCACAAGCGTATGCTCATACAAAATCAAAAGCGCAATAACCACCAGCCCAACCTTAAAAACAACCCCAAGCTTCAGCACAAACATCAACCCCACAAGCAGCGCCAGCATAAGGACGTGCGCCGCGAACGATAAATTAAGCGCCGTTTTCACACCGAAAACGGAAGGAATTGAATAAAGCTTATTCTTCTTATCAAAATCAAGGTCAAGAAGCGAATAAATCATATCAAACCCCGCAACCCACAAAGTTACCACAAACAATAGCAGGAGCATCGCGCTCTCAGGCGCACCAAAAGGATAAGAAAAAACACCTGTTACGGCAAGCCAGCCTCCCACGGGCGCATAGCCGAGATTCAGCCCCAGCACGAAATGCGATACGGGAAAGAACCTTTTAAGATACGGGTAAATGATTGACGTAACAGGAATGATGGGCGAAAGTACAAGGCACAGCGGATTTAATTTGTAAGCTGAATAGAACAGCAGGAAATAAGACACAATAATAATCCCCCATACTTCGCGCAGGGCAATCTTACCAGACGGCAATTCACGGTTTGCAGTCCTCGGGTTCTTCGCATCAATCTCCTTATCAACAAGATTATTCAGCGCCATAGCCGCGCTGCGCGCCCCGATGAACGCCAGTCCCACCCAGAAGAGGATGCGAAGCTCTGGAACTCCCCGGCTTGCCAAGAAAGCGCCAAGATAGGCAAAAGGAATAGCGAACAGGCTGTGTTTGAGCACCACAAAATCCGAATATAATCTCAATTTAGCAAGCATCACAAATCTTTTCTCTTATCACCGATATTATCACCCTGATACAAATGATTAACCTTTACTTTATCGGCTCAGCCGGCAGCGGCAAATCCTCGCTCACAGGCGCCTTTGCTGGATGGATGCAGAACCAGGGATATAACGCAATCACGGTGAACCTTGATCCGGGGATTGAAAATGCACCTTACGTTCCTGATGTGGATATCCGTGACTGGATTAAATTGCGCGATATCATGCAGGAACACGGCGTTGGACCAAATGGTGCGCAGATTATAGCAGCAGACATGCTCGCCCTGAATATTAATGAAATGAAAGAGATAATCGAGAGCTATGAGACGGAATATGTTATTTTCGACACCCCGGGTCAGATGGAATTATTTGTCCTTCGCCAATCGGGAAAATACTTAATCGATGAACTCGGCGCTGACAAATCCATAATCGGCTTTCTTTATGATCCTGTGATTTCGAAAACTCCGGCAGGCTTTATCTCATTGATGCTTCAGGCGGCTTCGGTACAGGTCAGGTTTAATATTCCCTTTCTGGGTGTCCTTACCAAATCCGATTTGCTGCCAGATGAGGAACGTGAAAAAATATTGAACTGGAGCACGGATTTAATGGCGCTTGAAGATGCAATCCATGATGAGCGCCCTACTTTTAGCAGCCAGTTGAGTATCGGGTTTTTGTCGGCGCTAAAATCGCTTGGCGCATCTCAAAAAATAGTTCCGGTCTCATCAAAGTATGGCTCAGGCATGGAAGATATATATAATACTGCCCAGCAGGTTTTCTGTGGCGGCGAAGACCTGAGCAAGGATTGAAAAGGGGAAAGGTATATGAATAAATGGAAGTATTGTGGAGTCAAACAAATACATTGGAGGATATAGATTACATGGGAAAAACAGGCACAACAAAATGGGGCAGGGTAAAAGGCAGAAAAGGGAATGTCATAATGGTCCCTGAAGCCGAACTCAGTCACAAGCGCCCCGGTCCTGCGCAGAGATACACGTCATCAGGCGCAAAGCGCAAGAAGATAGCGCGCTCGCCAAAAGCACTTGTTAAGGCGTAATTTTTTGAAATTAGATGGATTGCCTCTGGCATTCTATCTTCGGTTTCTGACATGACGTTAGAACCTGCTCAATTCTTTTTCAGCGAAAACGTCAATATTTATCTCCAGAGTCTTGGAACTCCTTTCCTTGATATATTATTTAAAGCCGTATCCAATGTTTTCAGCGAGCCGGTGTATATTTTTCTTGCATCGCTCATATTCTGGTGCTATAACAAAAAAACTGGCATAAGGGTAATGTACGTTGTCCTTTTTTCAGCATTCACAGCAATTTTAACAAAAAACCTGTTCGGTATGCCAAGACCGCCTGAGTATCTTCATAAAATAGAGGAGAATGGATCCGGTTTCCCCAGTGGACATGCACTGTTATCATCAAGTTTTTGGGGATATATTGGATACCGGACTAAAGACCGGCTGATAGTTGTTGCGGGCATATTAGTGATTTTATCCGTATCCTTATCACGAATTTATCTGGGCGTCCACTATGCCGGCGATATTGTGGGCGGGATTATATTCGGGCTTTTGGCGGCATTAGTTTTTGTTAAAGCAGAATCCGGCATAGCAAACAGACTGGAAAAACTGGACCGCAGTTCAAAATATATTGTTGCTGTGAGCATCCCTGTAATAATGCTGATATTAGCATTCATGCAGCGTGGTCTTATGAAAGAACAGGTTGAGATAGGACTTGTGATGGGCGGGATTGGTATTGGTTATCTTCTGGAGGAAGAACGTGTCAGGTTTGCGGATGCCGGCAATAATAAGCAGAGGATTAGAAGAGCGGTTATCGGAACCGTGGTAGTGGGAATCATTTATTTGATTACAAGTATGCTGCTTCTGGTAAATCCGGGTTTTGTATTTTTGAAGTATTCTTCACTTGGATTTGCTTCCACATTTATTGTCCCATGGGTATTTACAAGGATGGAAGTTTAAAAAAAGAATAATCCACCATTTTTTAAAAATCAAAAATCGACCTGAATATCAGCAGTATATTTCGCTTCCTTTCCCTTATCCTGCGCACAGAGTAAGGAAACCAGTTCTTGCCGTAAGGTATGTAATCAACTATTGTAAGACTTTTTTTGACAAGCTCATTTTTTAACTCATCTCTCACTCCCAAAAGCATCTGGAATTCAAGCTTCTTCTTGTGGGCTTTGTTTGCCTCAAGCGCCTCGTTAATAAGCAGCTCGTCATGGGTTGCAACCGCAAAATACGGGCTTTTGTAGAAGAGGTATGCCATGAGTTTTGAGAAATTAATTGTTATATCTGTCCGGCTTGTGTATGCTATATCGCTTTTTTCGGTGTAAGCGCCTTTGACAAGACGGATGATTCCGCCAGCGGCTGCTATTCTCCTGACATCGCTCTCGCTTCTTTTGAGGTTGGATTGTATCGCAATGCCGGTGTTTTTGTATTTGTTGAATATCCCAAGATAAATGTCAATGGTATCTCCAGTATATGGTGAGTTCTCCATGTCTATCCAGACAAAGATGTTTTTCGAAGTTGCACTGCTTACGATTTTCTCAACATTGGATAAGCAGAGGCTCTTTTCGATCTCAAGTCCGAGTTGCGTGAGTTTGATGGAAAGTGAAGCCTTGAGCTTTGAGTTTTCTATAGCCTGAAGGATTCTGAGATTTTCCTGAACGTTCTTTTCCGCTTCTTCCGTGTTCCTGACATGCTCTCCAAGGAAATTGATTATGGCACCTATACAAACGCTATTTTCTTTTATTGCGCGTGAAACAGCGTCGTCTAAGGTCTCGCCTGCAATCCACTGCCGCGCGAATTTTATTAAGAAGCTCATATCCCCATTCTGAAAATGAATCTGGTTATACTTAAGAGCTGCGATTGGTAGCATTGGTATGAACTGAATTTGGTTCAATGGTTTGCTTGCTTTCATGTTTCATTCAGGCGCATGTATCATAACACATCCTTATATCCTCATGAACCATAGCGCAGAGCATGGCAAGCTACCAGATGATGGTGAAGGATGTAATAAAAAAAGCCGATATCCTTCTTGAGGTAATCGACGCGCG
>JAHFCV010000039.1:0-12023 GCA_023249275.1 Candidatus Methanoperedens sp.
GATTGCGTCTTTCAGATTTTTCCAGGGATGTTTTCCTGATTTCAAAATTTCAGTAAATCCGATTTGGTCAAGCGTGGTTGAGCCGCCGGTCATGACCTCAGCGCCGGGAGGAATTAATTTTTTTAACCGATTGAGTGCATCCTCTTTCTTATTCACAAATTCGGCATTGATACCGCGCGGTTTCAAAGCTTTCATTGTTTTTTCAACCATCTCTTTTGATGCTAAGGTATCATATTTCATAATCTTATCTCCCATTTTAATTAGGGATTTGACCTTATATAAGCGTATGCTATATGTGGTTCCTTCTCAGAGCTTCTCGATAAACGACCCCGTCCACTATCAAATTTAATCTTCTTTACTTAGAGTTCTTACCGCCTTCAAAGCCAGGGTCTTATAATATTCTTTCGTAATCCCTTCTGAAATAATGGAAGCTTCCTTCAAAAGCCCCTCATCATGCCGCTCAGTCCCGATTGCAATTTCGATTTCCACTATTTTTAACAATACAGCCGATTTCTCGAAATCATCCGCGATATCATCAGCCAGCGCTGTTGTCCGACTCAAAAACCCGTAATTTCGCTTATCATTCAATTTCGAAAGCAAAGCCGCGATATCGCAGAACGCTGAAATGAGATAAACAGGCTTTATATCTTTGCTTCTTTCGATAAGCTCGATTGCAGTCTCAAGCAATTCCATCGCTTTTTTGGGGTCTGTGCCTGCCAGTAAACGTGAAATATTTCGAAACGCCGAGGAACGATAGGTATTCAATGGTATTCTTTCTATCAGCTCCAATGAATACGAAAACATTTTTTCATCCTTTTTATCAATCCCCAGTTTAGCCAGGGCGAGCACATTTTCATGCAGCGCCACTGAAAGGTCAAGGTCGTTATCTACCAGTTCCGTTATTTTGACAGCTTCCCTGAGCATCGCTTCATCTTTTCTATTTACTCCGATTTTTGCCATGGCGCGGATAATTTCCACATACGCCTTGGAAGCATCCTCGGTAACAAGTTCCGCGGTTTTAAGGGCTTCATCAAGACACCACGAATCGGCTGACTGCGCCGCTTGCTGAGCCAGAATCCCCACGATATTTCGGTATTTTCGTGAGCGCTCCGGTGGCTCCGCAATCCCGGCTGCGGAAGTCAGCATATCCTGTATCCTGTTCTTTTTATCGTCGGGCATATTGTATTAAAACAGGCGCAATTCATAAATAATTTTGCGCCACCAACCAAAACTATTTTGCTTTCAATCGCCTACTGATGTATGGTGGTTAGCCATGAAATCAATTATTACGGCAGAACTTGAGATTGTCGCCCTGGGAACAGGCGATACAGGCATGAGCAAACATATAGCCGAAGCTGTGAAAGCTATAGATAAACTGGGCATCAAATACCAGTTGACCCCTATGGGCACGGTACTTGAAGTGAATTCAATAGACGATGCTTTTCGTGCAGTAAAAGCAGCCCATGAAGTACTGGTCAAAAGCGGTGTAAAAAGGGTAGTCACGCACCTCACAATCGATGACAGAAGGGACGCTCCCAAAGGAATGACCGATAAAATGGAGGCAGTCAGGCGCAGGCTTTAGAACCATTTTTTTACGTCTCTCTCTTCAAAATTTAGACTCATGCCGTCGTACGCAGCTACGACTTCCACACCTGTTTTTTCTGAAATGATCTTTGCCTGGCGCTCTGGAGAGGCTTTCAGGACTTGCAGACCAAAATGTGTCAATATTGCCTTTTTGGGTCTTATTTCCTTGATCACCTCTGCAGCGTCATCCATATTCAGGTGACGGATTCTTTTGTCATTCTTCATGCGCACCACATTGATTATCAGGAAATCTATGCCCTTATAAGCCCCTGCCAGTTCAGGAAAATACTCTGTATCAGGTATATACCCGAGGCGCCCGGAGCTGAATGTGTAAATAGCCCCGTATGTTTCAACTGGATGCATATTCAGGATAGGGAATTTTATTTTAATATCTCCGAGACTTATTTCCAAACCTTTTTTTATTTCCGTTATTTCAACAAAAGGTCTTACGTACTGGAGCACCACGGGGTCGGAATTCAGGCAGTCGGAAGGAACAATTAATCTCCCGCGAGGGGTAAAACCGCCGCCTGTCATTGCCTCGGTCATGACATTAATGTCATTTGAATGGTCGATATGCCTGTGGGATAATATGATTGCATCAAGGTTTTTTGGCTTTAGGTGAAGCTGGTGCGCCATTACGAGGGAGCCAGGACCCGGATCCTGCAGTATATTCACCTCATCCAGTTTAAGCCAGAAGCCGCCGCTTTTGCGCATCTGGTTCAGGACAACCATCCTACCTCCACCTGTTCCGAGAAAGGTTACACTTGACATCCATCATTAAACACGTTCAGGTTATACAAAAAAATATCTGAATTGCTTTGCATAATGAAAAACTTTAGGAAAGTTTTATCAAAAACTGTTGCGTCAGTTTACACCGCGCAAACGACAGGTATGCGAAGCATACCTGAACACGCCCTCCCGAAAACCTTTGGGAAAGCTTTACCAAAAACCGTCGCGCCTGTTTATGGGCGCATACACGTATGGCTTTGCCATACGTGGATATTGCGTAAACCGAAGTTTCGGTTTAGGCGTGACTCGGGACCGGATAAATCGAGGTGTCGCTTTATGAATAAACGATTTAACTTAAGGATGCGTGATAACGGCTGTGAGAAAAGAATTCAGGAAACTCGTAACTATGGATGAAGCAAAACGCTTAATCCACAGCCTTAATGTCCATCCTAATATAATCGGGACAGATATTGAAAACGCATCCGGATGCATTCTTGCAGGGGATGTGATTTCTGATGTGGATGTGCCTCCTTTTAACAGGGCTTCGATGGACGGCTATGCAGTCCATGCATCCGATACATATTCGGCACGCGAGGATAGACCTGTGCGCCTTAAGCTTGTGGGCTCAATTCAGGCAGGAATAAATCCTGATTTCCAGATAAATAGGGGCGAAGCTGCCGAGATTGCAACCGGCGCTGTTATGCCTGCAGGTGCAGACGCCGTGGTGATGGTAGAGTATACAGGCATTGACAAAGAATTGAATGTCCTGCGCCCTGTTTCTATCAATGAGAATGTAATGCATGCAGGCACGGATATCATGGCTGAAGAGCGTGTTTTGAAAAAAGGAACACTTCTAACTGCCCGGGAAATCGGTGTCCTGGCGGCAATCGGCAAAAAAGAAATATGTGTCTTTGGACTGAATGTCGGCATCATCTCCACAGGAAACGAGCTTGCTGAACCCGGCTGCAAACTCAATGCAGGTGAAATCTATGATATAAATTCTTTTTCGATAGCTGCCGGAGTAAAAGACTGCGGGGGTACTGCTATCCGGTACAGCATCGTCCGCGACGACGAGAATGAAATGAAAAATGCACTGGAAAATGCAGGAAAGAACTGCGATATTATCCTTACTTCAGGCAGCACTTCCGCAGGCTCAGGCGATATTATGTACAGGATAATCGAGAAGAACGGTACAGTTCTTGCCCATGGAATAGATATCAAACCCGGAAAACCTGCAATCATCGGGGAGGTATTTGGAAAACCTGTTTTTGGTCTTCCAGGATACCCTTCTTCTTCGCTTATTATTTTCAATGAATTTGTAGCCCCGCTTATCCGGAAAATTATTGGGAAAAAAGAAGAGCGTATGCAAATAAACGCAAAACTGGCTGCACGAATACGTTCAGAAGGGCGAAGCCAGCTTCTTCCCGTGGGCATTGTGCGGGGCATGGCATACCCGATTGAGAAAGGTTCTGGCGCTATTACCACACTTTCAGAAGCTGACGGATTTATTGAAATACCTACAGGCGTGGAGATGATAGAGGCAGGAGAGAACGTGAAGGTCACTTTGTTTGGAAAACCTGTGGCTCCGGATTTATTATTCGTGGGCTCCCATTGTCTGGGGCTTGACACGCTTTCTGATTTGACCGCGCTGAAAATACGGGTGATTAATGCAGGTTCTTCAGGCGGGTTGAGCGCTATCAGGAACGGGACTGCTGATATTGCAGGGGTGCATCTGCTGGATGAATCCGGTGTTTATAACGTTCCATATCTTGAAAAATTCGCAATTGATAACGCTGTTATTGTCAAAGGATACCTGAGAGAACAGGGCTTGATTGTAAGAAAGGATAGTAAAATAACGAAATTTGAAGATATAGCCAATGTGCGGATTCTTAACCGGAATACGGGTTCGGGAACAAGGGTCATGACTGACATGAAACTCAAGGAAATTGCAAAGCAGCGCGGGGTGTCATTCGAAGAACTTATAAACAGTATGGGCGGCTATCATACAGAAGCAAAAACCCACAGTGCAATCGCTGCTGCGGTTAAACTTGGAAAAGCGGATGTGGGGGTCGGTATCCGTCCTGTGGCAGAATTGAACGGGTTGAAGTTCATTAAAGTTGCAGATGAAGAGTATGATTTCGTTATTCCTCAGAGACTTTTAGAGACAAGAGAGATTAAGCTTCTCCTTGAGGTGCTAAGAGGAAAGGATTTCAGGGAAGCTCTGCCTCCCGGACTCAAAGCGTATGAGAGGACTGGAGAAATCGTGCTGTAGATAAGAATACAGTAAAAATTATGCCTGGAAAATCGCCTGGTTATTAAAGAAGGGGCGTCCCACATAAAACGTTTTAACAGAACTTGGATAGAGGTTTTCGTTCAAGAGGCTATGGTCTGTGAGACGCCTTAATTCTAAATTATTATTAATGATATATAAGGGTTGTGTTTTTGAAGGTTTGAATTTCCGCATCGCAAACATTATTAGTTTTGTATGTTTAATAAGAATGGAGATTATATGACTGCAAAGAAAATTTTTATTTATTTCCTTATACTGCTAATAACTGCGTATCCTGTATCTGCTGGAGAAGTATCCCTTAACAGGTGGGTGTTGAACGTAACTTTGCAGGATGACGGACTGGTTGAAGAGACAATACAGGCTGAAATCGAGAATTCCGGTTCTTTACCTCTAGAAGGGATTTCGTTTGTGGTTCCGGCTTCAAAAGTAACAATAAGTAATGAAGATATAGCAAGTATTCCGGCAACAGGTCAGGAAGTGACGCAACAAACCGTTCAGGACGGAGTAAAGATTAGTATTAACTTTAACACGCCGGTTGAAGCGGGAAAGAAATGGAATGGGCGCATTAGTTTTAAGGTGGAAAACTGGGCTGTAAAAGAGGGGCAGAATTATTCTATCGACATACCTGTAAAAGCGCCGCAGGCAATTGTTGGAGGGAAAAATATCGAGATGTCACTTTCTTCAGATAGCGAAATCAGAAGTCAGGTATTTCTTCCAAAAGGAGTTAATGCAGAATCGGTTGAAGTAAAATCTAAAGAGCCAGCGCCGTATAAAAAATTGCTACAGTTTGATCGTATTGTATTAACATGGTTTAAACTGCATATTGGGGATGTAATTAGCGTAAAAGGCTCATATTCGGAGATATTAAAGCAGATAGTTGAGACTGATGAAAAATCAAGAAAATTAAATTCCCGGATTAAAGAAGCAAAGGCAAAGGGCATTGATGTTTCGGAAGCAGAGATTCACCTCAAGAATGCCGAGAATTACAATACCAACCAGGCGCTGCAATCGTTCTGGAAGAAAGATAACACGGTTGCCCTCGAATATGTAGGATATGCGAATGATGAGCTGAAACTTGCGGAAAGCAGTCTCACCGCGCCGGCAAAAACAGAGAGTCTTCCCGAAAAAACAGAAGAGAGCAAGCAAACCCCGTGGGTTGGAGCGGTGGGTTTAATACTCATATTGCTGATTTCTTTTGTGATTATAAGGAAAAAACAAGTACGCTAAATGCAGGTCAAATTACAGCCGCACTCTGCCTATAACAAAAAAACCAGTCCCGTCTCCATAAATCATTTCCTTTCTCACGCTGTTGGCAAGCCTCACTGCCCGTGAAAGCTGCTGGAGTGAAAAAACGTGCTCCTGCTCGACAGCATGGACAAGATAATCCGAATGTGACATGCTGGCAAGGGATTCAAAGTCACCATATACTCTGAAATGCGTTCCGAATTTAAATCCTGTTTTGGGAACAAGTCCGCTATCCCGCAGTTTTTCGTACACAGTATATTTTATCATGAAGTCGGATTCGATATTACATGCTATTCCTGAAAACTCATCAAAATTCAGGGTTTCACGATTCCTTTGGATTTCCAGAACCCCCCTGTTCAAAAGATAACATGACTCAACAAGCGATAACTGCAAGTGCCCCTGATCCATTGGTTTGCCAAAAAATCCTTCTTTATGAAGAACGGCTGAGGTTTCATCATCCCATACCATAACCCTGTCTTCAAGCAGGCTTGCTGTTGAAAGTTGCTTATCCTGTTTTAATTTCCATGAGCCTGAAGGTACTATCCTTTTCACTTCGTAATATGTGAGGTCGCTTTCCTCGTCCACTATGGCAAGTACCAGTCGTTTCTTCAGGTTTTCAACCGTATCAAGATGGGTCTTTAATTCGGAAAGCAAAAGTGGGCTCCTCTCCGAAGTTACAAATACAAAAAACTCCGCAGGTGTTTTCCCCGGATGCCCTCCGCGGGGATAAACCCTGAAACCCGTAACTGCGGGCTGGATATAATAGCCGCGTTCCCTCAAATCTTTATAAACGATATACAGTAATTCAAAATTTTTTAATGCGTGAGAGGCTTTCAGGAAAAACTGCTTGAAATCAAGCTCTTTTCCTTCAAACTCCACTGTTATCTTTCCAATGTACATGAGATAAGCGCTCTCGGTGAGAGATACTTCAAGCATGTCACCCCTGGGGCGCCCGTAAAAACTTGTATTATACAATTCCTCAATTGCCCGCTTTTCGATTATTACTATGTTCCCAGTTAATTTCCCTGATAAAGTCATAATATCCCATTATCAAATTTCATCAAATTCCATCTTGCCGCCGATAGAAATATTGTATCGTTCGATTGTCCCTGCTTTCATTTCAATAACATACTTGATGCCCTTCATGGCTTTATATCCAATCCAGGGATTTAACCGGAAAAGCCCCATGACCTTTTTTTCGTCATCTAAAAAGATGACGTCAATGGGGAAGCGCATAAAGAGCATATGAACATTAACATACGACTGTTTTTTCAGTACAAAAATCATGGAATAATCGGAAGGGATATATTTGCGAAACATCAGACCCAGTATCTGGCTTAGTTTAGTTCTTGCAAATTCGAGGTTTTTCGCTATCTCTACACCATTATATTTTAATACAGAAAGCATCAAGTAGCTATATAACACTCTTGTGTAATATAAGAATGGAGGTATTAATCCAATAAATGAGTTCAGAAATGTGTGCAGTATGTGGCTTGCCGAAAGAGCTTTGCATATGCGAAGAAGTGGCAAAAGAACAGCAGAGAATTGTTGTTAAAGTAGATACGCGAAAGTATAAAAAAGAAGTGACAGTAATAGAGGGTCTTAACCCCGCTGAGATTGATTTACAGGAGTTAGCAACCCACCTGAAATCTAAATTCGCATGCGGTGGAACGATAAAGGACAACGTTATCGAACTTCAGGGAAACCATAAAAGCCGTATGAAGGATGTTCTTATTAAGAAAGGTTTTTTACCGGAACAAATTAAGGTATAAGTCGGGATAAGGTGTCGGGCATAAATTGCATATATATTTTATGCCGGTATATTCTTTTTTTAACTCCCAGAAATGAAATCAGGAAGTGAAACCACTTCCTGAAAAAATGTTTTACTGGGGTTTCTCCAGCAGTTTTGTCTTGGAGAGCAGCCTTCCATCCTTTGCATGGGGCTTCCGCAGGACTGAGTCGTTTGCCTTCTCCATTTCGCGCGCTTCATCTGCAAGTTTAGCAGCCGCACGCATGGCTTCATGACCCGCTGCTGCTGCGGTAGCAATCTGGTCAACCTCTTTCAATACAAAGCATGCAGGGAAGTCAATCTCTGCGACCTTGGTGGCTATATGCAAAGCTGCAAGGGCTTTTGCCTTTGCGTACGGGTTTGCGAATCCTGCGCTTTCCACGCATTTCTCAGGCTTTGCAAGAATCTTGGGGAGCACCAGCGGTTTTGTGCCTGCTGCTACCATGTCGATGACCTTGTCAATTTCTGTCTGGACAAGCCTTACCGCGCCGCATACTGACAGTACCTTTAATGCATCGGTGTTGAAAGACGCCATTTCAACACAGTCAAGGAATTCCCTCTTTGCCCCGATTAAGGGATCAACCGGCAGAATGATGTAACCGAATCCTGCCTGCTCTAATTTTTCCCTGTCCTCTTTCTTTGTTGGACCGTCTGAAACCACTATTGTGGGAACGACTTTATAGAGCTCGCGCGCTGCCGTTGGACCCGGTGCGCTTGAATTGGGGCTTATCATCACTACAAAATCAGGCTTCCAGTCCAAAAAGTATTTTGTGTCCTCAGCCTCGTCTTTTCCCATCTTTGCGCCTGTTCCGAATACCCGTACTGCAATTCCCTCTCTCGCTGCAATCTCATCAAGTAATAAATCAATTACCTGTGAGGTGCCCAGATTTCCAAGTTTTATAAATCCTACTTTAACGACCATATTTGATCACAGGATGAGATTCGCTTGAGTTATTTATAAGGTTTTTGAAATTGTTCTGGTATTTTGGAAGATTATAAAAATTAATAAACTCATGAGTGATTAAGTAAACAACGAACTAATACGAACTCGGTACGAACTCTTTATGATAAAACCTGACTCAATCCTGGAAATCAGTTGCGGTGGACATTCAAAGCTATACGAGACCAGAGGTAAGGAGTGGAAGCTGTTCGTGGGGATAGATATTAACATGAATCTTTGCAGGCAGGCGAAGAAACAGGGTTTTGAAGTGGTATGCTGCGATGCCTTCAACCTTCCTTTTAAACCCAAATCTTTCCAGGACATATATATCCAGTGCTACACGGCGCTTCTTGAAAAAGACGCTTTGAGCGATGCTTTCCAGAAGAGCGATTACGATGAGTTCTGCGAGTTCATGGGACGCGAGATAGACTATGCGTGGCAGGTGATTGACCAGTTTTACGAGCTGCTGATGGAATGCAAGCAGGCAAGCGACCACATAATATGCCTGCCGTCGTGCAATCTTGAGATGAACAAGTATCTTGTTAATGCGGTCAAGAATTTGCCGAGTGTCACTATCGATGTGGATTACCCAAAAAATTGGGGTGGGAAGAAGAAAGCATGCGTTATGTATCTGGATATTGACTGCACCATATACGTTTGAATTACAAACATTTTTAGCAATTAAGGATAATCCAGATGCCTATGGTCAGAGTCCTCGCAACTGGTACGTTTGATATCCTTCATCCCGGTCACTTATTGTATCTTTCAGAAGCAAAGGCGCTGGGCGATGAACTCTACGTTATCGTGGCGCGCGACTCGATGGTGAAGCACAAGCCAAAGCCCATCGTGCCCGAAGAACAGAGGCTTGCCATGGTTGCGGCGCTGCGCATGGTGGATAAGGCAGTACTGGGAAGCGAGAGGGATATGTTCGAGCCGCTCCGGGAGATAAAACCTGATATCATAGCGCTTGGTGAAAACCAGCATTTCAATGAAAAGGAACTGGAAGCACAATTAAAAGCCCACGGCATAACTGCAAAGGTGGTAAGAATCAGGTCGTTTGAACAGTGCGAGCTTTGCAGCAGCGCGGCGATTATCAGGAAAGTACTGGAGAGGAACAGGTAACATAATAACTAAAAATAAGAAAGATAGCATGCGGATAATTGATTCTCAAGACACTCCCAAGGGCAAATATATAGTAGCGGAAGCTGAAAATAAGCTAATTCATATAATATTCACGTGGCATTCTATGGATTCTATAGAGGATTATGGAATAAAACTTGAAGATATTCTTCATTATTTATTGTATCCGGAAGAAGTGATCATAGGGCATGGGAATAGGTTCATTGCTCATCGAAAATTGAATAACCATCTTGCCAGAGTAGTGTATGAATACGAAACGAATAAAGTGGTTGTGGTAACTTTTTATATTAGCTATGTTAATAGATACTTTAGAGGCGGCATATATGAAGATAAAATACTATCCTGATGCTGATGCACTTGTTCTAAGACTCATGGATGAAAAGCCTGACCATGGAGAACAGGTAGGCGACGAGATGATTCTACATTACACTAAGGATAATAAACTGGTAAAAATCGAAATACTGGATGCTTCTAAAACCGTTATGGATTTTCTTAATCCAATACTCAGCCAAAAGCCTATAAAAGCTGCCAAGGCAGTAGCTTAGACTACTACAAAACCGCTTCCATCCGCCTGAGAGCCTCTTTGATGCGCTCCTGCGATGTGGCGTATGAAATCCTGATAAAATCATATCCCGCCTCACCGAATGCTGCGCCCGGCGTGGTGGCAACGAGTGCTTTGTTAAGTAAAAGTTCAGCAACCTTTTCCCCGCTTCCGTATTCGCTCACGTCAGCAAAAGCATAGAAAGCGCCGTCTGGCATGGCACATTTGATGCCGAGTTTATTCAATCCTTTGACGAGCAAATCCCTTCGTACCCTGAATTCCCGAACCATATCTGTGATACAGGTCTGGTCGCCCTGGAGCGCTGTTAAACCGGCATACTGCACGAATGAAGTAGCCTGGCTCACGGAATGCGAATGAAGCTTGAGCATCTGTTCATAGACTTCCTTTGGCGCATACACATATCCCAGGCGCCATCCTGTCATTGCGTATGCTTTTGAGAATCCGTTGACCGTGATTGTTAAGTCCTGCATCCCATCCAGAGAGCCGATGCTTATGTGTTTTTTGTCGTAGATGATTTTCTCGTATATCTCGTCAGAGAGCACCTTGATGTTCTTATCAACTGCCATGTCTGCAATCTCTTTCATGGTATCTTTGCCGTACACTCCGCCTGTAGGATTGCACGGGCTGTTTATTACAATGAGTTTTGTCTTTTTTGTGATGTATTCGGATAATCCTGAAGGTGTGAACCCGTTTTCCCGGTTTGTAGGCGCCCAGACGGCTTTTGCGCCAGCAAGTTTAATACATGGTTCATAGGAGACCCATGCAGGGTCAAACAGTATCGCTTCATCGCCTTCCTCAAGCACGGACAGGATGACCTCAAATATAGCCTGCTTGGCGCCCGGGGTCACGATGATATTGCCCGGCTTTGCATCGATTTTGTTCTCTTTTTTCAATTTTTCGGCTATAGCCCGCCGCAGTTCCGGGATTCCGGGGGAGGGAGTATAATGAGTATCTCCGCGGTCAAGTGAAGCCTTTGCAGCATCGGTGATATGTCTTGGTGTTGCAAAATCAGGTTCTCCGAGGCTGAAGCTTATTATGTCCTTGCCCTGGCTTTTTAATTCACTCGCAAGATTTGATATCCGGAGCGTTGCAGACTCTGTGATATTTTGCAGTCGTTTTGCAGTCATAAAGTGTAACTCACAGAGTAATTTTCTTATATTTAAGCCATTCTAAAGATTTGTTATTTGACAAAATCGCTCTCTAGCTTGAGAGAATAGAAAAATATCGCTTCGCCTTCCCGTACATCCTTCCAGAGATTTTTGTCCACGCAATCCTCACCCAGTTCCTTGACAAGACCATCGTAGGTGACGGCGGCTATTTTATCAATGTTTACAGCGATGCTCTCAAGTTTTCCATTGTTTGCGTTTCTTACCCTGTATACCCCTTTATTGAAGAACTTCGAGGATATCAGCGTGCTTTTGCCGTGTTCTCTTGCTTCATTTATTTTGAACTCATCCATGTCGAGGATATGTCCGATTCTTTCTATTTCCAGTTTAAATGAAGTTGTGGAGTTCAACAATATCACTCAATAAGTATGTACCTGCGTGTATTTAATGTTTAGTCCCCTTAGTCCCTTTATTTAAAATACGGGGTCTCATACGTGGTTTCTTTAACATCTCCACCCTCTCCATAATATTCTCCCAGTGCTTCCCCTTCCAGTAAACCTGCCCGCACTTATCGCAGAGCCAGAACTCGGTTCCGCTCCCCAGCCTGTCAGGATAAACATACTCCTTCGCCCTGATAA
>JAHFCV010000039.1:12123-14841 GCA_023249275.1 Candidatus Methanoperedens sp.
CTCTCCATAATATTCTCCCAGTGCTTCCCCTTCCAGTAAACCTGCCCGCACTTATCGCAGAGCCAGAACTCGGTTCCGCTCCCCAGCCTGTCAGGATAAACATACTCCTTCGCCCTGATAATTTCCATATCTTCGGGTTTAACCTTCCTGATAACCGAGTTGCACAGAGTACACCTGTCCAGTTGAGGCTCGATTGAAATCCCGAATTCCCGCTGCGTCTCCTTTAGCTGTTCCATAATTTCAGAAGACTGGATAAGATACGCGCGTATCCCTTTCTTTACTGCTTTTTCGATAAGCAGCATATCCCTTGACACAACGATTCTCCCCTCGTTTTCTGCCAGCCCAAGCAGCGTTTCATCCTCGTTTTCCTGCTTCTTTATTTCAAGGGTATCATAGCCGAAAAGACGAAGCCACCGTGCAAGCCTCCCCAGCATCCTGTCTGCGATGAATTTCATGATGTATTGTCTTTATTTGTAATTATTTCAATTCATCTTTTCCTTTGCTCCTCACAAGCGATATAAGCACGGCGATACCGCATATAATCGCAGAAACAATGTATGTATCCCGAAAAGCTGGTAAGAATGAACTTTCAACATTTCCATAATAAACATACCTGTTGGAAAACACAGCCCCTGAAATCGCAACGCCTATCACCATCCCCATATTCCTCATCGTTCCAAGCATTCCTGCCGCAATACCGAGCTGCTCCTTGGGAAGCGAACCCATTATTATGCTGTTATTGGGCGCCTGGAAAAGCCCCATGCCAAGACCGAGAAGCGAAAGCCGAAGAGCTACGTCGATGAAATTTGAGCCTGCATTCAAAAAACCAAGCGATAATATGGATATGCTTGCAATACCCACGCCTATTGAACTGAGTATATACGAATTCGTCCTGTCAGATAGCCATCCGCTGACGGGAGACACGACTGACATCACAAGAGGGACAGCCATAAAAACGATGCCTACAGTCTGTGGCGAATATCCAAGTTCCTTTTCGAGGAAAAAAGGCATTAAAAGTATGACTGTGAACATGGCGATAAAACTTATGAATGCGCTTATATTGGCTGCTGCAAGTGGCATATTCCTGAAATGTCTCAGTTCCATGACAGGTTGTTTCACATTAGTTTCAACTTTGATAAACAAGATGAAAAATACAATCGATGAAATAAATAGAAGAATAATATAATTTGAACGCCATCCAAATTCCTGACCCTGGCTTAATGCCAGGAGCAATGAAATAAGGCTGATAAACAGCGTGAGCGCACCCGGTATGTCAAAGGTTTGCCCTCGAATCGTTTCATCTTTCCGGAGCACTGCTTGCGCCATAGCTGTCCCGAAAATCCCGATCGGAATATTGATATAAAAAATAGACTGCCATCCTACATTCTCGATTAAAAACCCGCCAACGACAGGTCCTGTCATCGAACCTATTGCAACCACTGTCCCGATCAAACCCATCGCCTTGCCCCTTTCCCTGGGAGGAAATGCATGAGTGATTATAGCCACACCAGTCGCCATCAACATGGCAGCCCCTATGCCCTGTACTACCCTGTAGAAAATCAACTGACCTTCAGTTGTTGATACAGCGCATAAGCCTGAGCCGATGGTAAAAATCGCAAGCCCTCCAGCAAATATGTTTTTCCTTCCCACCATATCCGATATCCTGCCAAGGCTTAAGAGAAGGCTTGTTATGGTCAAAAGATATGCCATAACCACCCACTCGATAGTTGTTATGTCGGTTTTGAAGTATTCCGTGAGCGTTGGAAGAGCCACGTTCACGATGCTCCCGTCAAGCGTAGCCATGAAGATGCCTATCCAGACAGTGAACATCGCCTTCCACTTGTATTCCATCTACTGTCCCTTCACATGCTTGAGAATATGCCCCATCTCAGGAAGTATGAGTTCAAGCGCCAGCTTGACAGCATTTGGCGACCCGGGAAGGCAAAATATAACTTTCCCGCGCGCTACGCCCGCAATCGCTCTTGAAAGCATCATAGCATTTCCAATCTGCTCAATGCTTTTAAGCCTGAACAGTTCCCCGAAACCGGGCATGTCTTTTTCGATATAAGGCGTCACTGCCTCGATGGTGACATCAGTGGGTGAAAGACCGGTTCCCCCGCTTGATATTATCACATCAGCCTCAGAATATAGGGTTTTTTTGAAGGATTCCCTTATCATTTCCATGTTGTCAGGGATTAACTCGTAATGCACTACTTTGCTGCCCTGCGCCTGTACCATTCCCCAGATGAGCTTTCCTGATGCGTCCTCGGCGCGTTCGGGGCGGTCTGTTTTCCCGTATTTTTCATATCGGGAGGTGCTTATCGTGAGTATTGCGCACTTGTATGTTTTTTGCACATTTTCCTTATGAAGCAGCGATGTGTCCATGCTGGGGTATTATATGTTAAAGGATATATGAAGGATTCTGTTTATGATGTTTATTGGATCAGGATAGACCATAAACCACAGGGAGCACAGAGGACACAGAGTAAAATATTAATTGATTCTGCGCTTCAACATGCATCACATATTTCAACAGTCCGGCGCGCCGATATGAACCCGATGCAGGCATGGTTCTGAAAAAAAACCAACCGCAGATAGTAGAGTAAAAGAGAGGTCTTAACAACCTCCCTCTCCTCATCAAACTGCACGGACTGATTTCCAGTATGCAGCTTTCGTTTGGCAATCCCTTTTCAAGAAATGGTTTCATCCAGTAATACC
>JAHFCV010000040.1 GCA_023249275.1 Candidatus Methanoperedens sp.
CTGTAGTCAAAAATCCATTTAAAGGTCAGCATGGTGTACAGCAGGTATCCGCCTGTGGTGTGCAGCACGCCCTTTGGCTTGCCCGTGCTTCCGCTTGTGTAGAGGATAAACAGCGGGTCTTCGGCATCCATTACCTCAGGCTCGCATTTCTCGGATGCGGTTGCCATTTCTTCGTGCCACCAGAAATCCCGTCCCTGTATCATATTTATTTTTGCGCCTGCATGGTTATAAACAATTACAGTCGCAGCAGTGTTGTTAAGCGCCCTGTCAACGCTTTCTTTGAGGGGCACGAGTTTACCCACCCGCAAACCTGCATCTGCGGTGATTACCATTTTGCAGGCGCTGTCATTGATTCGGTCGCGCAGTGAATCCGCGCTGAACCCCGCAAATACCACGTTGTGAATGGCGCCGATTCTTGCGCAGGCAAGCATCGCTATCGCCAGTTGCGGAATCATGGGCAGGTATATCGCAACCCTGTCACCTTTTTTAATTCCTCTCTTTTTAAGCACATTAGCGAATTTGCATACCTCGGTATGTAATTGTTTGTAGGTGTAACTTACAGTATCTCCGGTATCACCTTCCCAGAGGATGGCAATCCTGTCGCCGCGCAAAGAAAGATGCCTGTCAAGGCAGTTGTATGATGCGTTCAGTTTCCCACCCTCAAACCATTTGCATATCAGGTTTTCAGCATCCCAGGAATACACCATGTCCCATTTTTTGAACCAGGTAAGCTCTTCTGCTTTTTGCGCCCAGAAATTAACAGGGTCTTTAATGGAGTCTTCATATATCTTTTTATACTCGTCAAAACTTTTTATATGGGCATTCTTGCTGAAGTCTGCCGATGGGTAAAATATGCGTTTTTCTTCAAGTAAGGATTCGATAATGTTCTCGGTCATACCGATTCAACTCCATAGCCTAATTTACTCTTGCCATTAAAATATGTTATCCAGTGTTATAAAATTGTCATATTTGTATAGCACCCACATGATGAAAATCACGAATGGCACGAATAAACAAATCACACGAATATCAGGAGGTGAATGTATTATTGATGATATAGTTATCCACCGTGATTCCCATCAACTCTGGCTCACCACGCGTTGAGCACGTAACGCATCGTAAACTAACCTGCGCGTATTTGTGTCATTCGTAAATTCGTGAAATTCGTGATAAAAGCCTCATACAACTAATAAACAAATACGAAATATAATGGTTTTTATTTCTTTAAAAACTGTAAATAACTGTTTTTAGCATAAAATAATTGATATTTTAGATTATAATATGAAAATATCCATGGTTCAACTGAAAAGTTTATATAGTATGACATTCATCTATTCACATGTCATTCACAGCAATATTTCACCACGAAGGAGACATCGGAGGGGAATCCGGATGTCATGCTGTTCGCCTCGAGCGGGTGAACAGCACTCCCATTTTTTTGAGAAATTATGAAAATACGGCTTGAAATCGAAGGAAAAAATGCAGGCAGCATCAATTACAAAGGGGATGACTGCGCCGAACTTGCAGTAAATTATTTAAATTCAATAGAAGCCGATGAAGTTTACATTCATCTGGTTAAAGATGACGGCACAAGAGCCCAGGCTGAGTTTTCAGGGAAATTTCTTGCCATATCCGCGACTAAATTTATAATGTCGGCTGTAAAAAGTAAAACGGAAGCATCTCTTCCTGCATCCCTTTCAACAGGCATCGAATCAGAACCCCTCACATTGAAGGAAAGGTTGGAGATGTTCTTGCGATTCGAATATCCCAGGGTCTGGTTCTCCTCCCTTGATGTAAAAAGGCATTATGAGAGTGTTTACGGGAACATCAGCCTGAGCACAGTATCCACTTACCTGGCAAGAATGTATCGGGATAATATACTTGAGCGAAGAGGCAACCGCAACCAGAGGGAATATCACTTTATAGATGAAACCAATCTTCACAATATGGAAGAGGCGTTCGCAAAATGATGGATGGGTTGATGAGCTGACCCTTTTGGTAAGGGCTTACAGCACCCTCGCAACACAATATTTTGTGTTGTCTTCGCTGTAAATTGCGCTCCATGCGCTTTCTTAAAGCACCCCATAGAGAGAAATCCCAGTCGAACCACTTCCTATTAGACCTTGTGCGGTCATGTGGCATTTACGCCATGGAAACTTGGATTTATGTTTCCAATGTGGTTTTCCTGCCGATCTCTTGCTAGCTCATCGTAGCGTGCACCCTATCACACTTATTGGTGCAACAAGGTAAATGATAATTATGTTTTATAACGATTAATAGTTTTCGATAACAAAAATGGTAATAAATATGGTAATAGATTAAAGGGTTTCAATCTTGAACATCACATTCAAACCCTGAAGAGTCATCTGGACTTTATCACCAAAACGGAGGATTTCTTCAACATCCACGTTCTTTCCCCATTCGTATACGTAATCGTGAGTTCCCTGCATGGGCTTGAATCCCAGGGACATGAGGCGCCGGTTGATCTCTGACGGCTTCTCTCCTTCACTGTTAAACCATACGATTAGATAGCTTTTCTTCATAGTATCACTTATTATTCTATTGTGTTATCATGTTTTTGGTCAGCTTCAACATAGCCCAGTTCAGCTAACAGGTTTCTTGCTATATTGAGCGAATCTTCTTTGCTCTTTACCTTGATGAGCATCCTGCCGCTCGGATACATTGAGATTTCCACTCCCTTATAGGTTAGAAGTAATATATGTTTTGTTGTCACCTTTGTATTCAAAATCCGGCTTGCGCTAATCAAGTCAATTTTAATATTGGTGATTACTTCAAATGCTGTCCTGCCCGAACACAACCTGACCGATATTACCATAGTTTTTCTGTGAGATGCAAAGGAAATATATAAGCATGCGTACAAACTCAATGAAAATAATATGTTAAGGGTACGAAATGTTATTTACTTATTATTGTGTTTATTATTTTTTGTATCCATGAGCCTGGGAGCCACTGATACATTAATAAACGGAAGCAATATACCTCTTGTTACAGGTGATTCCTACGGGCTTTACCAGGGATACATGCTCACCTTGAAAAGTGTAAGCGGGGATTCTGTATGGCTTCAATTAACGGAAAATGATAAAATCGTAAAAAGCGAGGTAGTGGCGATTAATGGTTACTTCATTTACAATAAAATAAACAGGACAATACTATCTGTTAAAGTTGACAATATATATTCAGGTTCACCAGAGCAAAACCTTGTGTCGCTGTTCCCTGTTTACCAGTTCATTGATTATGATCTGCCTCTGCCTCATATAACAAACATAATACCAGAAGATACCTCGAATCCGGGCAATGGCAGCGCGCATGTAAGAATATATACCCCGCAAGAACCTGTAATCTGGGCAGTGGGAATTGTTTTCATCCTATTTCTTTTTTATTTCCTGCGTAAATTATGGTGAAGCATGAAAAATGGCACAAACATTAACAGCGAACTAATACGAAAAACTTTAAGAAAGTTTTATCAAAAACCGTCGCGCCTGTTTATGGGCGCACAGGGGTATGCCTGTGGCATACCCCAACACTGCGCAAGCCGAAGTTTCGGCTTTCGTACGAACTCTGGTGGCGTGAGTTCGTATCAGTTCGTACGAGTTAGTTGTTTTTTCATACCAGGCGCAAAGGCTGCAAAGATAAGTTTAAAATGTTTGGTTTTTAACTATATGCACCATGTAAAGCGAGGTGTCGCTAAACTTTTAGAAAAGTTTATTAAATTCAACACGTATGGCTTCGCCATACGTGGACACCGCATAAAGCGAGGTGTCGCTTTATGAAAATCCTGAAAAAGCAACTTAAGTTCAATGAAGGTGAGATTTCGCTTGTCACCGAATCACTGGATGACCTCTGGCATTTGAAATATATACTTGAGCCCGGGGACATTGTATATGCTTTCACAAAAAGGACAATAGAAGGCGCCACCGATAAATTAAGACCGGAAAAAGCCGATAAAAAAACTGTCCGCCTCGGAATACAGGTCGAAAAAGTCGAATTCCATAAATTCTCAAACCGCCTGCGTGTACACGGGACAATCGTTGACGGAATCGATGTCGGCGCATATCATACGCTGAACATCGAAGATGGCACAAACCTTTCAGTGATAAAAATATGGAAAAACGACCAGCTTGAGCGCATAAAGGAAGCCCAGATGGCATCATTGCGCCCGAAGGTGATAATCGCTACAATAGAAGAAGGGGAAGCCTGCATAGGAATGGTGAGACAGTTCGGGGTCGAGGAGTCTTCTTCCCTGCGGCAGTCGCTTGGAAAAGGCGAAGGCAACAGGCGAAACGAGTTCTTCGGCGAGTTTGCCTCGCAGTTGAAATGGGCTGCGGAAAAAGTGGAAGCCGTAATCCTTGCAGGTCCCGGGTTTACGAAATCAGATTTTTTTGAATTCTTGCAGGTACGAGAGCCTGAACTTGCGAAAAAAACAGTTCTTGAGGATACATCATCCATCGGCATGTCGGGTTTCCAGGAAGTCCTGCGGCGCGGCGCAGTCGACAGGATAACGCAGGAATCCAGAATCGGGAGGGAAGCAAAGCTCATCGAGGAATTGATGAAGGAAATCTCAATAAACGGTAAGGCTGCTTATGGCATGGAGGATGTCAGGAATGCGCAAAGCCTCGGCGCGATTGAGACGCTGTTAATCGCGGATGAACTGCTGCGTACAGAACGCGAGGGCGGCGCTATTGATGGTTTTTTAAAAGATGTGGAACACTCACAGGGAAGGATAGTGGTATTCAGCACCGAGTTTGAACCCGGAAAGAAACTTGAATCCCTGGGCGGGATAGCTGCGCTTTTGCGCTTTCGGGTGGCTCCATGAATTTCGTGGATGCCGCGCCGGACATCAGGTATCTTCTTGAAAGGGGTTATTCGCAAAAAGCGGTTGTGGCGTTTGTGTGCAATCACTACAGGTTAGGCGAGGAATCAAGACGCCTTCTTTCAAGAACAATTCTGGCAAAGGCTGTTTCAGAAAAACGACGAACAAAATTCCTGCCGTGTGAAGAAATAAACGGGAACAATATCATAATTGACGGGTACAATATCATCATCGGGATGGAAAGTATACTTCTTAAAAAAGCATATCTTTGCGATGACGGGGTAATAAGGGATATAAGGGGTGTTTTCAGGAATTTTAAAGTTACAAAAAACACAGAACATGCGATTGAATTGATATTTCAGTTTTTAAAAGAAAATAACCCCAATGAAATCTGTTTTCTCTTGGATTCGCAGATTAGTAAAAGCGGTGTGCTTGCAAGGAATTTGCGTGAAAAAATGGGTCATTACGGGTTTAAAGGAGACGCAAAGACTTCAAAACACGTAGATTATGATTTGAAGAATTCTCGTGACCTCGTTGCCACAAGCGATGGCGTGATAATCGATGAGGCAGAAAAGGTCGTGAATTTCCTCTCTTGCGTGGTGGCAAAATATCCGCATCTTGGGACAGGTGTTGCTACAATAAATGAGTTTTCGGGATGCAGATAGCATGAAAAAGATAGGCATAGCAGTAACAGACCTTAACGATTGGACTGGAATCGCTCTTGGTAATGCTGTCAGGCATTATGGGATGCAGCCTGTGAAATTCAGTTTCAGTGAGGCGACCTCGGATATCTCATCAGGTAAAATTTATTCGGGAAAAATCGATTTGACCGTACTTGACGCCGTTGTTGTTCGAGACCTGGGACCCGCTACACATAATGATGTTTCGTTCAGGTTTGATATTCTCTGCCAGCTCAAAGAACTTGGCATCGTGGTTGTGAATTCACCTGATTCCATAGCGCGAGCGGCAAACAAGTATGTTTCAAGCTTTTTATTCCGGAGAAACGGAATACCAACGCCTGAAACCACAGTTACCAACAACCTTGATGAAGCCCTCGCAGCATTATCTTCTTTCGGGCGCGCCGTTGTGAAACCCGTATTCGGGTACAAAGGGATAGGTGTGGAGTGTGTCAGGAACAGCGAAAGTGGAGTGCAGAAACTAAAAGAGCTTTTCAAAAATAACCGATTGATATACATGCAGGAATTCATACCAAATCCAGGCAGGGACATACGGGTTTTCGTGGTGAACGGGAATGTTGCAGGTTCGATATACCGGGTTGCGCCACCCGGAGGCTGGATAAATAACCTGAGTCAGGGAGGGAGCGCAAAACCCTGCGTGTTGACCGATGAACAGGAACGACTGGCGCTTGAAGCTTCCGGGGTTATCGGGACGGTTTATGCGGGTGTGGATATTATAGAGGGAGACAGGGATTATGTTATAGAAATCAATGGAACGCCTTCGGGTAAGGGAATATTTGAGGCGTGCAGAGTGGACGTGACGATGAGTATCGTAGAGTATCTGAAAGGGTTGACTTGATTATATGCTGCGAATCGGTTCAACAAATATATTTAATGACCAAACAAGACTATGTCCTTTTATGAAACAAAAGCAGCTTTCACTTTTATCAGGTTTATCCCTAATGCATCAATCACATTGATGTACCTGCCATTCCTCAAACCCTCTACGATCTCTCTTTTTTCATTTATTGTTCCCGCAAAATCAAGGGTAGTACTGACATCCAGCCCTGCATGACTATGATTCCTGATAAAGAGGGGAACGAAGAAGCAGAGTTTAAAAGAGAACGATATTTTTCACGGGAATCGTTATTTTTTAGTTTTACCATATAGTTCCATTCCTCTTTTGACCACTTTATAGACATTGCCAAGGCAGCATCTTCCAGAAGGATTTTTTATATCGCAGGTACACTCTCCCGCTTTTATTTTTGCACCGATTTCCTGGGCAGCAGTACTATATCCTGATTGCTTGATATGTTCAAAAATCCTCTCCTGCGTCCATCCAAAACAATAACACACTGGAATTGGATTTTCCGTTTCTTTTATTCCAACCCTGACTTTTAAATCCTCTTTATGCAAATAGACCTGCTGCTCGTTATTGAAATAGACAACTTTGCAGGTGGGTGTTTCACAAAAATAGAATCCATCCGGATTCCCGATAGCTTCAAGCGCAGGTTCTTTGACAAGACTTTTCAGTGTTATTTCATCAACAGGAATCCCTTTATTGCCGCATTCTTTGCAAATAGAATTGTCTCCACTTACTACAACTTTTTTAACATCACAACAAGAGTGCCCGGATTGGTTCGTTCCTGGGATCAACCCTTTCGTTGATGTTTCCTCTTGACGATGTATGTCATCATCGATTTCGCAGCAGTTCCTTTTCATTTCTTTGCTCCTAAAACGTAATCACAATGTAACCCCGTACTATCTTATATTATTTGTTCAAAAATCAAAAATGAGGCAAAAACCTCCGATTATCTTTTATATCTTCAAACTTCCAATGTTTCCTATTATAACCTTCAAGGTCATGTTTGTATATTAAAATGTAGTTTATACATTTTTATGACGGCTAAGTATATGCGAATAACTTAACTATATTGAATTGAGGTAATAAAATGAAAGTACTTGGAATAAGCGGAAGTCCTGTTAAGAATAGCAATACCGACAGGCTGGTTAAGACCGTGCTTGAAGCTACTGGCCTTGATTACGAATTTATTAAACTTTCGGAGTACGATATCCATCCTTGCAGGGCATGTCTTGGCTGTGCGGGGGATAATATCTGCAAGCAGAAGGATGACTGGCATATCATTGAAAATAAGATCAAAGAGTGTAGTGCGCTTATCATCGGCGGCTATCCCACCTATGGCACTCTCGACTCAAGAACGAAGATGCTGACTGAACGGATGTACTCCATGCATCACCAGAGAATGCTCAACAAAGGTAAAATCGGAGCAGCCATGGCAGTCGGGGTTGGAAGAGGAATACCGAGCGTAGACCATGCTGCGGACCATATCGCTGCTTTTATGGAAATGGAAGGAATTAACGTCATCGGTAAGCTCAGCGGAACCGGGAATGTTTCATGTCTTTCCTGCGGGTATGGAGGTAGTTGCGCGATTAGTGCAGTTCCGCATTTGTTCGGTAAAGGTGCTTTACCATCAAAGGATAAATACACGGCGATAGAAGACCAGAAGGATGTAATTGAAAAAGCAAATGAAATAGGACATAAAATAAGGGATATGCTCGTAAAATGATTCAGGACTTCAATACTGAATACATGTCACTGACACTTTTCATGACCTTGAATCCTTTATCAGTTATCATGTAATCTCCGCGTTCATGGCGCTGCAAGATCATTCCGCTGTCAAGCAGTTTTTGCACGTGGAAAAGTAAATTTCCTCCACGAAGACCTGTTAGTTCGGAAAGCGCAGAAAAGGTTTTAGTTTCTATTGCTATCGCTTTTAAAATTTGCAAGCGCTGTTTATTGGATAATGGTTCAAATACATCAGCTATGAATCCTTCCGGAACAGGGGATATCTCATGTTTTTCTTCTTCATTTGAACTATATATCTTGAGAGAACGCATTAAATTGACCTGATTCCCAAAGAGGCCCTGTACCTGCGAAAAACATTTCTCGCACTGCTTTGATGGTGCATTACTTCTCATGTCATTTAATTCGGACTGGGTTTTTAAAATAGCATCTTCAGGGACATTTTCATTCTTTATCAGCCCTGCATTCTTTTGCAGGAATCCGATAAAGTTTGATTTACAGGTCCCCCGCATATCACATTTTTTGACCATGTTGCTTTCAAGACCTCCCTCGATGTCATCAATAACGTGTCCTATGATAGCATTTGTAAAATTAGCCCGGGAACCCGAAAGAACGTGATCAAGATGCTGCTGGCTTGATTTCTCTATGAATCTTTTCATATCATTATGTATCTCGTAGAGCTTTTCTTTTATTTCGAGGAGTTCCTTTTGAGATTTCTCTCTTTTATCAGCCATATAAGAGTTGTTTTATCTTATCAGGTTAAAAAGGTTTCTATTACGACTTTCAAGGTTATGTTTGTATATTAAAATGTAGCTTGTATATTTTTATGACGGCTAAGTATATAGGAATAACTACACTATATTGAATTGAGGTAATAAAATGCCGGAATGGAAATACACGAACAAAAAAGTAACAAAAGAAGAAGCTGAGAAGTCATTAGCCGCCGTAAAAAGCGCATGCTTCCATTGCGAAAAACATAGCAACGGTTGTCCTATATCAAAAACAGCCGGCGAGATAAAAGCAATGACGGAGGTGAGAAAATGAGCGTCAAAGAAGAGATCCATGCCCAGATCGTCGGGGCACTCAAAGGTGCGAAATTTCCGATAGGAACACCGGAAAAGCTTCTTTCTGCATTCCCTGACGGCGCGAATACCAGATGTAAAGCGGGAAATGTTGATGTAACTGCAGGCGAAGCTGGAAAACTGTTAAAAGCAAGCGATTTTCCCTTTAAGAGCGCCAAACAGGTTGCGGATGTAATCGTTCAAAGAGCAGGGCTCTAAGCCCTGTTTATTTTTCTCAAACAGGCGATCAGCATGACAAGAATAAAACTAATAGAAAAAAAAGAAGCAAGCAATGAGGTCAAGATAATTTACAAAGACATAGAAGCAGCTTTCGGAATGGTTCCGAACCTTTTCAAGACCTATGCCCATTTTCCTGCACTGCTGCGGGCGAACTGGGAAAAGACAAAGGTATTGCTGATGGGGGGCGAACTCCCGCGGGAACTCAAGGAAAGCATCGCAGTAGTTGTATCTGCCGCAAATAGCTGCAATTATTGTGTGGCTTCACACTCGATGGCACTTTCCATGATGGGATTTAGCCAGGAAAGAATAGATGACCTGACAAAAAACATTGAGAGTCCGCAGATTTCGCGAAGAGACAAAAAGATACTGGAATATGCCAGGAAAGCCACGCTAACCCCCCACAGGATTACTGACGCTGAAACAGACGAGCTAAAATCTCATGGTCTCACAGCCAGCCAGATCGTAGAGGTGCTTGGAGTCATGGAACTGTTCACAGGCTACAATAAATTCCTGGATTCACTCGCTGTACCGCTTACTTAGATAAGAAATTTATTTTTAAGAGGTGTATGAAATGAAAGTACTTGGAATAAGTGGAAGTCCAACAAAGAACAGCAACACGGATACATTGATAAAAACAATACTTGAAGCAACTGGCGCAGAGACTGAATTTTTCAAACTATCTGATATAAAAGTAGTTCCGTGCATTGCATGCATGAAATGTGTCTCTACCAATGAATGCATCCTCAACGATGATTTCAAATGGCTCTCCAAAAAAGTTATGGAGGCAGATGCCATCGTGGTCGGGTCATCAACATTTTACGGCGCAGCAAGCGCTTTTACAAAGGCGTTCATCGAAAGGCTTTATTCAAAGAGGCATGTAAAGCTCCTGACCGGAGGGAAAATTGCAGCAACCGTAGCAGTTGGGGTCGCGGCAGAAAAGATGGTCGCTGAATGGCTTGGGAATGCTCTTCGCGCCGGCGGCATGGAGATAGTCGGGAGTATGACAGCCAAAGGCACGCCATGCTGCTTTGTGTGCGGGCCTGGTGAGAGCTGCCACTACACTGTCTGGAATGCCTACTCAAAAGAATTGACAGGGATGGACTTTGGCGTTGGTGAAGCATATAAGGAATACCTTGAAATCCTGCCAGATAACAAGCCATATGCGCACGGCTCTGCCAGATTTCTGAAAAGCTACAGGTCGGTAAAGGATGAACCCTCGGTAATGGCTGAAGCTGAAAGAATCGGGAAGCTGATAAAAGAGAGAATCAAGAGCAGAAATTGAACATTCTGAGATCACAATAATTAGTGCATAGAAACCATATACAACAACAGGACTATTTTATTATAGAGGAGTAATAATTGTATGTCACAAAGAGAAGAGTTAGAAAAGTTGGCAAAAGCCTGATGAAGATCGGCGCAAGATAGTGGGCGCACGGATGGAGCAGTTCTCAACCATGCCTGAAGAAAAAAGAATGATGGCTATAAGTGATATACCACTAACTTAAATTAACTCGCGCAGCATATAAGCCCCCCATGAAACAGGAAATGTCAAGCGTGGACGTGGCTGCTCTCATCAAGGAACTCCGTCCCCGCCTCCTGGATGCCAAAATTGCAAAAATATACCAGCATTCAGCAGATGAAATCAGGATAGGGCTTCATATTTTCAAGGAAGGAAGAACAAATCTTGTAATCGAAGCCGGAAGGCGCCTTCACCTCACGAAAAATCCGGAAATAGCTCCGAAGTTCCCGCAATCCTTTCCCATGCTGCTTCGCAAGCACCTTAGCGGAGGCAGGATAACCGACATTTCGCAGTATGATTTTGACCGCATTATCGAGATGCACATCCAGCGCGGCGAGGATAAGACGATTCTTCTTATCGAGCTTTTTTCAAGAGGCAATATTGTGCTCCTGAATTTTGAAAAAAAGATTATCCTGCCACTTAAATCCATCAGTTTCAGGGACAGGAAAGTCAGGGGCGGTGAACCCTATGAGCTTCCGGCGCCGCAGCTTTCCCCTGTTACTGCCACGGTCGATGAGCTAAAGGAAATGTTCTCACATTCGGATTCGGATATTGTAAGGACGCTTGCCACAAGGATGAACATGGGGGGGCAGTATGCAGAGGAACTCTGCCTGCGCGCCGGTATTGATAAAAATACGCCTGCAAAACAATTTAGCGATGTTGCGGCTGTGCAAAAAGCGCTCTCGGAAGTTTTTAGTCCTCTCCTTACCGACCTGAAACCCCATATTGTGTTAAAAGACGGAAAACCGATTGATGTGCTGCCGTTTGAGTTATCGCAATATGGGAAAAACGAAAAGAAATATTCTGGCACTTTTAATGATGCGCTTGATGAGTATTTTAGCCCGGAAACAGGGAAAAAAGACGAATTAAAAGAGGAAAAAAAGGAGGGTGGAAAAGCCGAAAAACCGGGGCTGTATGAGTACCGCATACAAAAACAGATGCTGGCGCTCGAAAAATTCAAGGATGAGGAAGGAAAACTGGTACGCAAGGGCGAATTGATATATGCGCATTACCAGATGTGCGACGGGATTCTGAAAACGATAAGGGATGCCAGGGATAAGGGATATTCATGGGACGAGATAAAGAGCAAATTAAAGAATTCGGATAAGCCCGAAGCAAAGGCGATAAAATCCATTGACACAGGCAGGGGGATTATCACTGTAACGCTTGATAATGAAGATGTGAACCTGGATATCAGGCTTTCAGTGCCCCAGAATTCCCAGGTTTATTACGATAAATCAAAAAAACTCTCCTCTAAGATCAAAGGCGCGCTTGCTGCCATAGAGGGGACAAAGAAATTATCAGAAAAGGAAGAAGCGCCTCGGGAAAGGAAAAAACCTGAAAAACCAAAACAAAAGTGGTACGAGCAGTTCAGGTGGTTCATATCCTCAGATGGCTTCCTTGTCATAGGTGGGCGCGATGCAGAAAGTAACGAGGATATCGTGAAGAAATACCTTGAGAAAAGGGATATTTTCTTCCACGCCCACGTATCAGGTTCTCCATCAGTCGTTATAAAAACGGAAGGAAAGGATGTTCCTGAAACCACGCTCATCGAGGCTGCGCAGTTTACAGTCTCTTACTCTGGCATCTGGAAATCGGGACAGGCGAGCGGGGACTGCTACTGGGTGCTTCCGGAGCAGGTTTCAAAGACACCTGAATCCGGGGAATATGTGGCAAAAGGGGCTTTTGTGATAAGGGGAAAACGTAATTATTACAAGGACGTTATGCTCGGGACGGCGCTTGGCATTGTTCTCAATGAGGAGAAAAGGCTGATTGGAGGACCTGTGAGCGCAGTGAAAAAGAGGGCGCAGTTCGTTATGGAGATAGAGCCGGGAGAGTTTGAGCAGAATGACCTCTCAAAGAAGATTTACAGGATGCTGAATGAAAAATTCAAGGACATGAAACTTATCAAGACGATTGCTTCGCCCGATAAGATTGCGATGTTTTTGCCTGCGGGCGGGTCGAGGGTGAGGGAGTGAGGGTTAATAGTTAATCTCTTTTACCAGCCTCATTAGATGTTTCTCCTGCCAGTTTTCTTTGTTTCTTTCCAGTTAAGCGAAGATAATTTTCACTGGAAATCACGGTTTTTCCTGTTTTTTGCTCAAGCTCTTTCCGCGTATTCTTTGCAATTGTGCCGCCTTCAACAGCAGAATCCCTGCATTCATTTAACCCTTGCGAATCTTTTGAAATTGTAATGTCTGTTGTTGCTTTCTCACCGACCATCGTGAGGATTAACTCCCAATCAGTCATATGGTCTCTCAGATTCTGGCTGTCTAAGCCTTTGAATTTTTTATATTCACCTACAGTTTTGCCAAATGTTGCCTTTGATATCTCATTCGTAAGTATCGCAAAGTCTTTTTGCTCCTGAATTTCTCTGTTTTTCCACTCATCGGTTAAATCCTGCCGTATTGCTATGCCCCGGAGCCTCTTGTCAATCCA
The DNA here is from genome assembly GCA_023249275.1 of Candidatus Methanoperedens sp. Classification (GTDB taxonomy): domain Archaea; phylum Halobacteriota; class Methanosarcinia; order Methanosarcinales; family Methanoperedenaceae; genus Methanoperedens. The sequence continues at coordinate 13,373 of JAHFCV010000040.1, forward strand.
ATCCTTGGGATAGCCCTTGAGTTCATAATACTCCTTAACCCTGTCCTGCGCAAGTTCAGGGTTTTCTATTTCCTGTATCCTTTCGTATCCTACTTTTGCGAGCCATCTTTTGAAGGGTTCTGCTTTTGGGGATGGGATGGATTGTATTAGTCTGAACATTGACTCGGTGTTAGCACAATCGGTTTCGTATTTCTTACCATCAGCCGATTCTACTTTCAGTTGTCCGATTTTATCGGACAACTCAAATCCTTCCTCAATGAGTTTTTTTTTCAAATCAGACCAGTATTTTCTTGGTCTCCCGCTGTCTGTAATGGCTTGTATGACATCAATAACTGAGAAAAACCACTGTTCATCATGCCATGTTCTTCTTATTTTAGTTCCCTCGAAAACAACGAGCGCGTCTTTTGAATCCATGTTAGTTCCTCTCGTTAAAGTTCATGAATAGTAAAGAGGGCGTCATGGTTAAAAAGGGTTAGGAGAGCGGGGTGAAAGTGACTTGTGTTTTTTTGGGTGTTCATTCAGTTGCAGAAGATATTTAGAATTTGTGTAATATAATATTTGCTATGCGTTCTTTGCGCCCTGGTATGAAAAAGCACCACAGCATAGAACACGGATAACACGGATTTGACGGATTTTCACGGATAATCCATGCGTATCCGTTTCATCTGTGTAATCCGTGTTCCGTTGGTCATTTGCTTTTCATTGTTATCTATGAACTTCGTTCATAGCTGACTTTGCGGTGGGTGACAACTACCCGAACTTCACTACAGGACATGACCATGTGCATTTCCCGCATCGGGTGCATTTCCCGTTGAGCCTTGCAGTGCCGTTAACGCTTATCGCCCGCGCCGCGCACTTGCCCACGCACACACCGCATCCCGTACACGACAGCGCCCGACGTATCGTCTTTTCTGCAAGCCCGATTAACTGCCTCGCCTCATCCTCATTGCCGCCCCTTGCCACTACCGCGCCGCTTGCATAAACATGGACATTATTCTCCCCGCGCTGTGCAAGAATCACGCCGTCAATCGAATTTGTGTCCCCGAGCATCCCCAGAAAGCCGGTCTCTTCAATAAGGGGAAGATTCAACGGCATTCCGAAACTGCCCTCTGCCGTTATCCCGCCGGCTTTGCAGGGGCGATACCCAACTGTCATAGTAAAACGGACAGGTTTTTTCTCGCATATGGGAACGAGGTTTATGCCCTTTTTCTCGGCAATCATTCTTATCGACTTTGGAAGAACCTGCCAGCGCCAGAAGCCGTATGTCACCCATTCCTGCGGCAATCCGTTGCGCGCGGCATATTCCCTGAGATATTTTTCAAGTTTCTCGCTCAATTCAGGATGTATTTCCGCGAGGC
>JAHFCV010000181.1 GCA_023249275.1 Candidatus Methanoperedens sp.
ACTGCTGGCATCAGGCACCGTGGTTGTTGCAGCAGAGATAATGAAAAAATTTGTTAAATAAATCCTAATAATTGTCCATCGTGGCTTTCACGCTGGTTTTATACTCGTCTTTAAGCGAATAGACATTGTGGTCGCCTTTCACATCTATCCTCAGGATACCAAGCCTTGTGTTCATAAGACCCACCATAGCTGAAACCCCCCTGTAATTGACATCAAACCCCTCATTTTTAAGATGGGCAAACACATCCTGGGTGGTATAGGGTTTGTTGGAGAGGAATAATTTTAAAACAGACTTCCTGATGCCGGTTTCATCACGCATCAGATATTTTGTAAGTCGTGTCTTTACTGCCTCATTTTCCTTGGCGCTCAGTCAAACCACCGCTTCTTACTATTTAATTTTTAGAGTTTATACCTTTGCATTTGATGAATCCGTCAAAAAAGAACAGAGATCATTGGATTCATCAAAAAGCGACACCTCGCTTTATGCGGTGTCCACGTATGGCTTCGCCATACGTGTGCGCGGTGTAAACTGACGCAACAGTTTTTGATGAATCCGTCAAAAAAGAACAGAGATCATTGGATTCATCAAAGACTAAAGCATGGTCTTTTCCATTATCATTCCGTCTTTCATGGGATAACGCTCAATTACCCAGACACTGCATCCGGCTTTTTTCAATTCCGGCGCCAGTTCCTCAGCTATCCACCATGCGGTCTCAATAGAACCATCCTTGACAGAGTACATATCCTCCGTAACCTCTGCATCCCTCAGTATATCCAGGCAATCTCCATCAATAACCCCATAGACAAGAGTGCCGTCATCTGTAACCTCATCAAAATCCCGTGAAGCCTTTTTTGCAATCCGTTTAAATCTTTCCCGGAGCTGGACAGCATCCTTAAAACGCGAAGAACAAAAATGGAGCTTATTCCAGTTCAATGATTCCGCCGCCTCTTTGCTGCCCAGGACTGCTGATGAAACATCATCAACAGCCTCAAAGCCGCGCTTTTTTAGCTCGCCTGAATTTGTTTCTGAAAACTCAAGTTCGTTCAGGTTCAAAAACCCCCCGACTTCTTCCAGTAATGATAAAATACCGCTAAAATCAGCCGGGATAGCTGGAATTTCGATGCCTGTGGAGAGACCAAGTTCATGGGCTGCACGTATCGATTTCAGGTAAGGCGAGTTAATGATAGTTGCCCACAACCCAAGAGGCGGATGAAACCTGAGCTCATCAAGACCCGCATTCCTTAAGCAAAACAGCACATCTTTTCCAGGCGCAAGAGCAGTGTATAAATGAATATGGTGAGACGCTCCGAACCTGGCTTTTAGAAGTTTTATGTAATGAATCACCCGCTCCAGTCTTAAAAGAGGTTCTCCGCCCGTTATGCCTGTTCCCAGGGCGTCCATTGAAACTGCTTCTTCGATTATGTCCTCGTCCTTTTTTACAGTTCTTTCATTCGCAAAAATTAAATCCTTTTCCCGCCTTTCGTTTGAAACCGGGCAGTAAAAACAATTTTTCCCGCATACGCCGGTAACAAAAAGCACCAGCTTGGCTCCTTTATAACAAAGACGGCATCCGTCCGGGAGGTAATTGAAAAAAGAACCTGAGCTATCCTTTTCCATCGTCATTTGCTGCGATTGATTATATACGCGCCCAGCTCTTTGAGTTTTCTTTTTGCAGGGCTTTCATCGAGTTCCTCGATATGTCCCTTCGCAAGCCCGAACTCTTTTCCTGCAACTTCCTGTGCATAGTCGATGGAATCCGAAACTAAATGCATTAACTCGCCGTTGTTGCATTTCATCATTCTCTCGATGGAAATGCCTGAATTGATGGCATCAAGCAATACAATGGAAGGTCTTCCCATGAAAAGGTCTTTTTTTACAGGTTTGCCAATGTCTTCTTCCCTGGAAATGCAGTCAAGGATGTCATCGCGAATCTGGAAGGCTATTCCTATGTGATGCCCGAATTCCATAAGGTTCTTTACCTGCGTCTCATCGCCGCCGCCCACTACAGCCCCTACCTCGGCTGCGGAACTGAACAGCGACCCCGTCTTCCTGAATGCCAGTTCAAGATAACCCTTTGTATCCTTTGCGAAATCAACAAGTTCCATTGCTTCCCCTTCGCCCATATAGAAAAGCGAATCCGCTATTGCATGGATGAGCCTTGGGTCACGAGCTGCTATTTTAAGTGAAAGCGCTGCGAGTATCTGAACTGTCAGGAGAGCCATGTCATTGCCCCACAGGGTATGAATGGTGCGTCTTCCCCGCCTTTTCTCTGATTTATCGATTACGTCGTCAAGCACCAGGGACGAGGAATGTATCAACTCGATAGATGCTGCTGCAAAACACGCATCTTCGGCTTTGCCGCCTACGGCTTCGCAGGCGAGCGTTACAAGAGCGGGTCTGATGCGCTTCCCTTTTGAGGCTATGGCATAACTTACCGCGGCGGCAAGCTCGGGAGGTTTTATATCAACAAGAAGATTCGGCATTTCGGCATCTACCAGTTTCGCACGCTGGGCTAAAAGTTGCTCAATGTCCATTAACTCACACCATGACCGAAACGCTCAAAAGAGTTTCTATTTAAATGCATATTCCTTCACAACTTGAATTAATCATAGATAGATTTTATCTTTTGATTTCATTTAATTTTCTCTAGAGGATTCAGATATCCAGTTTGCGCATCCTATCGACAGCTTCATTGATTCTTTCCACGGGCTGCGTGAGGGCAAACCGTACATATCCTTCGCCGAATTCACCGAATCCAGCGCCGGGAGTAGCCACTATCCCTGCTTTTCCAAGAAGCAGCTTTGCAAATTCCGATGAGCTGCCGTTGACATGCGCCCACACATAGAACGTGGCTTTTGGCTGTCTTACCGTAAGCCCGAGCCCCTTTAAACCAACGAGAAGCGCATCCCGCCTTTCCTTATAAATCGTGTTCATTTCATGCACGCAGTCCTGCGGACCAGTCAATGCAGTTATTCCTGCTTCCTGCACGGCTTCAAACGCGCCTGAGTCCACGTTTGTTTTCACTTTCCCGAGTCCTGCAAGTATATCGCGGTTCCCGACAGCAAAGCCGAGCCTCCAGCCAGTCATATTATATGTTTTGGAGAGTGAATGCACTTCGATGCCCACATCTTTTGCGCCGCTGACGTTCAGGAAACTGGGAGCTTTGTAGCCATCGTAGGTCATCTCTGAATAAGCATTGTCATGGATTACTATAATGTCATTCTCGTTTGCAAAGTCCACAACTTCTTCAAAGAATTTTAACGATGCAATCGCTGAAGTGGGGTTGTTGGGATAATTTATAAACATGAGTTTTGCTTTTTTCGCGATATTCGAAGGTATGGCGTCAAGATCTGGAAGGAAATCATTCTCAGCCAGCAGCGGCATCTTGTAGGGTTTCCCGTCTGCGAGGATTGAACCGATGTTGTACACAGGATATGCCGGGTCTGGGACAAGCGAGATATCACCGGGATTTAAGAAGGCAAGCGGTATATGGGCGATGCCTTCTTTTGAGCCAATAAGCGTGAGAACCTCGTTTTCAGGAGCGAGGTCAACGTTCATGGTTTTTTTATACCACTTAGCTGCCGCAGTCCTGAATGAGAGCATACCTTCGTATGATGGATATCTGTGATGGGCAGGGTTATCGAGGGCTTTTTTCATGGCTTCCACGATATGCGGGGGCGTGGGTAAATCCGGGTCGC
>JAHFCV010000041.1 GCA_023249275.1 Candidatus Methanoperedens sp.
AACCTTCGTTCTGCCTTGACTGCATGAGGCACATTCGCTGGCATTATTATTAACTGCCCTTCCTCCAGGTTATGTTCTTCTCCTCCGATTATGAAAAGTCCTTCGCCATCTATCACCTGCACCACGGCATCAAACGGCGCAGAATGCTCACTTAACCCCTGCCCTGCGTCAAAAGCAAATAAGGTTATTGTGCCGGCAGGGTTTTGTTTCAAGGTCTTACTGACCACTGAGCCTGGACTGTACTCGATATAATTTTTTAAAACTATGGGTTCGACCATGTTTCAAGTTTAGCATTTTATCGCAGAAATAGTCTTTGATTTCAAAAAATGGGGTGGTTTTTTGACAAGAGCCTGAACATTAACAGCCTATGCGTGGTAATACTCACCTGTAGTTTTTGCCTGCACAGGAGAACCGCAGGGGTCCTTCCCCGGAACACCAACCGCATCTGCGCGGCACTGCCTGCACAGCCTGAACTGGGGCAGGAACTCTTCGGCAATTGTCCTTGCCATGGTGAGTTCATCGCATTCCGGCGCTCTTTCTTTCTCAAACCTGTTAAGCGGTATCAACGGGATAATGTTCATCAGTATCGCGCCGTTCTCGGCAGACCTTCTGGCAATTTCCTTTACCTGTTCAAAATTAATCTCCGGAATGAGCACCGTATTCACCTTTACATTCAGCCCGGCTTCGCTTGCTTTCTTTACTCCCAGGAACTGGTTCTCGATAAGGAGCTTTGCCCCTTCAACCCCCTTATACGTCTTATCGTGATAGCGCACAAAGGAGTATATCTTCGCCCCGACTTCCGGGTCAATAGTGTTTATGGTGACCGTGACGCTTGTAACTCCCACTTCGACGAGCCTGTCCACATTTTCAGCAAGTAAAAGACCGTTGCTTGCCACGCATTTTATAAGTTCAGGATATTTCTCATGGACAAGGCGAAGGCTCTCGAAGGTCTCTTCGTTTGCAAGCGATTCGCCTGGTCCTGCGATACCCACAACGCGCAGGTTGGGCATCTCCTTTATGTATTTGTCAACCCTGATAAGCGCCTCCTGCGGATTGAGTATAGCGCCAGCCACACCCGGTCTGTGTTCGCATTTATCTAATTTTCTGATACAGTAGTTGCACTGGATATTACAGCGCGGCGCCACTGGTAAGTGAATCCTGGCTGTCGTAAAATGCGCTTTTTCGTTGTAGCACGGGTGCGCGCTAATGAGATGCGCGAATTTTGACCCGATATTGCCCCAGCGTTCTTGTTTCATATTGTTCCTCGTTTTTGTTCGTAATTATACGAATTATTAATTGGATTCAATACTATTTAGGTATTTTCCCAATTGTTCCCAAACAAATTCTTCGTTAATAAATCTACCGAAGTTACAAGGTTCTTTAAGTAATCGCAATTTTTCAGTTACATTTTTTCAAACATATCCTTGCCCACCCCGCACTGGGGGCATACCCAGTCGTCAGGCAGGTCTTCAAATGCAGTGCCTGGTTTGATTCTGGGCGCATCCCCGACTTCGGGGTCATAGATATAACCACAAACAGTACAGCGATATTTTATCATATTCTACCTCTATTTCTTTTTATTCGAACATATGCCGCAAAAATTATTAGCGGCATGAATAGAATTTCCAAACCTGGCATCTCTTTCCTGGGAACTGGAATCTCGATTGTTGCATTGGCTGATGCCATTTCAATTACAGGCGGCTTAACACTGCCTTTCCCGAACAATAAATCCGAAAGTTCCTGGGAAGCTGAAACATAATTCAGTTTAATATCAATACGGAGCGGTCCATTCGTACCCTGAGGAATAGTGAAAGAGTAATTCTCCAAGGAATATCCTTTTGGAGGTATCCTGTTATCTAATAGTATGCGGTCAGCAAACCAGACTTTTTCCGTGACTTTGCCGGTTGAGTCCCCGAATACGGTATGATAAATCACTGCATTGTGGTCAATGTACCCCCCCGCATCCATAGCCCCAGACCTGAAAATTTGATTCCCGGCTTTATCCCTGACATCAACATCAAGCCAGATTTCTCTTGCTTCTGTCAAGCCTGTGGGAATTTTGTGCCCTGCCCCGATATTTGTAACTTTCACATTCAGGTTCACAGTCTCATTTATTCTTTCGATGTCCAATATCTCGACCACTGCCGCCAGGCGCAATCGTTCCTTCGCAAGCCTCTCATGCTCCGGTGACCCCAGCAGTCCCGGAAGCATGGCATTTCCTCCCACGAAATAATGAGTGTAAATATGCTCCCTCATGGGCGCGCCTGCCGCAGCCCTTCCTGGATTCGCCTCGAACTTTGTCACCCCCGGGGTCATGTGACAGTGCTGGCATGGGGTTGTCTCGTTGTATGGCCCTTCTTTCCATTCCGTGTAGGTATTTTCAAGAACAAGCCCATTAAAAGGATGTTTCACATCGTGGCACATCCCGCAGAACTCCGCTTTAGTATGAAGCTCCGAATAAGCAGTTCCATGATACATTGAAGATGAATCATTAAAGGGTCCATATTTGACCTTTCCCGGAGAGGAAATAAAAGCCCCGTTCCCAATGCCGCTTGAGGCGTTGACCGTGTGGCAGAAATCGCAGCTTATTCCCTTTTCCGAGATTTCGCTCACTTTATAATTATCGGCTGAGGGTATGTTGCCTGACAGGTAATCTATTGGAGCATGGCATTTGGTGCAGAAGGCATCAAATGTACTGTTGGTTTCCCTGCTTGCCATAATAAAGAGTTTCTGATACACAGGGTCTTTGTGCGCCATTGAGTGCATCGAGCCGTTCCACTGCGAATAAATCTCAGCGTGGCATCCGCCGCACACCTCAGGCTGGGTGTAATCTGAAGGTTTTACCGCGCCGGCGTTTAACAGCATGGCTGACAGCAAAATTAGAAAAAATCCAATCCTCATACCACAAACTATAATTCTATACTGTTAAATAATTACCGTCTGGAGAATCACATGACGAAAATAAAATTAACAAACGGCGTTTACTGGGTCGGCGTCGTGGATTGGAACCTGCGGGATTTCCACGGGTACACGACACCGCGCGGGGGAACGTATAATGCGTATCTCATAGTTGATGAGAAAATTGCGCTTGTGGATACGGTGAAGCACGCTTTTGCTGGCGAGATGCTCGACAGGATAAGGGAGATTATAGACCCCTCAAAGATTGATTACATAGTCTCAAACCACGTTGAAATGGACCATTCGGGCTCCCTGCCTGAAATCATGAAAATCGCTAACAATGCACAGGTCATAGCAACCGAAAAAGGAAAAGAAGGCTTGTTGCGGCATTACAGGGCAAACTGGAATTTCAGGACGGTCAAGACCGGGGATGAACTGAAGCTTGGCAAAAAGACGCTCTTCTTTATCACTGCGCCCATGCTCCACTGGCCTGACAGCATGTTCACCTACCTGAAAGAAGATAAGATTCTCCTTTCCAATGACGGCTTCGGGCAGCATCTTGCTTCCTCGTTTCGGTTTGATGAGGATGTGTGCAGCCTCCTTGGATACGAATGCGATACAGTGATGGACGAGGCTGCCAAGTATTATGCCAATATCCTGATGCCGTTTGGAGGGGTAATCCTTAAAAAAATAGAGGAAATCCAGAAACTGGGCATCGAAATAAAGATGATTGCGCCCTCGCACGGCATGATATGGACAAACCCGGGAAAAATAATAGATGCATATCTCAAATGGGCGCAAGGGATATCGAAGCAGAAAGTGCTTGTCATTTATGATACCATGTGGAACAGCACCGAGATAATGGCTAATGAAATCCTACGCGGGACAGCGGATTCCGGGGTTGAGGTTTCGCTTTTCCACCTGCGCAGGAATGATTGGAGTGAAATAGTTAAAGAGGTGCTTGAAGCCAGGGCAATAATTATAGGTTCACCCACGTTGAACAACGGCATGTTCCCGACTGTTGGAGGATTCTTGACGTATCTTCTGGGCTTGCGACCCAAGAACAAGCTCTGGGCTACCTTCGGTTCCTATGGCTGGGCTGGCGGGGCTGTTAAGGCTGTAAACGAAAAATTAAAATCATCGGGATACGAACCCGCTGAATCACTGGAAGTGAACTTCAGGCCTGATGGGCAGGATTTAGCGACGTGCTACGCCCTGGGGCAGAAAATCGCTTTATTGGTGAAAAGTGGTTAACGCAACTGCATAACCTGCGGTCTTATGAAGTGAAGACGGTAGCGAAGGCATTCCTTGAAATTATCTCCGTTGAAGTCGCATGGTTCAAGGTCGGAAGCCGTGCATTTGTCTCCAGAGCAGAAAGTACATTTTTCAGAGGGCATAATTGGATTTTGAATATATTATGGATGGGTATTATGTGTTTCGGTTGTGGATATTTGCCTCAGTACTCATAGGGTTCATCACATTTCAGCGAGTGTTTCTCATCATCGGCACTTTTCTATCTCTCTTGCTATTCTTTCAGCCTCTTTTCCGGGCGTCTTTGAATTATAAATAGTCCGCCCCACGATAACGTAATCCGCACCCGCTATTATCGCATCTGCTGCGCTTCCTCCCTGCGCGCCCACGCCGGGCGAGATTATGGTTAAATTCCCAACAACGCTGCGTATCTGCTTTACTCTTTCAGGGCGCGTTGCAGGAGCCACAACGCCAGAAGCTTTGCATTCAACCGCAAGGGAGGCAAGCTCAAGGGCTTTTGGAGCCATGAACTCAACAGCTCCGGGATGGCTCATTTCAGTAACCACAAATATGTCGCCTTTATTTTCCTGCGCCGTTTTAACGCATTCAAGAAGGCTGTCACGCCCCGTGAAACCGTGGACGATTACTGCCTGTGCTCCTGCTTCAAATGCCTGGCTGCAAATCAATTTGTTGGTATTCGGGATGTCAGCCACCTTAAAATCCGCAATCACGGGCGCAAATTCGCATATTCTGCTGATAATTTCCAATCCTGCGCCCAGCACGAGCGGATAGCCTACCTTGATAGCATCCACATGCTCTGCTGTCTCTTTTGATATCGCGACTGCTGCGTTCTTATCTGTAACGTCAAGAGCCAGGATGAGGCGCATGTTCTTTTGCATATGAACCATAAAGTCTTTCAATCCCCTTTAATATTGCCATGAAGTTAGAAAACAATTTAAGCAATAGGATAATGTTTGAGCCTCAATATGGATGAAATTGAAAGAATAAGGCAATTGAAAAAGGAAAGAAATGCAATCATCCTGGCGCATAATTACCAGCGCGGAGATGTGCAGGACATTGCGGATTTCGTTGGGGATTCATTTGGTCTGAGCCAGAAAGCAGTTGATAGCGGCGCAGATGTGATTGTTTTTTGCGGCGTGGATTTCATGGCAGAAAGCGCGGCTGTACTTAACCCTGAAAAAACAGTCCTCATGCCTGAACTTTCAGCCCAGTGTCCCATGGCAGCCATGATAACCCCTGAATCCTTGAAGCTTGAAAAAGAAAAATATCCCAACGCTGCTGTTGTCTGTTATGTGAACACGCCTGCTTCCGTAAAGGCGGAAAGCGATATATGCTGCACATCGGCGAATGCCGTTAAAGTGGTAAATGCATTGCCTGAGAACGAAATTATCTTTGTCCCGGACAGGAATCTTGCCCTGTATGTTGAAGCCCATACAGAAAAGAAAATCATTCCCTGGAACGGCTACTGCCCCACCCATCACCTGATACTGCCCGGCGATATACTGCTTGAAAAGGAAGAACACCCCCATGCAGAGGTGCTGGTTCATCCCGAGTGCAGACCTGATGTGATAGCTCTTGCAGACCAGGTCTTGAGCACAGCAGGGATGCTGAAATATGCCAGGCAATCGACATCAAAAGAATTCATCATAGGAACCGAGATTGGGCTTTTGCACAGGTTGAACAAGGAGAACCCGGACAAGACTTTTATTCCTGCAACGAGCTACGCAGTCTGCCCAAACATGAAAATGAACACACTCGACAGCATTATCCGTGCGCTTGAGAGAAACGAGCATGTAATTAAAATCCCTGAGGGTGTGAGGGTAAAAGCAAAACTGGCGCTTGACAGGATGCTGGAAGTGGGGCGCGGCGATTAAAATATATTTAACCTATAAAACGCCCTTTGTACTCGGAACGCCTGAACCGCTGACCCTGACCGCTCTTTTTAATGCAATCCCGAAGGCTTTGAAGAGCGCCTCGGCTTTATGATGGTCGTTCTCTCCGGTAACAGAGAGGTGCGCATTAATGCCTGCGTTGCTGACCAGCGATTCAAAGAAATGCCGCGTGTTCTGGGGATTGAAACCACCGATTTTCTGGCTTTCAAAGACAGCATTAAAGGCGAGGAAACTTCTGCCGCCGATATCGACAGCCGCAACCGCAAGCGCCTCGTCCATGGGCACTCTTGCTTCCCCGAAGCGCTCGATGCCTTTTTTATCGCCGAGCGCTTTCTGGAGGGCGCTGCCCAGCGTTATGCCCACGTCCTCTACTGTATGGTGGTCGTCCACAGTGAGGTCGCCGCTTGCTTTTACAAAAAGGTCGATGGAGCCGTGTTTTGCGAAGGAGTTGAGCATGTGGTCGAAAAATGCAATGCCTGTGTTGATGTCTGTGTTGCCTGAGCCGTCTAAGGTGATTTTCATTTCTATGTCGGTCTCGTTGGTTTTGCGGGTTATTTTTGATGAGCGCATGATGGGGATTATATTAGTGAGTCGGAATATAAAGGTGTTGTGTTATATGCGTTGGGCTGAATCAACAGAAAGTTTCTTAACTCGATAAAGATAATAATCTAATATATGATTCGCCAGAGATTCGTTCTTGATACCAGCGCCCTGACAGATACCCAGACAAGAGAGCTTGAGGGCGGGACGCTCTGCGTTGCCATGGGCGGCATACTCGATATCGCTGCCGAGGCACGCCTGCATCTCGGGATAAGCTGCTACATCCCTTATCCCTCGGTATATAATGAGATGAGGGAATTTGCCAAGAACAATGGCTGCGATGAGGAGACGCTGGCAAAAATAGATACGTGGCTTGTAAAGAAAACACCTGACAGGTATGAGGTGAAAATCCCCTCCAAGATTTTTTATGATTATGTGGACTTCATGCGCGGGCGCATAAATAAGGGGATGAACGTGGCAGAGGATGCGATTTGGGAATCTGCCACCGAGTGCCTGTTTCGCACCACCAAAGCAAAAACGAAGCATGAGATCGAGCCCGAGATAGAGCGCAATGTGATAGGGGGAATCATCAACAACTTCAGGGATAAGTACAGGAACGCCCTGCGGTACGGGATTCTTGACAGCGCGCCCGACATCGACGTGCTGCTGCTTGCAAAGGAGCTTGATGCTGCCGTGGTTGCAAGCGATATCGGCATCCAGAAATGGGCTGAACAGTTGGGGCTTCGTTTCGTGGAGGCAAAATCATTTCCAGCCATGATGAAGGAATACCTGAAACGCATAAAACCTGAAAAAGTAGCAAGTATGATATAGATGATTTACGAGTCCATCGCTGCATTTGGTTTTGTGGTAATTATTTTCCTGACTTTGCGGGATATCCGCATCTATCACAGAACCAGGATAGAATCATACAGAAAAGGCGCCCTGCGCGGAATGGTTGCTGGAGCGCTTGCGCTGGTGGGCATGGGCGTTACTGCGGCAAATCCTGAAAATCCGTCCATCGGGCTTACAATCATACTCGTGGCTGTTTACATCAATGGAAAAGGCAGGCGTGAGGACGTATTCGGGGGTGCGCCTCTGATTGATAGGGTGCTGGGAAAGACAACCGTTCATAAATAAGTTGGAATAAAATAAGGACACCAAAACTATTTCATTCCTTAACAACTAAAACAGGGTAATGCTTACCAAACGAATCATCCCATGCCTCGATGTGACCCTTGATAAAGAAGGAGGATGCGTGGTTAAGGGAATTGAGTTTGTCCGCTTGCGAGAAGCCGGCGACCCGGTTGAGCTTGCGAAAAGATACAACGAGCAGGGAGCGGATGAGCTTGTGTTCCTTGATATCACAGCCTCGCATGAGCGGCGGCGAACTATGATAGACGTGATTGAGAGAACTGCTGATGAGGTGTTTATCCCTCTCACTGTTGGAGGAGGAATAAGCAGCACAGAGGCTATAAAGAACATCCTGCGCGCCGGGGCTGATAAGGTGTCTGTAAACACCGCCGCTGTGAAAAATCCCGATTTCGTGAAAGAATCCTCCGATATATTCGGCTCGCAGTGCATCGTTACTGCCATCGACTGCAGGCGCAATTTTGATATTAAGGATAACAGAGACAAAACCATAATCGAGCTTGAGGACGAAAGAAGTGCCTGGTACGAGGTAGTCATCTACGGGGGCAGGACGCCTACCGGTTTAGATGCAGTCCAGTGGGCAGAGAAGGTGGAAAAACTCGGGTCGGGCGAGATTTTGCTTACAAGCATGGACAGGGACGGCACAAAAGACGGTTATGACCTCCCCATTACAAGGCTGCTTTCGGAAACGCTGGATATCCCTATAATAGCCTCAGGCGGCGCGGGAAATATCGAGCACATGTATGAGGCTTTTACTGAAGGAAAAGCTGATGCAGCGCTCGCTGCGAGTATTTTCCATTTCGGGGAGTACACGATTGGCGAGGCGAAGGAGTACCTGATGGGGAGGGGTGTGGCTGTGCGGATATAACTACTCGATGTGTTTGATCTCGCCCACGATATTTTCAAGCAGCAATCCAAGCGTTATAAGACCCAGGGGTTTTTTCTCCTCGTTCACTACAAAACACATGCTTGACTGGCTGCCCTTTATCAAATCCACAAGGTCAAGTAAAGAGGCGTCGGGCTTTGCAAAAAGGGCAGGTCTGGCTATCACTTTTATGGATTTTTTCATGTCAGCCAGATTATTAAGTGCATCTCTTATATGCACAAAGCCCAGTATTTTTCCTTCGTTGACTACGGGGATTCTTGCGAATTTCTTTGTCCGGACAAGTTCAACCGCATCTTCCAGCGTTGCCGAGGCGTCTATGCACGTTACTTTTTCAAAGGGGATCATTATGTCCTCTGCTTTTATCTTTGAAAAATCAAGCGCTGATTTGAGAAGGTGCTTCTCTTGTTTCTTGATTATTCCTTCCTCTTCTCCCATTTCTATCATGTGCGAGAGGTCTTCGCGCATGAATATAGGCTCCCTGATGGAGGTATTTATCCCCAGCAAACGAAGTAAGATGTTCGTTAATCCTGTAAAGAAAACAATCAGGGGTTTTAGTACCCATATAAGAATTTTCATCAACGGCGCAAGTCTGTAAGCTACCCCGGGATTCCGTGCAGCATATGCTTTCGGGGTTATCTCGGCAAAAGCCACAATGAGGAGAGTGGCGATTATAGTAGCCACCGATATTGCATTCGGGCCGAAAATATCAATTACGACCACGGTTACAAGCACTGATATTGTAATATTGACTATGTTATTGCCTATCAGGATGGCTGCGAGGAAATTCTCAGGATAATCAAGCAGTTCTTTTATGACGGCAGCGTTTTTTCGCCCCTTTGCAAGATAGCCTTTGAGTCGGATTTTGTTCTGGGATATTATCGAGGTTTCTGACAGGCTGAAGAATATCGATGCCAGCATGAGGAAAATTATTGCAATCACGATGAAGGGAAGCTCGGTCGGGGACAATAAATTCACCTGTTGAATAAGGTAAATAGTAGATTAATGCTTAAAACTAATCTTTGGGTCGTGGTTTTTGGGGTGTGAATCTATCTACAATGATTAAGAGTTCTTCAAAATAATTCAATTTATCCTCTCTTCCAGTTCCTCTTCATACGCTTCATGAGGATGGAATTTGAGTTTACCCATGCCTTTTGCGCTTTCCCTGAAGATGACAACTGCGTCCTGTGAAGGTTTTTCTGTCTCTAATTTATTATTCATTCACTCGCTCCGCCACTTCCTCCACCGTAACCAGCTCCTGCACTCCAGTCCTCATATCCTTGAGCGCCACCTTCCCCGCGTCAAGCTCGTTCTTCCCCACAATCACCACATGACTTGCTCCAATCGTATTGGCATAGGATATCTGGTCTTTGAACTTCCTGCCCATCACGTCCAGATACGTGGAAACATGCGCCCTGAGTTTATTTGCGATAACGATGGCTTCCTTTCTCGTGTCATCAAACGATACAACCACGAGCCGCTTCGTCTCGGCGGGCTTTGCCTCGCATATCTCCATTATCCTGTCAAACCCGATAGCGTACCCTGTCGAGGGCGTATCCTCGCCGCCGAACAACTGCGCGAGGCGGTACGAGCCTCCGCCGCACACCTGGTTCTGCGCCCCCAGACCTTCGCAGTATATCTCAAACACCATGCCTGTATAATAATCAAGACCCCTTGCAATCCCGAAGTCAACCTGGTATTCCAGCCCGTACGCGGACAGCAAATCAAGCAGCGCCTCGAACTGCGCGATGGCTTCAATATCCCCGACAAGCTCCCGCGCCTCATGCACAGCATTGATGCCGCGCAGCCCTATCAGGCGGAACAACTTGCCCCGCATCTCATCAGATGCATTTATCTCGTCAAGGAACTCCTCAAGCCCCTTATCATCCTTCTTATCCACAAGCCTCATGATTTTGCTCTGGTGTTCTGGCAAAATGTCCTTCAGCAGAGCCCGCACAATCCCCAGATGCCCCACATGCAGGTCGCCTTTTACGCCCACGCTGTTTAGCATTTCCACTGCCAGCGCTATCACCTCGGCATCAGCCTCAGGTCGTGCGCTTCCTATTATCTCCACGCCGAACTGGAAAAACTCCCTGAAGCGTCCTTTCTGGGGTCGCTCGTACCTGCAACAGTTGTCAAAATAATAGAACTTAAGGGGTTTTGCTGACCTCTGGAGGCTTTCCACATACATCCTCACCACAGGCGCCGTAAGCTCGGGGCGCAAGGCAATCTCGCGCTCCCCTTTATCCTTGAAGTTATAAATCTCGCCAAGGATTCCTTCCCCGGACTTTATCGTAAAAAGCTCGATATGCTCGAACGTTGGGGTCTTTATCTCGCCATATCCCCATCGCTCCGCTACTGCACGCAGTTTATTCTCCGCGTACCTTCGCTTTGCCATCTCTTCGGGCAGAAAATCGCGTGTGCCCCGGGGTCTCTGTATTTCCATAGTTTAGCTTGGTAACAGCTTTGTCCTTTATAAACCTGCCTTTGTGCTTAAAAGCCGAAACTTCGGCTTGCGCAGTGTTGGGGTGTGCGCAGCATACCCCTCGTTTCCCTCGTTTGGGAAGGGCAAGCCTTAATACTTCCCCTGATATTACCTCCCCGTTCATGAGACTGAAAAAAAAATTAAAAAAATTCAATGAAAGCGAGAATTTCTGGGTCGGGCTTTTACGGGACTTTTTGTTCGTAATTTCAGTCGTAATGATTTTTGCATCTGTTTCCAAGATCGCCCTGGGTCTCTGGGCGCCAATGGTTGCTGTCGAGAGCGGAAGCATGATTCCACATATCCAGATAGGGGATATCATTTTCGTTGAAGGTGTTGCCCGGACAGAAGTTATCACATACGAAACCGGAAAAGAAACAGATTATACATCCTTTGATGATTTCGGCGATGTGATATTATACAAACCTTATGGCAGGGACAAGGTCACACCCATCATCCACCGCGCCAGGTACTATGTTGATGTGGGGGAACCCATGTGGGCGGGCGGACCCCCTGCTCCTTATGCAGGATATATTACAAAAGGAGACAACCAAAAAACAAATCTCGCGTACGACCAGCAGGGCAGCATAAGTTATCTCCAGCCTGTGAAAAAAGAGTGGGTAATTGGCGTGGCGCGTTTTTACAGGGTGCCGGTACTGGGCTATGTTTCCCTCATTCCCAGAAAAATATTAAGCATATAACTTTGTCTGGTTTGGCGGTCTGTAATCCTCAAGCGGTTTTAACCTGTAATCCTCAAAAAGAACTTTCCTTGTGCTTCCGGTTGAAACGCTCAGCGAAATTTCTTTAGTCCTTCCGTACCTTCCCTTGCTCACCACAGTCGCATTCAGGATGCCCATCATGTCAAGCTCGGATATTAAATCTGTTACCCTGCGCTGCGTCAGGACTTCGATTCCGATTATCCTGCACATCTGCTTGTAAACATTATACGCCTCCCCTGTGGTGATGTTGCTGTCGCCATTATTACAGAGAAGAAACGCGCTCAGTAAAACAAGTTTTGACTGGGTGGGCAAGGTCTTGACGACCTCTACAATCCTGTCCGTCTCTATTTTCTCCTGGGCGTGTTTAACATGTGTCTCCTTGACTGTGGGAGATTTTGCGCGTTCTGCAAGTTCTCCTGACACACGCAATAAATCAAGCGCCCGCCTTGCATCCCCGTGCTCCTGCGCTGCATATGCCGCGCACAGCGGGATTACCATATCTTCCAGTATGCCAGGCTTGAATGCCGCCGCAGCTCTCTGGTGAAGAATGTCCCTTAACTGGTTGGCATCGTACGGGGGAAAGATTATCTCTTCCTCTCCGAGTGAGCTTTTCACTCTCGGATCAAGGAATTCCGTGAATTTGAGGTCGTTGGTAACGCCGATAAGACTTACCTTGGCTTTTTTCAGTTCTGAATTTATCCGGGTAAGGTTGTAAAGCACATCATCCCCTTTAATTACCAGTTTGTCCACTTCGTCCAGTATTATTATCGCTATGTGTTTTTCCGTGTCCAGTGCGTTTTTGAGCTCGGTATATACCTGGTCAGTTGGCCAGCCGGTCATGGGAATCTCTTTCTCAAAATGACGTGCCAGATATGCAAGCAGGCGATACTGTGTATCGACTACCTCGCAATTTATATAGACGACAACACAAGGTATTCCATGCAATTCCCCTGTACGCTCCAGTTCCTTCCCGACATGTTTTGCCACAGCGGTTTTGCCTGTTCCCGTCTTCCCGTATATCAAAATATTCGAGGGTGTTTCTCCCCTGAGCGCTGATACTAATATCGTAGCCAGCCCCTTCACCTGCTCGCTTCTGTGGGGTAGATGATCAGGGATATATGTTGAACGAAGAACCTCCCTGTTTTCAAAGATGTTCTTCCTCGTTAACATGTCCTCAAAGATACCGTTTATTGTTGCTGCTTGAGTCTCCAAACCATCATCCTCCAAGATATACTGCAATAGAAAGAGAGGTATTAAGACTTATGGTTCTGACCCCTTTGTTTCTATTGGAAGTCACAGAGCTTTTTTTTGGATTCGGTGCCACGATTGGGTGGAAGCGTATCGGTTTTTAGGCTTATGTTTTCTGCTTGCCAAAATTGTCTTTTTGCTGTCCGCCGTCGAAATCCCCCTGGTTCATGTGGAGATTTGTTGGAGACCTACCCCATTGTTTCGTCTGGAAGTTTATAGAAACCAAGGTTTGATTGAAGAACTGAAAAAATAAAAACCAATATGTTACCACTTAGATTTGACTATATATAAATCTTTCTCTTTTTGTTTAATATAAAAAACATGTTTAAAAAACAATAAGAAAAATCGGTGATTGTCGGGTTTGTGTAAAAAACATACGGAAGTAAAGTAATAATATCCTCTCAAAAAACAAAAAAAACCAAAAGAAGTTCCAGAGGAAATAACAGGGTAGGTATAGCCTAGCAACGTCGCAGCATTACCTGATTATTTATCTACAGGAATAGACTCCAACCTGCTGGACAGCCCCCAGATTAAAGTTCTCGTATGTATAGGAACGTTGGGGTCGTTGCCAATCTCATCAAGAGTGGAAATTACCATCGCAGTCCTTCTGGAGAGGGACTCTTTTTCTTTTAAAAGCGTGCTTTTTATATTGTCAGCGGAGCGTCTGATATTCCTGGGAACAGAATCATCTTTGATTATCCGGTCGAGTACATCAACACACTGCTTTATGACTTCACTAGGATTTTCCGACACGGTTATCACCACGAGCTGTTATTATAAAACAGAATCAACATATTAAAGTAAAGCTGCATATTAAAGTTATTGTAAGAAAAGACTTTCGGTGATATTATGAGCGGTAAAGTAACGGACGAAAAAATTCAGAAAATCACAAGACTGCTTGAAAAAGGCGGGACAATGCTGGCGACCCATCATGAATGCGGCGCTCCCATGTTCAGGTATCAGGGAAGCACGGTCTGCCCTGTATGTGATTTTCAGGAAAAACAGGAAATTAAGAAACAAGAGACAAAAGCCGGGCAGGAATACCCAAAAAACCAGAAAGACCAGAAAAAAGAACAAGAACCAGGAGACCTGATAAAAACACAAAAAACAAAAGCACAAGCATCGCAAATACCAGATAGCCAGGAAATCAGCAGCGTTATTACGAATAAAATCAGGGAGATCGCCGCCACCCTCGATGCAGAAACCGACCTTGCGCGCGTCAGGGAGAAAATGGACTGTATCGAGCAGGGTATGAGGATATTGAAGCTATTGAAGGACTAAGTTACAGGTTCGACCCTGGTATTTCTTGTAATCAAAAGATTGTATGAAGACAGCGCCTTATTCTCCCTTACAAGGGCGCCGTAAATCTCAACTATGCCGCCGTATCCTGCCTCAAAAAGCGCACTGTTATTATCGCTTATGTGATATGCAGGCAGCACCGCATAACACGGCATCGACGTTGTCCCGTCGCATACCTTGAACACAAACGTTTTCCCATCCCCCAGGTTTCCAGACATG
>JAHFCV010000182.1 GCA_023249275.1 Candidatus Methanoperedens sp.
ATGGCTTGCATGTTCTAACTCTACCATCTATGTTAATATGTACCCACGCTTAAAAAAAGTTCGTACTATGGTTTGTCCCAACCGCAGCAGAGCTGCGGGGTATAGTAATCAAAGATTAAGTATTCTAAATTAGGACAATGCCGAAATCTCAGTACTGATGATGTTCTGTATCCTGCAAAATTCGACTCGGTGATTGCTGTCTCAGCTATCGATTATAATAACATTGCACCTGTATGGAGCGCGGACGGCGCTAAAATAGAACTTGCTGCCCCTGGTGTGAATATTTATTCCACATGGGTAAATGGCGGTTATGCGAATGAAAGCGGTACATCAATGGCGGCGCCGTTTGTGAGTGGTGTTGCTGCTCTGGTCAAAAGCAAGAATTTATCCATGAATCCACAGGAAATCCGTAATGCTCTGGCTTATAGTGCAGTGGATTTAGGAGATGCTGGCAGGGATAGAATATATGGATTCGGATTGGTGCAGGCAAGCTAATCGAATGTCGACTTAAGATTAAATCCATGCAAGAATATATATTATAAAAGCTCATGTACTAATCGCAGATAAACCGAGGGCGAATTATGGCAGAAGATATACTAACAAGCGTTCTGGCGTTCATTTACACCATAGGGCACTGGATAGGTGAAAAAATAGTAGAATTGATACAATCCGTGTCAGGTATTATTATCCCCCAAACGATAGTCGATGCCATAGGGATGCTCGTAATACTTACGATATTCCTGGCAATAGCAGAGGTGGCAAAAAAGGCGATATGGATTGTCGTGGCTGTGGGCTGGGCGCTGATAATTGTGCGGATTGTTATATTGATGATAGGGTAATTTGCTACCGCAACTTATATACACAATAAAGATATAAATCTGAATGTTGAGATTAACCTTTTTGAGGGGGCAAATAAGAAGGTTAGATGTGTATAATATAAATAATGGTTTATGGGTGATGAAAAAACCGAACTGATAGGATTCCGGGAGGAAATTGCAAATGTCCAGGCAGCCATAGCAGATTTTGAATCAGGTAAGAAATTAAACATCGCAATCATAGCCGAACCTTTTGCAGGAAGAACCGCAATAGCAAACGAAATAGAAAAAATCAACGCGCAGAAGGTAACGAGGCTTAACCTTTTGTGCCCGGTTAAAAACAGAGAGGAGATAGCGTTACAAGGGCAATCAAAAAGAATCGTAATAATCGATAATTGTCATTTTCTTTACATGCGCAAGGTCGGTGGATTTGAAATCATAGAGGAGCTATTAAAATTAATTGAAAATCCCGATACCATGTTCATTACTACATGGAACCTCTACTCATGGAAGTATCTTGATGAGGTTATAAAAATCGGAAAATTTTTCCCCGTGCAGATAAACCTCCCGAAATTAACTGCGGATCAGATAAAAGAATCCATCTTATCGGGGTACGACAAAAATGAGATAAAATTTCTTCAGGATGTGGGATTTGAGAACGAAAAAATAATCGATTTCGCGAAATATCAGGTTATGATCAAACCTTTGAATAAGACTATCAATATTCCTTACCTAAAAATAAGTTATGACCGTCTTAAAGTCAGGCTCTCCAGGAAGAAAAAAGTAGTTGCAATTGAAGACCTTATCTTTGAAAAGATCAAACATATTTCAAATGGAAATCCCGGAGTTGCAGGAGTCATATGGCAGAAAAGTCTTGAGTACCCGGTTATCAAACCCGGTAATGTAAAGGAATTGTCTTTTAATATTGACCTTGATTATGATGAATCTTTTATTCTGGGCATTATCCTTTCAATGGACTCTATTGGGAAAAGAGAACTGGCGGAAATTGAAGGTTTCGAGTATCAGATAGATGAGATAATTTTCAGGTTATTAAAACAGGGATTGATAGTAATGGAAGATAATAATTGCAGGATCAATCCTGAAGCTCTGGGAAGTATAGTGGAATTCCTGAAAAGATCACGGCTGGTGTGGTAAATGGCGGATGATAACATATTTAAAGTCCTGGAATTCGATGCCACGACTATATTGGATTCCATAATAGTACTAATTTTAGCCTATATCCTTGTTCGAGTACTATCATTTATCCTCGTAAAGGTTTCAGAGCGTGTAAACCGGTACAGGTTTTCTGTGAAAATGATGCTGCCGGTTTTGAAATTTTCAATTTATGGAATTGCACTTTATCATATTTCTGGAAATATTCTGAACCTGTCTCCCAACCAGCTTTTAGCTATCTCAGGTCTTATAGGCGCAGGTATCGGTTTTGGTCTTAAAGACCTTTTTGCTGATGTGATAGGGGGCATAGTGATTACTCTTGAAAAACCCTATCAGGTTGGAGATAAAATAAAGATAGGGGAATATTATGGCGAGGTCAGCGATATAGGAATAAGAGCCACAAAACTTGTTACGCCTGAGGATAATCTTGTATTTGCGCCGAATTTTATGGTCTTTACGCAGCCGGTATCAAATGCCAATGCAGGAGGGCATGAATTGCTGGCGGTCATTGACCTGTATATAGATTCCGATTCTGACGCTGCTTCAGCCATGAAAATCCTGAAAGAGGCGATGATAACCTCGAAATATGTGTATGTTTCCAAGAAGCGCCCTTATACCGTTCTTTTGAAGGATTATCCTTTTTACAGGCGCCTCAGGGGCAAGGCTTATGTGAATGACCTGAGATACGAGTTCGAGTTCCAGTCCGATGTTACGAGAAGAGCCTGGGATGAATTTTCGAGAAAAGGCATTAGCGCGCCGAAAGTGAATATCATGGAGGCTGGAACTTCGGGTTCAGGGGAAATACAATAATTCGGTTTGTTTGGGTTTTTCCTGAGTCGAGATTTCATGCTATCCCAGTACCCCCTGCTTGTAGCGGTTGCGTAACAATGTTGTCGGAACAGCAACGTCAAACGCCTTATCAAGGCGATGCTCCGAACTTGCTCGTAGTCCTAAGCGCAACAAATTTTATAGCCTCAGAATCCAAAACCTTGACGAGTTATAGTGAATATATTTAGCATGCAAGTATGACGCCAATTAAAATTCCAGCCACAATTCAATGTCATATATAGGAAACATTATTAATAGTTCCTTTTTTGGACAACTCTACCAAAAAATTATCCGTTTCAGGACAATTATTGAATCTAATAAGAAAGGTATATCGAGAACATATTCTATCTGCGCCCTCATGCTACCTTTACTCGGAACCATACTGGCAGGCTTACTATCCTTCCTTGCAGGTATTTTTGAAGACAGCGAATCCAATGCCGGCTCAGCCAGCAACCCAAATTCGCAGGTGCAGCTTGCGCCACAGATAGGGCATCGCCACAGGTATTTTAATAAAGCTATTTCGGGCGAACCTCCTGCAAATGCACTCTGGGCAACAACTGCTGCAACAGTCGCGGTTTTGCTTTTCGCAAAATTTGAGGCTTTCAACCCTGTATATTCAGTGATATTTTCTTCTGTAATTGGTGCTCTTGTTTCCACTCTTCTTCTTGGTCTTTACGGCATCTTCTCGCATATTTCAAGGATAGCCAGTATGAAGACATTCAAACAAACCCTTTACTGGGATGCATTATATTCTGCTC
>JAHFCV010000183.1 GCA_023249275.1 Candidatus Methanoperedens sp.
AGATATTCCCGACCCTCACGCCTCTGGCATTCGATGCTGCTCATCCTTTTCCATTTATTTCCAATCTCACAATCAACATTGCTGTTGTAGTCAGGGTAACTCAGGGTAATTTTGAAAAACAGATGTTTGCGCGTGTCAAGGTACCCGCCGGTTTATTCTCACGTTTTATCGCTGTGCCGGAAGCGGAAAGCAGTGGGAGTACAGAACACGGCGCTTCCAGCAAGAGAACCAAATACTTCGTCCTGCTTGAAGACCTTATAGCCTCAAATCTGGACATGCTCTTCCCGGGTATGGAAGTGTTAGCATCTTATTCTTTCCGCATCACGCGCGATGCTGAAATTAAGGCTCATCTGAATGGGGCAGATGACCTTGCGACCCAGATAGAAGAGAGCCTGGAGTTTCGCCGCACCGGGCCGCCTGTGCGGCTTGAAGTGGATGCGTCCATGCCTGACCATATCCGTCATATGCTTGCCAATAAGGTAGGACTCCCTTCATACCTGGTCAGTGAGATAGAGAGTATCATGGGAATGGTAGATATGTGGGAACTGATGAAACTGGATCTCTCAGACCTGAAAGATGCCCTGTTTGTTCCTTCAAATCCTTCCTTCTTCGATAAAGAAAAAAAAATGTTCCCTGCAGTCCGCAATCGGGATATCCTGTTCTACTATCCTTATGACAGTTTCTTGCCTTTTATCAAATTCTTACATCAGGCAGCACAGGATACTGGTGTGCTGGCTATAAAGATAACGCTCTACAGGATCGACGCCAATTCCCCGGTTATTGATGCACTTATTAAGGCACGGCGGAATGGTAAGCAGGTGGCTGCGGTTGTGGAACTGACCGCGCGCTTCGATGAAGAAAATAATATCGGGTGGGCGCATGCACTTGAGCGGGCGGGTGTGCATGTAGTATACGGGAGTCCGGGACTGAAGGTTCATGCCAAATTGTGCCTTGTGGTCAGGAGAGAAGGAAAGGAAATAATTCGATACGGATATCTCAGTTCTGGAAACTTCAATGCTGTCACGAGCAGGATATATGGCGACCTTGGCTACTTTACCTGCAACCCGCAGGTCTGTGAAGATATATCTACCCTCTTCAATGCACTCACCGGATATTACGGAAAGCAGAAGTATCACAAACTGCTTGTTGCGCCTTACAATTTGCGGAGGGAATTCCTGGGACGTATCGAAAGAGAGATTGAGCATCATAGAGAGCACGGGGGCGGATATATGGCATTCAAGAACAATGGTTTAACTGATATGGAGATAATCATGGCTCTTTACAGGGCGTCTCAGGCAGGTGTAAAAATCGACCTTAACGTGCGTGCCCTGTGTGCCCTTCGCCCCGGCATTCCTGGAATCAGCGAGAATATCACGGTCACATCCATTGTGGGACGTTTTCTCGAACACGCCCGGATATACTATTTCAGAAATGGCGGGGATGAAGAGGTTTTGCTCGGAAGCGCTGATTTGCGGACACGAAACTTTGATGAGAGGGTGGAAATACTCTTCCCGGTGGAGGATGCGGATATAAAAGCTGCAATAATCAGGGACATACTCAATGTCCACCTGAAAGATAACGTAAAAGCAAGGCGGTTATTGAGTGACGGGACATACGAGCATGTCGCACCTTCTCCTATAGAGAAAGAGCTGAATTCACAGGAATGGCTGATCGAGAACAGGGGGTTGTGGCACGGTAATTTCTAAAGGGGAAGGATGTCTCGAAAACTCTAATGGATATTGCCTTTTCGGGGCTGATACGCTCCGTCCGCTCCTTCGGTCTTTCGCCAGAGAGATAGAAGGCGTGCGTGAGGCGGAAGATATTGAGTTCATTCACAGGATGCGGGTCGCATCAAGGCGTATCCGCTCCTACCTCCCACCCTTTGAGGAGTGTTTCCCTTCTAAGAAGTACAGGGAATGGCGAAAAGAGATCCGCAATATCACACGCGCTCTCAGGGAGGCACGGGATGCAGATGTGCAGATCGCTTTTCTTAAGATATACACTGAGAAGCTAAAGGAGGAAAGCTTTCGTCCCGGAGCTGAGCGCTTCCTTCTGCGCCTGAGACAGCGCCGGGAGCGGGTGCAGCCGCGTGTGATCAAAGCCCTTGACAGGCTTCTTGAGAGCGGCGTGGTGGAAGATATGGAAAAGTTGTGCCGTAGGATGCGCAAGGGGAGGCGGCGTCAAGCATCTGTCAATTCTCCTGATACCTATCAAAAAGCGCTTGTCCACATAACATCGAGACTTGAAGAGATATTCGCTCATGAAGCTTCAGTTTACATCCCTGAAAATAAAGAAGAGCACCATGCCATGCGTATTGCAGTAAAGCGACTCCGCTATACGATGGAGGTGTTTTCACCCCTTTACGAAGGGGAACTGGAGAACCAGCTTGCGGTCTGCAAAAAACTTCAGGACATGCTCGGAGGTCTGCACGACTGCGATGTATGGATGGATTACCTGCCTCAATTCATGGAGGAAGAAAGGGCATATTCTATTGAATATTTCGGGCAGGACGACTCCTATGGGATTCTTGCTCCAGGCCTGCTTCACCTCCAGCAGCATCTGCGCGAGCGCCGTTCTGCGATATATGAGGAGTTTGTATCATACTGGAAAGATATTCAGGAGCAGAACATATGGAATGACCTGAAGCAATTTATCCAGTTAACGTTCGATGAAAAATGTAAGAATCAGGTAAGTATGAAATAAGCATGGAGAGTGAACAATATGAATGATAAAAAAAATGTAAGAACGCCCACAGCATCTTCGTGGTGGAAAGAGAGACATAAAATACTGCAAAGTCCAATAAAACCTGAACCTGCCAAAGCAAAAGCAAAAATAAAGAAAGCAGAGGCAAAAAAAGTAATTGCTCTCGTCGGGGACGTTCATGCCAACCTGCCTGCTCTGGAGGCTATTCTGGAAGATGCCAGCAACAGAGGGGTTTCAGACATCTGGAATGCCGGCGACCTCACGGGATATGGTGCTTTTCCGGATGAAGTTGTCAGTAGGCTGCGTCAGGAGAGTGTCCAGAGTGTAGCGGGGAACTACGACCTCAAGGTTCTGAAGGTCAAGGAAAAGAAAGAGGATTGGAAGAAAGGAAAGCTGCCTGAAGACTGGAGCGCCGTCAAGTGGACGTATGATGCTCTCTCGAAGAAGAGCCGCAAATACCTAAAATCCCTGCCTGAGGAACTCAGACTGGAGGCTGGGGGAAAACGAATACTTCTTACCCACATGAGCCCTTTGCCGGGTGACGAACAAATATGCCATGAAACGCCTGATGAGAGACTCCGTGAGCTTACGCATCTCGCTGATGCTGACGTAATAATCTTCGGGCATTCGCACCGTTCCTTTTCCCGTCAGGTTGATGGTGTATGGTTCATTAACCCCGGGGGCACAGGAAAACAGGATGACGGTGATACTCGAGCCAGCTACGCAATCCTGCAGTTAGACCCATTTGAAGTAAACCACTACCGTGTCGCCTATGATGCTGAGAAAGCCGCAGCAGTAATACGGGAAAACGGTCTTCCTGAGATTTTCGCCCAGATGACTCTTCTGGGTCT
>JAHFCV010000042.1 GCA_023249275.1 Candidatus Methanoperedens sp.
AATATTAGAGGTACTACAGGTACGTCAATTGGAACGCCTGTCAGGAGTAAATCCATGCATGGTGTAAGCATGCCGCCCTTTCATATTTTAAGCAAAAAAGATATCGAAAAAGAGTTATCCAGGATAGAAAAGAGGTTCGGAATGTCCCCCGAGGAATTCCATAAAGCCTGGAAAGAAGGCAAAGTACACGGTCACGAAGCTATGAAGCTGGGTTGTTATTATGAGTTCTACAAGGATGAGTATGTTTGATGAACCCGTCTATAAAGGATGGAATATAATTGGGTTCATCAAAGAATGAAAGTCCGAGACCGTGCGGCTGGAATAAAAGGAAT
Source organism: Candidatus Methanoperedens sp. (assembly GCA_023249275.1). GTDB lineage: Archaea > Halobacteriota > Methanosarcinia > Methanosarcinales > Methanoperedenaceae > Methanoperedens. The sequence goes on from JAHFCV010000042.1 coordinate 333, forward strand.
TTTTTATACTTATTGTAAAGATATAATTGATGGATCACCGGCTTTTGAAATAACCGAAAGTAAAAAACGCAGCGATTATGGAACTATTTCTGAAGGGATTAGGCTCATTGACGGTTCTTTAATAAATTTTTTCGAGAGGATAGTCGATGGGAGTATCGATGAATATAGCTATGAATATATACGATCCGATACAGGCTTTTTCTTTCATTATCAAAACGAAGGAATCGAGAATGGGATTGGAAAACCTCTCTTTCATTTGCATGTTGGAATTAAAAAAGATGCCGACAAAAAATTATTGGAATTACTTCCAGATGAACTGATAGAACATGGCGGTCCGCATTATAAAGCTTCAGAAATTAATTTTAATGAGTTTATAGGTATGATAATCGTGAACTTTTTTGATAATCATAGAAATTGTGAGAGGATGCTAAGAAGATTAGGATTAGGACTGTGAATTATCTGGTATAAGCATGATGGAGTGGAAACGAGGGTATTTTTTACAGGCAAAATGCAAAATCAAACAGCAGCGCGCAATTTTTCATCTTTAACAAACCCGTAACGATAGTTTTATATACCTTAGCGTCAGACAGTATGTCAGACACACGGCATACAAATGTCATACAAATGGCACACAGTGGTATGCCATCAAACCTCCCACAGGGAGTTACCAAAATGCAACGAGTAACACTAAGGCTCCCGGAACAGCAATTAAAAATGATCGACATGTTGGTGGAATATGGCGAATTTCCGTCCGCAAGCGAAGCAATCAGGACGGCTATCAGGGATTTAATCGATCAGCGCAGTGAAAAATTGGTTGGCAGGATGAAATTATTCGAGAAAGCGCAGGAACAATCAGAAAATGTTGATACATTCTTGCGCCTGAAAAAAGAACAATAAATATAATCCGAGGGGATGAATAATATGGAATCATTCGTACAAGACGCACTTAAAATGGCAGAAAAAGAACAGATGCTAAAACACGCGGCAACAGGCGTAGCTGAAGAAGTTGAAGAATTCGGAACACCAAGGATTGTTGTAGTGGGATGCGGCGGCGGCGGCAATAATACAGTAAACCGTCTTTATAATATCGGCATTGCCGGCGCAGACACCATAGCAATAAACACTGACAAAATCCACCTTGACATAATCCAGGCAGACAAGAAAATCCTGATAGGCAAATCAATAACCAGGGGACTTGGAGCAGGCGGATTCCCGGAAGTGGGAAGAAGAGCCGCTGAACTTGCAAGGGGAACACTCGAAGAGGTGCTAAAGGATGCAAACCTCGTATTCATAACAGCAGGAATGGGCGGCGGAACAGGAACAGGCGTAGCTCCAGTGGTAGCACAGGTAGCCAAAGACCAGGGCGCAATCGTCATCGGAATGGTCACAAGCCCGTTCAAGGTTGAGCGCTCAAGGATGTTCAAGGCAGAGGAAGGTTTGGATGATTTGAGAAAATCAGCAGACACCGTGATTGTGCTTGACAACAACAGGCTGCTTGATTATGTCCCGAATCTCCCGATAGACCAGGCATTCTCTGTAATGGACCAGTTGATATCAGAGACCGTAAAAGGAATAGCTGAAACCATAACCCAGCCGTCATTGATCAACCTTGACTACGCTGATGTCAGGGCTATAATGAGAGGCGGAGGACTTGCAGTAATGCTGGTTGGCGAAGCAAAGGGACAGGACAAGGCAAAAGAAGTCGTAAGGGCAGCCCTGAACCACCCGCTGCTTGATGTTGATACAAAAGGCGCAACAGGCTGCCTGCTGCACATCACTGGCGGAACAGATATGTCTCTCCACGAGGCGGAAGAGATTGCATCTTCGCTGACATACGAACTTGACTCCCATGCCAATGTAATCTGGGGCGCAAGAGTAAAGAAGGAGTACGAGGGCAAGGTGCGCTGCATGGCTATAATGACAGGTATTCACTCAGCCCAGATAATGGGTCCCAGGAGCGAAGGGATGTCAGTTAGCAATAGTTCCCCTGCTTTTGAGGAGAGAATCAAAGTCCCTGCGGGCAGGAATTCAGGCAGGAATAAGGGTTCAATAATTGACGTAATTGGATAATATGAAATGCAAGCACTCAAATAACAATTGCGTTGTGCACATCATCAACAAGGCATGGGAAGAGATGCGTGCATGCGATATGGGTGTGTCCTGCAATTACAGCCGCAAAAAGGTACTGAAGGCATAACTCCGGCAAGAATTTTGCCGGATTTTTTTTCTTTTTTTCAGTCAGTAATTATCAAAATTCAAGACCGACTGACATATTTATAGCTATCTCGGCGATGTCGCCGCTGTAACTTGCTATTCTCCCAAGGCTGTCGAGCATGGTTTTTTGCAGGATAGCAGATTGGATATTTATGGGCTGGAGTAATTCGTTTGAAATATCGGAATGAACTTTTTTAATTTCCTTCAATTCCTGAAAAATTGTCTCAGCCATTGTATGATTTCTTGTAAATAATGCGTGAACCGACTTTTCAAACGTCAGGACTATGCTGCTGTTAAGTTTTATAAAATCGTCCAGCGGCGCATCCTTCTGTATCTCCATTAACTGGATATAACTTTTTGCTATGTTCTCGATGTGGTCTGCAATCCGCTCAAGCGCTTTGACCACAATCCTGTAGCCGAGGCAATCCCTCTGGTTTTCTATTCCCAGCTTTTCTGCAACCTGCTGGTATTCCACAGCGCTCTTGAGCTGCCTCACAACCAGGAAATAAAGCCTGTCAATTTCCCTCTCTCTCACTATTACGTCCTTAGCAAGCCCGATATCCATGGTTTTCAGAGCCTTGCCAAGGTCAAGAAGCATCGACCTGTTGATGGAGTACATCCTCTGGAGTATCTGCATGGTCATCATGCGTTTGTAGTCCACCATTATCTCAAGCGTCATTGAGTCGTTGGTATCCTCGACTATCTCGACGCCTATCAGGTAGTCCATAACCTTTCGTATGCTCTTTCTGTAAGGGAGATGGTCTTTCCTGTCAAGTTTTATCCTGATTGTATCATATCCCACAAGATAGAAGGCTATTATTATGCGCTCAAGAGCATCGCTCGATGTTATTTTTGAGATTTTAATCTCCTTTACCTGCGACTCTTTTTCAATTACACTGGTCTCGATCAGTAATGAACCGCCCTGCTCTGTTACAACCAGGGAGTCTCCTGCTTTCAGGTTAGCTTTCTTGACCCATTTCTTTGGCAGTGAAATTACATAGGTTGAACCGCCGCTTACATAGACTTTTCGTGTTTCCATGATTTTATTCCTTATTCTACTGATATTTTATAGTATATATAGATTCTTGGGACAAAATATATAACTTTTATAGCGAGAATCATCGAAAATGAAGGAGATTATGCAGGTCTAATTTTATGGAGATTCCCAGCGGGCAAAACCTGATATCCCGTTGCTATCTGTCACGTTAAGGTTGACCCAGAATTGGCTTGTATTGCCCAGATCGAAATTCATCCTCGCTTTCTGTCCGCTTAGATTCCCCAGAATCAAAGTGGTGTTACCAACCTGCCACTGGTATCTTATAATCGTTCCTTCGCGGTCAATAGAATCCGAACCATCCAGAGCGAGTACATCGTGGAACTCAGTTCCAATTTGTTCAGACACAACACTAACTTTTATGATTGGAACAGGAGGAAGAAAGACACGCTCAAAGTTGTTTGTCAGGCTGGTAAATAGAATTACCCGGATGGGATCATTCCTGGAAATGTTAAGAGGGGAGGCAAAGCTGGAGCTAAGGTTTAAGAATATCTGCCTGCTTCTCGCAGCAGGTACGGGAAACTGGTTCTGGAAATTGTAAACTTTTACTCCATCTGTATAGTTTGCAGCATTCATGCCGTTAATATTGAGACCAACAATCCTTGACTCCTCGGTGTTCAGATTCACAACTGTTATTATCATGTTAGTCCAGTTTACGCTGCCATTGAGAGCCAACGAAAGAATCTTTAAGTTCTCACTTTCCACAGCAACGCGAAGGCTCCTCCGCTCCATCTCTTTTTTCTGCGCCTCGGACGCCATGAGAGCGAGGGCAGATGCCGAAGCTACCACTATCAGTATCAGCAGCAGCGTGCCGACTATTACGGATAGCCCGGACTCATCTTTAAGCAACTTCACATGTTATGTTTTTTCTTCCGACCCAATAATGTATTTCCTTATAGAGTATATAGAGGTATTTAGACTATAGGGGTTAATTAATTAACCATTCTAAAAGACTCTTCTGCATGATAGCATCCTCAGTAGAAAGAACGGTATAAAAATGGCAGAGATACGAAGATGACGAATGAATATAAGCTATATGGTTTGAATTCGAATCCTTTTCGGGAGGTATCGGCTGAGGCGATAGAGGGCATCTACTTACTGCATGTGAGCCAGAAGATAGACGGTGAACTGGCATGTATAGTTGGGGAGTTATCAGAAGGAGGGAGGGCTGTGGTGGCTTTTGTAGGAGAACTGGGTATTGGAAAAACCCAGAGGCTGCGATGGCTTGAGGAAGTAGCAGTTAAAAGCGGGATTTTCCGAATTTTTTTAGGTGTTGAACGCGACTATTCATTAAATATAAAGAGATTATTCGAAAGCGGGCTGAAACAGATAAATGATAAGATGGGTTTTATGGGGAGACTCCGGCCCCCTCAGTATGTTAAAGAAATAAAAAAATCATTAAAACAGAAAAAAGAGCCTGTCGAGCTCGGGATACTGGCATCAATGATGCTAAAAGAACAGAAGCCATCCTATATTTTGCTGGACAACATTGATTGCGGGGATAATAATTTCATGGAATTCCTCACCGCCCTTGTGAACAACCTGAAGGCTGGAAGCTTGCTCTGTTTTACCTGCAATAAAGAAATTTTCAAAGGCATCAGGGAAACAAATCCTTCTTTCATAGAGCGGATAAACAAGCTTTATATGCTGGATGGACTTGAGGATAAAGAAGCCGAGCTTCTTGTAGCAAAGAGGCTCGCAGTTAGCAGGTCTGTTCAGAATATGGACTTCCTTTTTCCCTTCACCAGAGAATTTGTATACAGCTTAAACTCACAAGTACACGGGAATCCAAGGGCGTTGCTTAAAGGCGTGGATGATGCCTTATGCAGGGCATGCAATACCGGCATGCCTATAATCGCAAAAAGTTTTGGATGATTTTAATTACTTCAGCAGAAATGCAAGGCTTGCGGCGTAGCTTATTAAAATCAATATAACCGAATGGCGTAATCCGTGCCTTGCCTTTCCCTCTGATATCTGGCCCGCAATAATCCCGCTTGCGAAGGCGTTAATAATTAACACATGGAAAAAACCGACCTTAAAGCTGGCAAGATTCATTGCAGGAGCTGCGATGCCAAAAGGCGTACCTCCCTCCGTTCCAGTCTTGAACATGTCGAGGATTGAAGGAAGAAGGGTGGAGTTAAGGAGATATATCAATCCTATGAGGATGAATTGTGCTGCATAGATTATGAAAAGGTATTCCTTTAGCGCAGATTCCTTCTCATGCTCCAGTTGCAGGGTTTTTTCAAGGTCGTCTGCACTTTTTAGAATGATAGCCGGACTGATAGCGCCAAGCCTCGATGCCTGGACGATGAGTTTGCTGTATTTGCTAAGCAGCGGGCTTTTCAGGGACTCTGCCATGCTGGCAATAACCGTTTCAAAAGAAACGCCCCACTCTATCTGTGCTGCGGCTTTTTTTAAGTGAGGACTGAGGGCTTGCAGGCTGCGTTCTGTCTCTATAGCGGGAGAAGCAATCTCCTTTATAGCGCTCAAGGGGTCAAGACCGCCTCGCAGGAGTTCAGAGAGTTCATATAGAAAGCCGATATACTCTTCCTCGTATCTCCTTATCCTTTTCTTGGTAAGATAAACATCTATGCTGTAAGGCGTTATCGCTATCAAGACAGCAAATACTATAACCCTGTCAAGATTTTTCTCTGCTCCCTCGTCTTTTTTTATTGTTACTTCTTCAGTTACATTTTTTTCTGTTGCGTAGCCTTCTTCTGGCGTGTATCCAATATTTTCCTGCATTTCCTGTCCCGCAGGAAGTATACTTATCACAACCAGGATTACTGCTATTAATGCCGGAAGCAGCAGGATAATGTGTTCTCTTTTTAAGTTATATCTGTCATATATTTTTTTAAAACCCATCATTTCTGCTCCCCGTGAGGCGAATACACCACCATCAAAAGTACAAAGAAAATGACATTTGTTACAGGTATAATGAAATATACGAATATGCCAAAGAGATCGCTTGCCTGGAACGGTCCTATCTTCCCTCCCATGAGAATGCTCCCCACAGTTACGCCAAGCACGCTCATAATAACACCTGTGCTTATGAATGTGATATACATCTCGCTGAAGAGGGCAAGGGACTGGTTGAGTTCTTTTTGCACCTGCCGCTTTATTTCCAGGAGTTGGTCAAGCCTGTTGTGCAGGTATGTTTCCATGCCGCCGCCAGTGTGGATCATCCTTGTGATTTCTATAAGCAGGGAGCGCATGTGCGGAGAAGGGGTAGTTCTTGCAACATCCAGGACAGCACCTATAACATCCTTGCCCAGGGTATCCACAGAATAGAGAATTTTTTTTAGCTCGGCTGAGACAGCGCCGTGGTCAGAAGATGCAACCATACGCAAAAGATTCAGGGGGGTTGTCCCTATCGATGCCAGTATAGACATATGGCTGATAGCGAACGGTAGATTGCTGTCAATGGCAAGGCGCCTGTCCTGGATTTTTGAGGTGAGCTGGAAATAAACAACCCCTGCGGGGGCGGCAAAAGCCAGCAGGGCAGCAAAAAGAGGAGAAAACAGTTCGATGGAAAGAATGTAAAAAACAGCTCCAACGGCGAGGGACAGCATGAGGGAACTTGTTAACAAGACTGAGAGAAACATGGTTCCGTTCATTTTAATTTCTGCCTGGTAAAGGAGCGTTGAGATTTCATTTTCCAGGCTGCTCCCTTCTATGTGTCTCCCCACCGTGCGGTAGCATAACTTCTTGTAGAATGTATTCATGGTTTAACGTTTTTACCGGGCTTTAATGTCTTCGGATTGCGTTTGCGTGCTTTTTTTGGCATTATTATCTTTTTCACGAATTCACCAGGAGAATTGTAATATGCCTTGAGGTTTTTTGCCACATCCCTGTAATGGGTAATTCCCTGCCTGTGCATCCACTCAATCACCTTCTCCCTCTGTTCCATCTCCTTCTCCAGGTCTTCAAGTTTGATTCCGTGTTCACTGGCTATATCTTCCAGGAGAGAGCCTTTGCCTTTGTAGTTGAAAGAATCGCTATAAGGGTCCCAATGGAAAACATTATTCGTGACGAGAGCCTTTGTCGTGGAATCAATCCCATGTATCTCCACCATGTTCACAATCCGCCTGGCATAGCTGTTGTTAATACGGATTCTGTTTATAAATATCGCAAGATCAAGACTTGCAAGCTGGCTACGAGGAACGTTCATAGGCTGTGATTCGATGCGATTAATGAGTTCTTCAATGGAGCTTGCATGTATTGTACCCATAGCGGCATGACCGACTGAGATTGCCTGGAATAGAGTGCTTGCCTCTGCCCCCCTGACTTCCCCGACTATTATGTACTCAGGGCGCTGCCGCAGTGCGGCGGTTAACAGGTCATATAGACCGATATCCCCGCGTTTGGAAGACCCCTCCACTCTTCCAAAACCGCTCCTTGTTACGGATTGTATCCAGTTCTCATGAGGTATATTTATCTCTGCTGTATCTTCGAGGCTCACAATCTTTGCCTCGGGTTTTATGAAAAGGCAGATGCCGTTTAGCAGTGTTGTTTTCCCTGAAGCGGTGCCGCCTGAGACAAGTATTGACCTGTTGTACTCCACCAACAACCACAGGTAGGCAAGCTGCCTTGCATTTAAGGTGCCGTATTTCATTATATCTATAAAGGATATAGGTTCGTTCTTGAACCGCCGGATAGTGAAGGATGAGCCTTTCCTGGTCACTTCGCTGCTGTAGGTGAGGTTAACCCTGCTGCCGTCAGGTAAGGTAGCGTCTGTTATGGGGTCAAGCACCGATATATGTCTTCCCGAAATCTGAGCCATCTTTAATATAAAAGAGTTTAGCCTGTATTCTCCCTCAAACTTCAACTGTGTCCGCAGGGACTCAAAGACGCGGTGATATATATAAACAGGTCTGCCAGGGCCGTTGCAGCTTATGTCCTCTATTAAAGGGTCGTTCATCAGCAGGTCTATCTCGCCATAACCGATGAAATCCCTCTTGAGAAAATAAAGCACTTTATCCAGGGCAGTCTTGCCTGCGCTTATGTTGTATGTGTCAATAATTTCTGCCGCCCTCTTTTCGATGTATATCTGCTGGTTAGCCTGCAAGCTCTCCATATTCAATTCTTTCTCAAAGATACCCTTTATTCTCTGGAAGATTTCCTTCTCTGCCCTGTCAAGAACAGGCTCAAGCGGCATGTACAGGAGTTCTTCGGCATTAGTATCATACGCGATTTGGACAAACTGGTAAGGCGGATTGATGGGATAGGTTATGTTTAATTCACGGATGGGTTTTTCTTTGAAGGAGTGAAGAATGTCCATAATATTTTGTTTACTCTCCTCCTTCCTGCCCAGTATTTGTTCCTCAAGCTGCTTAAGATGCACTTCAAGCCCATCATTCCCATTATGTTTATTCCCGTTGCCATTTCCATTTCCTTTTATGCGTCCTGGAAAAAGATACCCGCCAATGCGTTTTGGAAAATGAGATAAACTGCCAAGATTAAAGCCTTCAACCAATGTTTTCATTATAAGTGCGTGAATGTGTGAATTAAATTAATAATTAATCTATATAGATAATATAGACTATTTTTTTCAAGATAATAGAATTAAAACAGGCTTTACTGATTTTATATAGAATCTATAGATTCTTGGGAGAAACTATATAGCCTCTCGGAAAATCTGAGTAAGTAAAGATGAGTGATGAAAATTAAAAAGACAAATGCAGAAATAAGAAAAGTCCAGGTGACCGGCAAATCAACGTTTGTAGTTTCTCTTCCCAAGAAGTGGGCTGTCAGTACCGGGATAACCTCCGGTTCCCTTGTTCACATGCATCCCCAGGAGGACGGTACTCTTCTTTTAACTTCAAATGGCGGTTTTGCGCCCCAGGGCCCAAAGAGCCTGAATATAGATGGGAGGGTGGGAGAACCGCTGATAAGAGATATAATAGCCACCTATGTTGCAGGGTATCGTGTGATTGAACTCAAAGCCAAAAATATCACACATGAGCAGAAAAAAGATATAGATGCTATCGTGAAAAAGTTGATAGGCATTGAGATTATCGAAGAAACGCACGAGAAGGTAGTTGTTCAGGATATCCTGAATCCTGGAGAGATGCCCATCGATATGAGCTTTCGGCGCATGCATATAAAAGTGCAGTGGATGCTTGACAACACCATCAAGGCAATGAAGACAAAGGACGTTTCCATCGCTTCTGAAGTCGTAAAGCAGGACGATGAGATAGACCGCCTCCATCTATTGATATCAAAACAGTTCATGGATATCCTGCTCCATTCCAGGATATCGGAAAAGAGTGAACTGGGATTGATTGGGGCCTTCTATTACAGACTGGCAAGCGACCAGTTAGAGCGCGTATCAGACCATGCAGGAAAGATAGCTGGTATAGTAATGGAATCAGGCGAAAAATTTCCCCAGGATATGCTCGATGAGATCGTTAAAATAGGTGCCATCTCTCATAAGCTTGTCAATGATTCGGTCAGTTCCTTTACAAAATGCAATGTGGAGCTTGCGAACAGGGTTATCGAAGAGCATAAAAAAACAGGCGAGGAACTGCACCGGGTCAGAAACCGGGCAACCACTTTAAGTCCTGAGGCTGTCATGTCCATGGGGCTTATAACAGACAGCGTGAAAAGAATCGGGGATTATGCTGCAAACATCGCCGAGTTAGCCATTGATTTCTCTAAAAGTATATAGATTATATATTCTACATACAAAAAAGCTTAGTAGGGCTTTATTCTATTTTTCAGGCAATGAGGGCTATTCTGTTGCTTATCATCGGGCTGAATTTAATGGCGGTGGGAGCGGCATCTGAATGGGAAGAATACAGTGCAAGTTTAAAAATTAATTGGGGTGAAAGCGTTAATGTTTCCGATTATAATATTACAGCGATAGATTTCAGACCAGGAACTGTAGAAGAAAATCCAGAAAAATGTAAAACTGAAACAGACGGCATTAATAGACGATTTTTTGGGTGCGATGATTATGTATTACTGAGCATCTCTAAGAATGGCAACCATGTACAGGACGCTGCGCTGGCAAAAGAAAATTATACCGTTGCTGACGGCGCTGTTTTTTTAAATGAAACTGTATATGAAGATGATGAAAGCTCGCTCAAAATAACAGCAAAGGATGTGGTCACAGGCTATAAGCTGCCCTCGCCCTACACAGTACTCGATGTAATTGTTAAAAAGAGAAAGGAGAGCGAATTTGATATTGCAAAAAACCTGACCATAACAAGGATTGTGCCCGGGGAAGCTCATGTAAATCCTTCATTCCAGTTTATCCCTGTAACAATAACTGTGGAAAACATTGGAAATTTAAATTTTTCGTATATTTCTGTAAAGGACAGTACAGGCGATGGTTTCGTATCAGAACCGCAGGATTTGACGTGGAGCATATCCTTGGAACGCGGCGGGAAGTGGGAAAAAGAATACTTAATCAAACCGCTTAAACCCACAGCAGGAGCGGAATACACACTCCCTTCTGCAATGCTTTACATAGCCCTGTATAATAAGACATATAACCTGTCAACAGGCAACTTAAGTTTCATTTTGCGCTCTTCAGAGATTATTTTATCAAAAACAGCCGATAAAAAGGATGCAGGCAATGTTACAGTAAATATATCCCTGAAAAACAATGGAAGCAGGGCAGCGCTGGTAAAAGTATGGGATTCTCTTCCTCCTGGCATGGAGAGCGTTAGCGGAGAGTTGAACTTCAGCATTGTTCTCCAGCCGGGAAGCTATTATAACAGCAGTTATTTGTTAAAAATAAATAATATTCCCGATAATATATCCCTGCCTCCCGCCAGGTTTGTATTTAAGGAGTATAAGCCGGGCTACGACCCCGAAGGAAACCAGCGAGCTATTACTGGTTCTGGCGTTTCCAATCCTGTAGAAATAACATTTGCAAAGGCTGCTCCCTCAGAGGTTCGGATTGCTTCCACTGAGAATTCTCCCACCCCTTCTATCGAAAATTCTAAAAATACTTCTGACACGCCAGGGTTCTATGAATCGTTAGTGGCAGAACTGAAAAACCTTCCAATGAAAATCCTGAAAATGCTGGGGTTCTCAGGGCAGACGGCTGACGACAACCCGACTGCCATATCGGGAAGTGACTGAGTTGGCAGCCATGTTTTATCTTATATCTTAGCACTGCCATGTATGAAGACTCTATAATCTATATAGATAAGTTATATCAGAGAAAAAAATACACAGAAACGCATATGAAGATAATCGAGGACACAAAGGCAGTATCCCCTGTAGTCGCTTCGCTGATGCTTATTATGGTGGTAGCGGGAGGCGCGGCATTTCTCTCTACCATAATGCAGGATGTGAGTTCCCAGACCGACGACGCGGTAGGCAAGAGTAACAGCGCGGACATTACATCCATAAAGATAAATATCATTAGCTCAGACCTCGCCATGCCTGCTGCTGATTCCCTTGTAAAAGCCTATAATGATAAAAGCGCAGGTGTGACGCTTCAATTGCAGAAGAGTGAAACGCTGGCAGGCACTTCGAACGTTTCCATCGGCGCAGTGGGTACAGGGATAACGGACATAGGAGTGTCGGATAGAGAACCTTCTCCAGAGGAGATGGGAAAATACCCCAGCCTCATGACCTATAAGCTTGGCACTTCTGGCATTGTTATCATCGTTAATAACGGCAGTGGTAACCCGGTAGGTACTTTTGATAAAAACACGCTCAAGGGATTCTACAACGGCACAAACACCACACTCAAAGCGTATCAGATGACAGGCTCACCCGGCACTGAGAAAGCCTTCTTGCAGTATATCGGGAATACTTCAATTAACTCAAGCATCTCCGCAGTTACAGGCAGCGCCGGGATGCTTGATGCTTTGAAAAATACGCCGAACTCTATAGGATTTATAGAATACGGCTATGCTGACTCGCAGGATGAACGAGGGCAGAACGTGCATATAGCAGGCATCCTGAATGAATATAGTGGAATTGCATACACAAATATGAACGCCTCCAACTTCACGCTTGCTGCTGCCAGCAGCAATGCGAATAATTCCTACTACCCATTAGAGCTTGCGCACACGTTCCACTTTGTAACCGGCAGACCTTCTTCGCTTGCGGATTCTTTCATAAAGTGGGCAAGGTCGTTTGAAGGACAGGACATTATAGAGAAGAACGGATACATAAGCTATACGAGGGAATTTAATTGAGATATACTTGTTTAACTAATTTTATATACTTGTGAATCCATAATACTTATCGATGGCGTTTAAAAATGATATTCCGGGGAAGCTGATGATAGCTCTACCTTTCTTTTTTGCAGTTTCAGCAATTATAGACTACTCCTTTACCGTCTGGCTTGCAGGCACGAAGGAGAACCTGATCCAGAATGAATTCAGCCCGCTGCTGGTATATGCGGTCAGGAACGACTTATTAATCCCTTATGTCTTCTTTACTATATTATTCTATTTCTCCGCTTCTTATCTTGTCCTGAAACTGCTCTCCCGGGATGAAAAGCTCTTCTACCCTGCATCCGCTATTCTTGTCCTGCTCTCGCTTGCACATACTTTTGGGGGTTTTTCCTGGTATTTCAGGAGCGAAGCATACTCCAATGCTATCCTTGCCATTTCAGCGATAACAATCATGATGGCTATATTTTTATCAGGATGGGCTATTTGCAAAAAAAAGAATGTCAGTTGAGACATTTCGCCTGTGCGTCCATAGCATCACTGGGGCAGTTTTTTACCCCGGATTGGATTTTTTTTGGGAATCTTAAGCATATCAAGCCAGATTCGGTAGGATTCCAGGGCGATGCGTCTTGCTGTTCTGTCGTGCATGATTAATACCTCTCTGGTGGAGAGGGCATATTCGGCTATAAAATTAATGAATATAATATATAATACCAAATATCAGGTATATGCCTCTATTGTTTCTATAGAGGAAGGCTTTATGATAATATGCCGCTTATGCTGTGTATGCGCAACGAATCTGTAGGTGCGGTCTTGCTTTTTATTATTGCACTGTACAGCGCCGCTTCGGTGTCGTGGTATTTCCCGTCAAATTATCTTCCGGCTGCGGTTTTTGCGGTTTTTCCTGTGATGGGCGCGCTTGGAGTGATGTTTCTCGCCCATAAAAAGAAAGCTGTTTGATCGCATCCTATGGGAAAATGATTTGAAGACGGGGCGCGTAAAATCTTTTAACATAATGAAAGAACTTCGCACTGAAATCGAAATCCAGGCATCTGCCGGGCGGGTATGGCAAATACTCACTGACTTTGCCAGTTTTCCGAAGTGGAACCCGTTTA
>JAHFCV010000043.1 GCA_023249275.1 Candidatus Methanoperedens sp.
TATTTGGATAAGGGATTTCCAGCAACGGAGGGCACAGGGACACGGAGACGTTTATCAGGAATCTCTGTGCCTCTGGGTCTCTGTGGCGAGAATTACAAAAAAGGAGGTAATTGAATGACCGATAATGTTTATTCAACTATATGCCCCGGCTGCAATTTCGGCTGCGGGCTTTACATTCGAGAAAATGGCGCTCTTGAAGTTGATTTCAGGAAATCCTCGCCTACCAATGCCGGGAAGCTGTGCAGGTTCGGGATGAGCCTTCCGCGTTTCTATAAGCCGGTAAAGTCAACGGTTGACGGCAAGGAGATGGCGCTTGAAGATGCTGCAAAGGAAGCGGCGAAGAGAATTTCAGGAAGTAAGGGTTCTGTAGCATTTTTATCATTTGGAAATACCACAACTGAAGAGCTTCTTGCATTCCAGAAGCTTGGAGAATCATATCTTTGCACAGGAGCAAATTTCGAGGCGCTGCCGAAAGATACTTACCAGACCGTTAGCGTTGGGATACCTTACAGCGACATAGAAGCTGCCAAACATATTGTGTTGTTCATTGACCCATATGAGCAGTATCCACTGATTGTACGGCGCCTTCTTTCTGCTAAGAACAAAGGTGCGAAAATTACCGCTGTGTGGTGGAAAGACCTGCCGCTGGCAAATGAGAACGTAAGACCTGCTGATGTTTCTAAATTGCAGATTACGAAAGATTCACTGATCATCGCTGACTTCCATCCGCTTTCGGATGTTGAGCAGGTAAAGAGCGTCCTTGCACTTGCCAAGAACGCTGGCGCTAAAATTACATTCCTCAAGCCGTTTGCGAATTCAACAGGTGCGTATTTATTGTATAAGGATGCAAAGCAAAAATCACTGGCGCAACTGGTGGAGGACATCAATAAGGGAACGATAAAGACATTGTTCTGTCTGGAATCAGATCCATCAGCATTGATACCAACTGAGACCCTTTCAAAACTAACGAACCTGATAGTCCAGATTGGTCAGGCGGTCATGGCAAAAGCAAACATCGTAATTGCCCACGAACCCCTCTATAAGAAGAAGGGCACACTTGTCAATAATGAGGGCAGGGTGCAGGCTCTGGGCGGCGCAACAACGAATGGTCTTGAGGCGCTTGGAATCATAGCTGGCGCCAAATTCGAGTTCAATACTCTTCATGAATCGGTGAAAAAAACGCTTGGTATCACAGCAGTCGATGAATTCATGACTCCAAAATACGAAAGACCGACTTACGGCGCAATACAGGCAGCGTCGAAGCCGGCTGAAGCAAAGACTGCGCTTGTCAGCGTGTATAACCCTTTCATGTGGTTTAATTTAACCGATGATAACGATTTTGTTGAACTGAGCCTGAACACGGTCAGGGCGCTCAAGCTACTGAAAGGCGGGACGCTCAAGGTAAAGTCCAATGGCAACGCGATTGAAAAGAAGTTCAAGGTGGCGCCTGTGCTGGATAATGTGCTGCTCACAGGAAAAAAAATTGGCATAGAAAAAGGAGCTCTCACGCCTGTTGAGATTTCGAGGTGATGGAAATGGCAGAGGATAAAGCTAAAGAAGCAGCAAAAGCAACGCTTATAGGGCTGGTAAGACCTGAGGCTAAAAAGGAAAAGGCAACGGCAGTAGCTGTTAAAGCGCCATCTGAGGTTCAAAAAACCGAGGCTGCTAAAGAAGTAGTGAAAGCACCTGAATCAAAACCAGAGGCGCCGAAAGAAGTTAAAGCTGAGGCTAAACCTGAAGCAAAAGCCGAAGCCAAGAAGGAAGCAGACCCCAGCAAGGAATTCGTGGATGCTGTAATGGCAGAGATGGCGCTGAAAGGCGGTCCAAAGAAGCGCCTTGTCAAGACGCTTGCGGAGCAATATGGTTTCGATAAGCAGAGGGTGCTGTTCAAGCTGCGGCGCGCGCTGATTACGGAGAGGTATGCGGCGGCGCATGCGGAAGCGGGACATTGAGTTCAATTGACTACGCAGCACGCTGACATTGCACCGCTGAGTTCGTACGAGTTCGTTTTGAGTTCGTTGTTTCAGGAAGATTGCTGCCTCGCTTTGCGTTCTTCACGCGCTTTGCGGTGAGCACACCCCGATGGCTGCCCCGGTATCCTATCGGCGCCACCACTGTTGAAGTAATTTAATATTCATAGATGCCGTGTATTTTCTTTCAGGTATCTTTTGAAAAACCATTGCAGAAATATCATCTCATCCTTTTTTATCTGAGACCGCTCCAAAGCGCTATAATAACCCGCTCTTTTTTCATAAGGTATATTGAGCATAGGGAAGCCATGCTTATTTAAAATAAAATTCATCATCAGCCTGCTTATTCTTCCGTTCCCGTCAGCAAAAGGATGAATAGTCACAAGTTTCAGGTGGACAAGCGCCGCGAGTTCCACAGGGTGCATTTTATCCTTATTTTTGCGATACCATCTGAAAAGCTCCATTAGCAGAGGATATATTTCTGCGGGAAATGATGGTGTAAATTTGCTTCCTGCAATTGTCACCTGATGCTGCCTTATCTTCCCTGCTATGTCCTTTTTCGTGTCCTCAAATAATTTTTTGTGAGAGTACAGTATGAGATCAAGCGATAAGTCCTTTTTGCAATCCAGCACCTCATAAAATACGCTCCTGTGCGCTTCTGCCTCTTTTACATCACGCAGAGGCTTTGCATTCGGGGTTATCCCTTTTTCGAGCAGCAAAGAGGTTTCCCTGAATGTCAGGGTTGAACCTTCTATCCTGTTCGTATCATAAGTGAATTTGATAGCGAAGTTTTCCAGTTCTTTCTCCTGCGCCGATGGAGGAAGCATTTTTTCCTGTGCCATATATTCTTCTTTTATTCTGTCAAAAAGACCAAACCATTTCTCCCTGTAAATTTCAGAAATAAACTGCTTTTTCAATTCTTCGATATTTTGCGGCAGAGATTTTCCCAGGTATTTCTCTTTCTTTTCCACCCTGCCTCTTTCACGGAAGCTATGCTCAAGGTAATAATATGTCTGTTTGCTTATGGTTTTTTTTCTGATTGCAACCATAACTGAATAGTATCATGTTTATCCCTACAAACTTATAAAGTCTTTGTATTTTAATAAAATGTAGGGGTAAGCAGCCCTTACAGCTTTCGCAACCCCCGCGCTCGCGCTACAGCAGGATATTCCTATATAGTATCACTGCCCTTCAATTTTGAAGGTTTATGATAAAATCCGGCGGCTCATTTATGTTCAGGGGAAACCGCTGTGTCATCGGTGCAATCCTCTCAATCAAGGAAAGACACTATATAGCTGCAGCTTCTCATATATTTCATAAAACAGATATTGGAAACAGGGTACAGGTAAACGGTAAAGAGGGCATTGTAAGAAAATTTCTGGAGGATTTTGATGTGGCGCTTATCGAGCTTCCTTCAAACTGCGCGGCAGAAATCACCGCGCTTGGCAGCGCTGCCGTGATGGAAGATGCAGTGCTCGTCAACGAGCAGCGCATCATCCCCTGCAGGGTTATTCGCGCCGGAGCATCGCTTCTTACCCTCCTTTTTTCCTGCTCTGACATGCCGCAGCCAGGGGATAGCGGCTCACCCATCCTGCAGGAGAAAAAAGTAATAGGGCTTCTATCCTCGGTAATGCTTGGCAACTGTACAGGGACCGCGGTCTCATCCGGTGTTCTCTAAAGTCTTAGCAGTTTGTTTCCACGATAACATTCTTCTAATTAGATAAATTTAAATAATATCGTACTCCTTAATCTAATTGTGAAAGCTATGATAAGGGGTTTCTTTCTATTAATATTAATATCATCTATCACCATATTAACTGAGGCTGCGCCTGATCCGCTAAAAAACCTGGCAGAGGTTGGCGTATTCAAAACAACCGACCCTCATGGCGCTGAATTCTTTAAAGAGCACCTGTTTATAGCTGATGGCAACTTGCTTCTCGTATACAATACAAGCGACCCCGAACGACCTAGACAAGTCGCTACGTTTAGAGGTATTGACTATCCCGGCAAGGCGTACGGTCTATCAATTTCAGAAAATCAACTGTATGTCGCAGCAGGTCCGGGATGGATATACGTACTGAACATTAGCAATCCAGAAAAACCAAAAAAAATGTACCAGATTACCTATTTCAATTTTGCAAATGATGTGGCAGTATCAGGCAAATACATGTACGTTGCCGATGCAAATACCGGAATGCTCATCTTTGATTTAAGCGACAAAAGAAATCCCGAACTTATTGGTACGTTTTATGTCCTGAAATCCAATATCAGCGGCTTTTTCCAGGGCTGGGGCGGGACATCGGTTGCAGTTTCTGGAAATTATGCATTTTTAAGCGGGGCAAATAAACAGGGATTCTATATAGTCGACGTATCTGACCCGGCAATGCCGAAAGAAGTATATCATTCTATTGGGAAAGAGGTATACGATATAGCAATATCAGAAAATGATGTATATCTTGCACGTGCTGACGGTACATCCATATTTGAATTACTGGATGTAAGCAATCCTTATGCGCCGAAGACCGTCGGTACCTTCTCAATTATAGGCACTGCGGACAGGAGCGCGATAGCTATTATGGACGATTATATCTACGCGGCATCGGGTGACACATGGCACATATTCAGGAAGCCTGACACTACCCCCCCGCAGATAATAATCGAAAAACCAAAACAGGGCGAAATACTCACAAACCAGACAATTACCGTCTCAGGGACTGCTTACGACAAAAGCGGGCTCCTGGAAGTTCGTGTCAACGGAAAATTTGCAGGGACCGAGGTATGGAATCAAGCCGCCAACCTTGTAGAAGGCATAAATAATATCACAATAACTGCATCAGACAAAAATGGGAACAATTTGACAAAAAGCATTCAGGTGACATACCGCCCTGTAACGCAGGTTACAGTTACGCCTGTAACGCCGCCTGTAAACGCCACAACCACAACACCGGGCGCAGGAGGGGTAAACATCTTGTTTCCGATACTGATAATCCTAATCTGCTGGTTCTGGCTGCACAAAATAAAAAGACTTTAAATACTTTCAGTTCCAAGAATATAGGCTATGGCAATGTCTAAAAAGATTATGGAAAAAAGAGAGCGCGAACGGAAGGGAAAAATAGCAGAACTTGAAAAACTGGCTTCATCCGGCAGCGGCGAAGCCAAAAAGAAACTTGCTAAAGAAAAAAGAAAATTGAAATAATCCTATTTTAAAATTTCCAAAGGGGCGCCGCACAATTTCACCAGCGCCTCAGCCTCAATAAAATGAAGGCTTGCAGGGATTACAAGAATATGCAGCGGTCCGCCAAAATCATGCTCTTTTAATTTCGGAAGATAATCCGCATGAACGGCGGGTGATTCGGAGCCGGCTCGTGCAACACCAACTCCAAGAGCATTTACAAGCACCCCCTCGCCGCGCCGCCCTTCCATTTCTAAAAGAAGCGAGACAGCTTTTCCAATATCCATAAATCCCTTCTCCCTGTCGATATCGAGAAAAACAAGCGTATGAAGGTCATTTTTCTTATTCATTTTAATGGTATCGTATGGAGCCTCTGAAATAACCGTTTTCCCGTTGCGGGTATATGGGAATGGGATGGTAGTGGATTTGCCGAACCTGTAATTCTGCAATCCGCTCAACCCGCAGACTGCTGATGAAATCGAAGGGGCATGGATAATTGCCGTATCTATCCCCATATCTTTTGCGCGCAGGCGCAGGTCTATGTGCGTCGTCGCCACCATCGCATCCCCCCCTGTTAATAATACCACGTTCTTTTCTTTTGCCTGCGGCAGCCATGAAGGACTCTGTTCAACTTCTTCTCTTGTAAGGAGAATTACTTTCCTGCCATAAAATGTTTCAATCTTTTCCATGGTTGCGCCCATAAGATGCGATGTATAGAATTCAGCATACACGATATCGGCTTTCTTTACAGCTTCCAGTCCTTTTACAGTTATGTCTTTTTCATCGTATAGTCCAAGTCCGACAAACGTAAGCATGTTCCAATATATGACAGCAGTATTTGTAAGCCTTGCCATGCAAAGCTATAAACTTCAGGTACGCTTAAATTAACTGATGAAAATAAACCAGATAAAATTAAAAGAAATAGGTGTTACAGCCGGTATTATTCTCGGATATGTTACAATCCTGGCAGGAATCGTGATTACTATTTTACTGCTGGAAACGATTTTTTCAGAAGTCTGACAAATAAATTATTTTAAAGTACAAATATGGAATCCCTGTGCATAATAATCCCTAAAAAAGATGGCGAAAAGACAAGACAAAAACTCATCGAACTTGGCGCCATAGATAAGAACCTGAAGATAAAACCTGACGGCGAAAATCTTTTAATTCCCATTATCAGGCAGGTTGAAGGCTATGATATCGGGAAAGAGGATTTTGAAATATTAATAAAAGACGAATCCGTAGTCGATGCGCTTGGATTTACTCCTGCCTGTGAGATTGTGGGGGACATTGCCATAATTGACCAGTACGAGAGCGATGCGCAGCAGATTGCGGATGTTATGATACGGAATAAAAAAATAAAAACAGTCGTACAGGCTGCAAGCGCTGTCACTGGAGAATACAGGATACGCGAGTTTACATTCCTTGCGGGAGAAAAAAAGACAGAAACACTGTACAGGGAGAATGGGTGCAGATATCTGCTGGATATTTCTAGAGTATATTTCACCCCGCGGCTGGCTACTGAAAGGATGAGAATTGCGGACCAGGTAAAAGACGGCGACAGGATTGTGGATATGTTCGCAGGCGTGGGACCTTTCAGTGTCCTGATTGCGAAAAAATTTCCCGGCGCGCAGGTGATAGCTATAGATAAGAACCCTGATGCCATAAAATACCTCCGCGAAAATGTGAGACTTAATAAATTAAAGAATGTTGAGATAAGGGAAGGCGATGCAAGGGAAGAAATCAAAGGGATTTCGAATGCAGACCACGTTATTATGAACCTTCCCCACAGCGGCTTGGAGTTTCTTGAGGGAGCTTTCGGCGCAATAAAAAAAGGCGGAGTGATTCATTTCTATGCTATTGCTCATGAAGATGAGCTATTTGAAGGGCTCTTGAAAGAAATTGAAGAAAGGGCGCGTCATGCTAATGTCCATGTAATCCTTCTCAACAATAGGATTGTAAGACCTTACGCGCCGTACCAATACAATATCTGCATTGATTTCCAGGTGACCTGATTAGGGTTCTCATGGTGTCGTTGCGCCATCACAAGTTATTTAATATACAATCTCCATTATGGTTTGCCTTCGCTATTATAGAATAAGAATAAACATAAAATAATGATATTTGGAGAAAATTAAATGGCACGAATGCATACACGCAGGAAAGGGCAGGCGGGTTCCAAGAAACCGCTTAGAACTGAGCCGCCCAAATGGTCGAATACTAATAAAGAAGAAATTGAGAATACAATACAGCAGCTTGCAACACAGGGTAAAAGCTCAAGCGAGGTCGGCATGATTTTAAGAGACCGCTATGGAGTCCCTGATGCTACGCTGGTGACTGGTAAGAAGATTGTCGCTGTCATGAAGGAAAAGAATGTCGCGCCAAAGGTTCCGGAAGACATTTATAACCTGATAGTGGATGTCCTTGAACTTAAGAAACACACAGATAAGAACCCGAAGGACGTACATAATAAACGCGCTCTCAATAATAAGGTGTCTAAGATTAGGCGTCTTGAAAAATATTATCGCCGTGAAGGCGTGCTTCCGGAAGACTGGAAATATTCTGTCGAGAGAGCGGAGATGCTTATCTCAAGATAAGTCACGATGAATGATGAAAGGGATAGCCTCGCTGAACTTGAGGCTTTGAGTAAGCAAGTAGCAAATGCTATAATAAAAAATGATATTGTCCGGCTGATTTCCCATAACGATGCGGATGGGTTATCAGCAGCCGGCATCATGTGTAATGCGCTGTACAGGCGGGGGATACGTTTCCAGGTTACCATTGTAAGCCAGTTCGACCAATCCACCATTGAATTAATTGAAAAAACATCTAATGGCACAGTCATTTTGTGCGATATGGGCAGCAGCCAGGTCGAACTTGCTTCGAAGATAAAAAACGCCATAATAATAGACCATCATAAACCCACGGGAAAATTAGAACACGCTCATTTTAACCCGCATCTTATCGGGATTGACGGCTCATCTTTTTTATGCGCTTCCTGCGGCGCTTATATGGTGGCGAGGCAGATGGGAGAGAACGGCGACCTTGCAGGGCTTGCGCTTGCGGGAGCTATTGGCGATAAGCAGGCTCTGGGCGGCGCAAATAAACTCATCCTGGATGAGGCGATTGAAAACAGGACTGTGACCATTAAAAAAGGGCTTCGAATGGGGGATGACCCGATTGATGAGTTACTGGAGTATGGAGTTGACCCTTATTTGGATATAACCGGAGATAAGGATAAAATCAAAACATTTCTCGATACGCTGGGTATAAAAGGACGACTGGGAGAACTTCCTGAAGAACAGTTGATAAAACTCACATCAGCTTTAGTCCTGAAACTTGCAAAGCAAAATCCTGCGGCGGTGGATTCTTTGATAGGCGAGGTATATACGCTGAACAATGAAGTTGTGCCCAATGTTTTTGATTTTGTGAATCTCCTCAATGCCTGCGGGAAAGCGGAAAAGGCTGGTCTTGCCATTGCGCTGTGCATGCGTGATGCTTCAGTGGCTGATGAAGCCAGGGCAATTACGCGGGAACACCAGCGCGCTTTAATAAGTACAATTAAGAAAGCGCAGGCAGAGGTTAAGACGGCGCGGAATTTCCGGTATGTGCTTCTTGATGATTCAAGCGGCACAGGCATAATTGCAGGGACAATGACCCGCTATCTTTATCCGGATAAGCCTTTCATTACGTTGAATGAAGTGGAGGATAAAATCAAGATTTCAGGAAGGGGAACGAGGAAATTAGTGACTGCCGGGCTTGACCTTGCAGCAGCGATGCGTGAGGCGTCTGCCTCTGTCGGTGGCATTGGAGGCGGGCATGATGTGGCGGCAGGAGCCTCGATACCAAAAGGAACTGCGATGAAGTTCATTGATACTGTGGATTTGATTA
Organism: Candidatus Methanoperedens sp.; assembly: GCA_023249275.1. Classification (GTDB taxonomy): domain Archaea; phylum Halobacteriota; class Methanosarcinia; order Methanosarcinales; family Methanoperedenaceae; genus Methanoperedens. Next base: position 9,034 of record JAHFCV010000043.1, read on the forward strand.
TCGAGAAGCAGTTGAAGGGAAAGGCATGAGGATAAAAGGGAGACTGGTTTTCAAGGGCGGGAAAGCAGGAGAGCTTGTGAATATTATTGCACAATCGCTGGCGCCTGATAATGTTTCAGGGATGGAAACTATCGTTGAAGAAAATTCCTTTACTGTGATGTTTAATGGGGATAAGGTCGGGACGATACTCGCTTCTGTTGACGATTATCTTATGAATGCAAAGATAGCGGGCGATATGATAAGGCTAAAGTGAACTATTACTCCACAACAATCCCCGCATATCCCACAACCGCAGCCAAATCCCCGATAGTGTCTCCGCTCGTGCTGTATTTCAACAATGTCGCTTTCTTTGCTCCCAGAGCCTTTGTAGCAATAAGCATCGCCGCAATTGCGCCATACCCGCAGACGCTGGCGTTGCGCTCATGTAACCTGCGATAAAAACCCGGAACATCGAATTCCAGTATAGAACCTATATAATACGCATCGTTCTCCCGCGCCACCTTATCAGGTTTATAATGAGTGAAATCACTTGATGCTATTATCACGATTTTCTTTTTGACCTTGCGCGCCGCCTCTGCCAGTTCCATCCCCACATCCAGCGCCGTCTCCTCATCTTGCATTCCCATGCAGATTGGGACAATCCTGAAATCCCTGAACCTGTGCTGGAGAAAAGGAAGCTGCACTTCTATGGAATGCTCATATTTGTGGGCTGTCTCGTCAAGGTCGATTATTCTTTTTGGCAGCGCCCTGATAAACTCGCTGTCAGAGCCTACTTCCCCAAGCGGCGTGCTCCATGATTCACCGGAAACAGAAACGGGTGAGCCGTATCCGGTATGATTCGGTCCGAGAAACACAAAAGTATCAGCCTTTGGCAGCGCTGAATATACGTAAGCTGCTGTGTTTCCCGAATAGATATAGCCTGCATGGGGCACCACAGCCCCGAGAACAGCTTTTTCACCCGGTGGGACGCCTTCAAAGCACCTGCTGATTTCACGTTTCAGGTCGTTTTTACTGCGCGGGTAGAACTGCCCCGAAACTGCGGGTGCTCTCATATTCTTTTTATAACTCAGCTTCGAAATCTGCAACTGTATAAGTTATAGTGTCGCCTCTTTCCTCAAGGGTTTTCTTCGCAAGCAGCCAGTATATTAACGCAAGCGCTTTCCTTCCCTTGTTATTGGTGGGAATCACCATATCCACATTGGATGTAGAGTTATTGGTATCGCATAGACCTATGACCGGTATCCCCACATTTACAGCTTCATTTACAGCCTGCATATCCCCGGATGGGTCTGTTACCACAAGAATATCGGGTTCTATGAACAAATGCAATTTCGGATTTGTCATTGTGCCCGGGATAAACCTTCCAGTTACTGCCCTTGCGCCAATTACCTTAGCAAACATTTCAGACGGGTAATGACCATACTGCCTGGCGGACACAACCATTATCCGTTTGGGGTCGTATTTTGCAAGCAATTTCGCAGCAAGCCGGATACGCTGGTCAGTTGCCTGTATATCAAGGACATACAAACCGTCTGTCCTTACGCGATATACGAAACGCATCATTTCCTTTGTCTTTTGCTGCGTACCTATGTGTATTCCCGCAGTTAGATACTCATCCTGGGGAATAATCGATTCATAACCAGTATCCTGTTTTACATCCTGTTTAATATCTATGACATTTTCCATTTAAATCACACCTTAAAACAATTGTTTTCCTTTCACTCCTCTTTTCACCGTAATGGGGATTACTCCCTTTTCCAGTTCCATCAATGCAATGTCTATTGGTTCTCCTCTCTCAATATCTATCAATACCGGGGCTCCCAGGGAAATCTGAAGTGCCCTTGCACCGATAATCCTGGCGCGTTCATATCGTGTTAACTTGGTTTCACTCACCTGCGTCACCTCAAAACAAATACTTTAACTTTCAATAAATGCAATTTTTATACTATGTTTTTTCCCAGAGTCCCTCTGAGAGTGGTTCATGTTCTATTCCTTTTTTGATGAATCCAATGTTATCCGTTCTTTTTTGACGGATTCATCAAATTGCCGTGTCCTGAGAAATGGGGTTGTTGAGATTTGAACTCAAGTCACGGCGTCCCGAACGCCATAGGATGGACCAGGCTACCCTACAACCCCTCCTCACTGGTACGGCGCAAGCAGGTCCACCAACTCAACATGGGTCAGCAGCATTCGCCTGCAGCAGTATCTTTCGATTCCGAGATCGTCGAGTACTTTGCCTGCGTCTTCTGTCTCGCTTCGTTTTTTGTATTCATCCCATACGCTGGAGATGGCTTTCCCGCACGTAAAGCATCGTACCGGTATCATGTATCACCTGTATGACTTCTGTCTTCTCTTCCTGGCGCCTGTGCCGCCGAATCTCTTGGGAAGCATATATCGCGTGTCGTTTACGAGCAGGCTTCTGTCGTATTGCGCCAATGCATCCCGCAGGGCTGTATCGTTTGTCCATTCCACAAGACCTCTGGCGATAGCCGTGCGAACTGCTCCAGCCTGCCCGAAAATGCCGCCTCCGCGTACATCCACATCGATATCCACGGTCGGAATAACATTCCCTGCAAAGTCAAGAGGTTCTGACATTTTCAGCCTTATCAGTTCAGGTTCTACGATTTCAATGGGTTTCTTGTTCACCCTTATGCGTCCTTTTCCTTCCCGTATTGTTGCACGGGCAATTGCGGTTTTTCTTTTTCCGGATGAATTAACGATTTTCATATATTACACCTAAAATTTTGACCCTAATTTTTTGCTTAAGTCGCCAAGCGCAGTATATTTAATGGTGCTGAGGCGCATTATACTTGCCTCTTCTACTGTGGCGGCGTTCTCCTTGCTCAGTTCAGGCGGGACTCCGATATACACTCTCAGCCGGTTATATGCATCCCTTCCAGTCATCTTTGTGTGGGGAATCATGCCGCGGATAGTTCTTGACACTATCTGGTCTGGTCTTCTTGGGAAACGAGGTCCGAATTCCCGCGACCCCCTGTCAGTGTATCTTCTGTATCTATCAAATGTGGTATCCTTTCTGCCTGAGATGATTGCCTTCTCTGCATTGATGATTTTAATTTCTTCGCCATTCAACAATCGCTTGGCAACTGTGCTTGCCATTCTTCCCAGAATAAGATTATTTGCGTCTATTACTGTCATGATATCACCCTATTATCCTTACCCTGGAACCTTCCGGATTATTGCTCATAAGTTCTTCGATGGTGAGACATGTTCCCCCAGCCTCTGTTATCTTGGTCTTTGCGCTTCCGCTGAAACTCACGGCAGCAACTGTCAGTTTATGATTCAATTCACCTGAGCCAAGGACTTTTCCGGGAACGAGTATTAAATCTTTTTCTTTGGTGTACCTGTTTATCCTGCTAAGATTTACTTCAGGATAATTCCTTGTGGGGCGCTCAAGCCTTATTGCAATATCGCGCCAGAGAGGCACTTCCTTTTCTCTGGACTGTTTCTTAAGACCTGATATCAGGTCTAATATTACCGGGTTGGTTTTGTAATTGTTTTTCATTTGTTCCTCCGTAAGACCTTTTCAGGTCCGACTCACGCAAGAATGCGTTCGGTTTTAAACCATACGCCGCAAGCAGATGCTTGCTACGGTTTTTATCGAATCATATAAAATGATTCAGACTCCCCCTTTATTCAGTTCATATTACATAAAGGTAACGCAATTGAAGTCATAGAAAATAAACCACAGAGTACACAGAGCGCACAGAGAGTTGGTGCTTTTCTCCGTGTCCTCTGCGCCCTATTATGAAAAAATCAACAACTAACTCGTACGAACTGAAAACTTTAGGAAAGTTTTATCAAACGACAGGTATGCTTCGCATACCTGAACACCGCATAAAGCGAGGTGTCGCTTTACGAACTCACGCCGCCAGAGTTCGTACGAGTTCGTATTAGTTCGCTGTTAATGTTTGTGTCCTTTTTCATTGTCTTCTATGAACCGCATTCATAGCCTACTCTGTGTTTTTTAAAACGAGAAGATAATAATAAGTCTCTTGAAATTGGTATCCACAATAGCTAATGCGCCTGCAACAGCCCATGCGGATGCGGGCTTGTCCCGCACCTCCGGCGGCGCGCGAGGGAGCGGGGCGCTCGTTGTGCAGTACTCCTCTCACGGCGCTGTTCCATACTTTTGTCGTTCATATCGCTGATTTGATTGTTTTGGTTTTTATAGACAGGAAGAGGCACAAAAACAGTATGACGAGGTACTTCGCAAAATTATAAGTACCATTAAACCTTACTGACTCTTAGTATATGACTCGGATATCAAAAAAGCATGGGAAATCTGCATTAGCGGGACACAATATTAGAGGTACTACAGGTACGTCAATTGGTGCGCCGGTCAGGAGTAAATCCATGCGTGGTGTACGCATGCCACCCTTTCATATTTTAAGCAAAAAAGATATCGAAAAAGAGTTATCCAGGATAGAAAAGAGGTTCGGAATGTCCCCCGAGGAATTCCATAAAGCCTGGAAAGAAGGCAAAGTACACGGTCAC
>JAHFCV010000044.1 GCA_023249275.1 Candidatus Methanoperedens sp.
ATGTAAATTTCAAATGTTGGATATCTTTTTTGGAGTTTCGGATGAACATTTGCTTATTTATCTCAATTTTTGTAGGTTTTGACATTTTATGAGTGTAACCAGAAGAAATTAAAAAGTCTCATAAATTATTTACTAAATTTAGACCCAAACATAGCCATGGCGTCAAGTTAGACTTGGAACTTTTTAAATATATTATTTAAATTTTTATTAATTAAGCTTCGCCCCATCCTTATAATTCCTTCAAAATCAAAAAGAAAGTGTTATTTAGTTTGTAGTGTATATACACTACAATATGACTGAGCACAAAACATTCATCCGTAAAATCAAGCAGGGAGCCACAACTAAATATGCCGAAGTATGGAACGAACGACAAGGAAAAAACATAATTCAACATCATGTCAGGTATTTGAGTAATGATCCAAACAATCTTCCTGAACCAAGTTCATTCACAATTGAAAAACTTCATTTTGGATATTTAGCACAACTGCTTCTGAGTGATTCACTATCTGCCAATGACATCTATCTCATGCTCAATGGGATGGGTAAATCCGTTGAACGCAAAGAAATCAAAGAAATAATAATTCGTTACAAGCTTGACGAAAAAAAACCCATTCTTCAACTGATATTTCCCAGAAAAAGAAAAAAGAAAGTGCAGAATACAATAGAAGACTCTCAGTCAAATACACATACAGAAGACAAATAACAACTCTTCACGGGACAAAAAATACCGCAATCAAGGTCCTGGGTTATGAAAACAATCCTGACGAATACATTTCCCTTCGTGATGGGATAGAAGCACCATTAATACCCAAATGCAACGCCGACATTAACGTAATCGTTCTAATCGGTCTTTTTCGCTGGCGTTTGGGAATGAAACGTCAGGAGATACGTATATTTCTTGAAACAAAAGGTATTTTCCTCTCGGATGGAACCATTTCAAATAGGAGCCTTGACTTCCTTTTGCTCTTCAAGCAATTTCATTTGAATAAGAGTCAAAAAATAAAGGACTTAATTGAACGCAAAGGATGTATGATTCTCCACATGGATGGAACTCATAGGTCAGGTGGAAGAGTTGTTTTTGTGCTCCAAGAAGGCATCGAAAACATAGTTATCAATGCTGATTTAATACCATCTGAAGCTGAAAACCATATAGAGCCAATCTTATCAGATTTCAAGAAAAGTTTCGTTCAGACGCCATAATAACAGGTTGGAGAGCAGTCATCGCAGAATAAGAAAAGCTATACGTGAGCGTACTGGCAGGTCTGAAACTAATCGTGAAATGGAACAATTTGGAGATTTGTTGGCAATTCTTTCGAACTTATGGAATGAAACTTATCAAAAAGAGATTATTCAAGATGTAGTGTATATTGGATATTCTTTGAGCCACTTTGTAAGAGATATTCCGATATTGAGAAATGAATACAGGGAAAAAAGAAGAAGCGACGCTATTCCTATTGATGATGATGAAAGATTAGGTATTCTTGAAACTTTCATAGTAACCTTAGAAACAAATGACCTTGATAATGGTTTAGTATCTACCCTTCAATCTATTTTAGAAATAGATTATAGTGAAGCTATTGTTTAAGTATATTTTTATAAAATCCAAGCGAATCTTGACTCCATGGAAACATAGCTAAATCAATTTATCTATTATGGTTAATATTGATTCAACCATAATGATACGTTTTTATGCTTTCCTATTCGTTGAAAAAAATCCGCGTTTATCTGCGTAAACCTTTGGGAAAGGTCAATCAAAAACAAGCCAAAATTTCGGCTTATCTGCGGTTTTTAATACTCAATATTCCACATTCACTTTTTCCTTTTTCTCCGCACCTTCGTTATCCCGAGCTTCCTGATGCTTCCGATAGTACCAAGGTCAGTCCCGTCAAGCAAAAAAGCCCTGGCTTTTTCAAGCTCGATAGCATGGTTTGCAAACACAGGTCCGAGCAGCTCTTCATGCATGGATTCATTAAAAGGTATCCCGCCGCACAATTCATTAAACGCAGGCATTATAATAACTTCAGGGTCATCCCATATAATATCACCGTAATGTTCCCTTATTGCCTTCTCAATAAAACGCGTGCGTATCCATACCTCCTCCGAAACCGCATGCCCAAGCGTATCCGTGAACCTTATGGTGGGATGATTGTGGGACATTACGACATAAGATGCAGATAGCAGTTCGACACCAGGCCACGTGTGACCGTGGAAATAACCCACATTATCCATCACAAAACCCTTCATATCGTGTACAGTCACGTTTTCAGGGACGAGGTTCCCTATGTCGCCATCATGATTCCCGGGCACGATATCCACGGGCGCAAAAGCAGCCAGTTCTTTCAGGAACGCCGGAACCTCCTGCTTTTCCTGCCACGATGTTACAGGTACATTATGCTTGATGTCACCCAGAAGCACAACCCTGTCAGGCTTTACTTTCATGATATAATCACGGATGCGCATTGTTCTTTTCTTGACCTGGCTGGGAATCGAAAAGCCGCTGTGGTAAAGCTCCCACTCTATACCGAGATGAATGTCCGCAATAACAAGCGTCCTGAATGCGTTCTCAACAACCAGGGCGGGTTCATTTAATAAAGGGCTGATCATTCCTGTACTTTCCGCAGAACACCGATTTTGGGCTCATAGCATCTTCCCTCAGCCATAAGCTCTTTGATACCGGATTCTACCGATTCGGGGTTAATGCCTGCATTTTGGGCGGCTTCAACAACTGAAGAATAAGAAATTCCCTTGCCGGTGTCCAGTTTGTCGATTAAGGCGGCAATGATTTCTTTAGGTTCAGGCGTTGTCTCCTTTTCCGCCACTGCTTCCGGCTCCTTTATTTCTTCAATATTTTGCCCTGCTTTTTCAACTGGCTGTTCCTGGAATCTGCGTTCATCTGCGTCTATCTGCGGTTCTTTACTTTTTTCAATTGGATGTTCCTGAACTCCTCTCTCGGATGCAACCGTCTCCACGGCATGAATTAATGCCGTTTTAAGCTCAGCCATCATTCTATCCGGGTTTTTGTAATGCCTGATTGCCTGCGCTATCCCGTCCGCGAGCGCTGCACTGGCTCCTTTCTTTTGCAAAAGTTCCTTCAATTCATTTCCAGACAATCCTGAGTTTAACGCTTCTTCGATGAACCTGATGCGTTCCAGCGTAAGCTCTGCCGTGTCCAGAACCCACCTGTCCCTGAGTTTTTCATCAGCGTTATTCATTTCCTCTGGTCTGACAGATAAAAACACGCTTCCTTCCCCGGGTTCATATTTTCTTGCCTTGCCAACTACAGCCACGTATGCGGGAACCTGCAGTCCGGATAAAAAAATAGCGGCTTCGGGCTGGTACTGCCCTGCATACACAGTAAACACGCCAGTAGGGTCTGCAATGCGCGCCCTCCACAGGTTATTCTCCTTGCTGATATTTTCTACTTCAGTGACCACGCCCACGATAAAAAGGCGGTTGCATTTTACGCCGGTTGGCGTAATGAAATAATTGGGTGTGCGCTCTTCTCCTTCGCCTGTGAAGAGATTTGACCTGTTAAACTCATGGGCAAAAATACGCCATGCAACTTCCCGCTCCATCATCTTTTCCATCTTTTCCATGTTAAACCGCTATCCTCCCGCGCAGCTCAATTGCCCTTTCCTTAATCGTCTCGGGGGGCTCCCACACCTTGCTTGCTACAAGCGTAACCCCGAATTCCCCCTTTGACATATTTCCCTGAGCCGCGAGCATTTTCCCCAGAAGCTTTCTTTTGATTTCTTCCTCCACAGCTTTCTGGGACATTGCAGCCTTTGCAATCTGCTGCGCTTCTTCGATGGTATACCCGCATATCTTTTGCGTCAGAATGGCATCGATAACAAGCGTCAGCGCGCCTGTTCCGTCATCGATTATGGCTTTAATCCTCATATCCGTTTTTTCATCCACTTTGCCGTGCACCCGGCACATGCCTTTTTGAATCACCCGTGAACACTCAGGGCAGCGTGCTATCAATCCTGAGCCGGGCCTGATAGAAAGGATGTTCCCCTCGATTGCAATATCATACGCCCCGTCTTTACTGACAATATCCCCTATCCTGGCTCTGCAATTTCCTTTGTATTCAAGCTCCTTATCAAGCTTTGTTGCCACGCTGTTTTCATTTATATTAATGGTAGGAACGCCCCTGAATGAGCGCACATACGCATTTTTTATCTCAACCGTGCTGCCAGCCGCAAGCTCGGGCAGTATTACCCACGCAGTAAATGGAAGTTTGGTATCCTCATCCGCCGCAATGCCGCTCAGGATATTTTTTGTGCCGTCCTTTGTGTTGATATCGTGTGATTCGATGTTCAAAATCGTGAACACGGTGTGGGTATTTATGTCGCCGTCCTTTAATTCCCTGAGTTTTTTAACTTCGCTGTTCTGGTTTACCTGGATTTTTGAGGTGAGTTTTGTAACCTTTGACCTGTTCCCAAAATTGATTTCAGGTCGCTCCTGCCAGTTTCTCACGTAAGCCTGGGTGATTTTGATAACATCGCCAGCATTCAGGTCAAAATCGTCCCAGGCGGTAAAACTTCTTGCAGCGGTCTCGTCGCCCAGAACCCCTGAAAAAACAGTCTTTTCAAGATTTTTCACGTTTATGGTTTTCCTGGAAATCTCGATAACCTGCGCAGTCACTTCGATATTGCGGTCTCCTATCTGGATGTCCTTGAGTTTCCGCAGGATACTTTTTTCTCCCCCGCCGTATTTCTTAATCAGGCTTCGTTTTGCTTCGCTCAGTGGTACCCTGTATTCAAGCAGTTTTTTTAGCTCCGCAATGATGTTGCTTTCGTCTATTTCGTTATCAAGCGCCCTTTTTATTTCTTCGATATGGGGCGCAAATTCAATTTCCATGAAGCCTCCTTCTTTGATGAACCCAAAGATATTCACACTCTTTAGACGGGTTCATCAAACTGACCGATGGAGTAAGAGTTATACAGATGGTAAGAGATAAAAAACCATCGTTCAATTGCTCAAATCCACAACCTCGTAACTCAACCCCTCAGACTCAAGCCTGTTGAGCAGCGAGGGAACCTCCTCGTCCACGGAAACCACAAGCGAGGAAAGCCCGTGAAATGCCGCCTCAACAACCGACTCCTTTGCGCCGAAAAGAATGTTGGGCTGGACATTTATCTTGCGAAGAGAAACAAGAGCCTCAACGCCCAGCGCCGCGATATACGGCTTATCCGCTGCATGCTTTTTCAGCATCCCGTAATCCACGCTTCGCGAGCCGCCCCTTTCCACCCGCGGTACTTTACAGATGGTTATATTGACAGGAGGAAAAGTTATCATCCCTTTTAAATCCGTCACCCCGACCTCCTCACCCTCTTGCGCCCCCGATATTGTAATACCCGATACCTCACCCTCTCTGCCTGCGTACAGCAACCCCTTCTCCATCATTAGCGAAACCTTCTGCCCCTTATCAAGTCCTTCCCTGGCAATTGCAGTGGCGACAGATATATGGCTGACCACATCCTCCATAACAAAGCGCGCGTATTTTTTCAGCTCCTGCGCCCTTTCAAGAACCCACTCAACCCCTTTTTTGGTGACACGATAACGGACGCGACCATCGGCGAATAAAAGCCCCTCTGAAACAAGTTCTTTGATATATTCCGAAACCGCCTGCGGCGTTATGCCGATTTTATCCGCAATCTCTTTCTGCATCACATCGGGCTGGTGCGCGGCTATTTCAACAAGAATCTGGAATTTTGTAATCTCTTTTTTGCTTCGGAGTATCATAAAGGGTTACGCCCCTTTAGTTGGGGTATGCGTAGCATACCCCTATGCGCCCATAAACAGGCGCGACGGTTTTTGATAAAACTTTCTTAAAGTTTTTCATTCGGTTTCCCCGAATATCTCAATCCTCTGTCCTTTAACAGTCAGGATCGATGACCGCCTGGCGATAGCGCGGATAAACATAATACTTTTATCAATTACTCTCTGGAGCCCGTTCATTGACTGGTTTCCAGCCTTAACCTCTTTCTCGATCAAATCAAGATAATCCCTTATTTCGCCATCACTCTTGAAGGTGACCATTATCATGTCGCTTAAATCTTCAACTGTGCACTGGAAATTGACCTGAACCCTGGAATAGGACGAATGATATTCTTTTTCAGGGGTTTTTCCCGGCTGCGGCATTCGCCATTTGCTTTCAATAAATCCGCTTTTTTTCAGGATATCAATACTTTCGCGTGAGTTAAAACCCACCTCTTTCTCTATTTCCTCTTCGGTTTTCCAGTCGTTTTGCAAACTGTCAAAAACTTTCTTATGATTTGCTGAGCCAAAGGCGCGCAGAAGGGGAACGATATCTGAAGGTTCATTAATAATACGAGTTCTCTTGCCCATAAAATAACATCTCTCAAACTGTCTATATTCTCTCTACAGGAGTATAATATGCGTTCAAAATGGATAAACGTTTTGAAGAAACCTAAATTCTATTAAATAAACCTATCCCTGTAACTGTTAAGACGGTCACTACTATCCCTGCCATTAAAACGCCGGCAAATATCGCAATCAGGGCATTCCTGAATTTGAAGCCGAAAACAAACGCAGCTGCACAACCAGTCCACGCGCCAGTCGCGGGCAATGGTATGCCCACAAACACCGCAAGCCCGATTGAACCGTATTTCTCGAAATTGGCGCTGTGTTTGTGATGTGTCCTGCTAAAAAGCCATGTAAAAAAAACATCCCATGCATGCCATTTTCTAAGGAAATTCGAGACAGGTTCAAGAAAAAGAAGCAGCGGTATAACAGGCAGCATATTACCGATGACTGACAGGAAAAAAGCAGAGAATGGGTCGAATCCGTATCCGTAAGGAGGCGCAAGTATCGCTATTGGAATGGAGAGCCGAAGTTCTGCGATGGGCAGCGCAGCGATAAGAATAACAGCAAGCCATGGCGGGATTGAGCTGAAAATAGCAAGGAGCGTCGCTTCAAGTGTCATTTTTTGCTGGCACCGCAAAGAATAAAATGAGCAATCAAAGCCTCAAGCTGAATCCGTTCGTTTGCCCCCTCAGCCATCCTGAAATCGATTTCACCGATGCGGTCAATAAGGTCAACTTTCAGCTTATCCGGAATCGTCATGTCAAACATGGCGCGGTATATCTGTCCTATTACATCCTCACCCGAAAGTCCCTGCTCAATCAAAAGATAATCAAGCTGCGCGCGGGCTTTCATGAAATTGCCTTCAAGACCCAGCTTGATTAATTCCACCACTTCTTCAGGCTTTGCTGTGGCTGTGGTCTTGTAAATAGCGTCCATATTTACAGTCTTGTCAAGCATCGCAGCAGCCTGGAGGGCATTGATGGCGCGCCTCATATCGCCTGCCGCCACATATCGTATTGCTTCCATCCCGTCATCCGTGAGGGTTACGCCTTCTATTTTGGCGATGTGCTTTACCCGTTCCTCAACCGCCGCGCTTGATATCGGTTTAAACCTGTAAACCGCGCATCTTGACTGGATGGGTTCGATTATTTTCGAGGAATAATTGCATGAGAGGATGAAACGGCATGAAGCAGTGTATTTTTCCATAGTCCTTCTAAGCGCTGATTGCGCATCTGATGTAAGAGCGTCGGCTTCGTCGAGGAAAATTATCTTGAATTCGGCTTCACCAAGGGGCGCCGTCCTGGCAAAGTTCTTAATCTTATTCCTGACCACGTCGATACCACGCTCGTCACTGGCATTCAATTCTGTGAAATTATTAGCCCATGATTCGCCATAAAGCTCGCGCGCCACGCATATTGCTGAAGCGGTTTTCCCGACGCCTGGAGGTCCTGAAAAGAGAAGATGCGGGAGGTTTCTTGAATGGACATAGGATTTCAGGCGCTTTATGACCTCGACCTGCCCCACCACGTCATCCAGTTTTTTGGGGCGGTATTTTTCAATCCAGATTTCTTCTTTGAGCATGCAACGCTTAATAAGAGGCAAACCATTATTTAACTTTCCTCCTAAAATGGATATGATAATTAAATGGCTCAAAAATACTCGCACCAGTTTATTACAGGAGTCTCGTTCGGCGTTACTTCAGGGGTTATCACAGCATTGGGCATGATAGTTGGAATACACGAAGCCACATCCTCAAAACTGGCTGTCCTTGCAAGCATTGTGGTTATGGCAATAGCAGACGGCATGGCTGACGCGGCAGGGTTCCACATCGTGGAAGAAGCTGAATTTGAGAATGGAAAAAACAAGCACACATCAAGGGAAGTCTGGGCTACCACTCTTTTTACTTTTCTCGCAGTATGCGGTTTTATACTGACATTTGCAGTTCCGATTTTGGTTTTTCAACTGGAAACTGCTATATTCGTTGATATCGCATGGGGCTTTTTGCTGTTAATCCTGCTCAATTATTATATCGCAAAATTCAAGAAAGAAGAGCCGATTAAACATATATTCGGGCACGTTTTGCTGGCTGTATTCGTAGTAATCGTTTCCTATATTGCCGGTTATCTGATAGCTGCATGGATTAAATAAAAAAGGATTTAGATAAAAAAGTTGGTGGGTTTGCATTAAGTCGCAATAATATATAGAGGAAGTTACTGAATGAAAGATAGAATGTCAAGTGAAGAAGAGAGTAATTTATCCGTTTCCAACGAAATTCTGAAATCTACAAATATAAGCATCGAAGAGTTACGACGGCAATTTATAGACCTAAAATCGATTCTTGGAACAAGGTTTGACTATGTTGTTCCGAGAAATATAACGGATTTAGCTACATTACAGTGGATTATTGATCTTAATCAACGACTGCAAAAGTTAAAACATTGTAAGGGTTTTGATAAGCACATTACAACGTATACCAAAAAGCAGTTATCATCCAGTTATTTTGTAACAGTTATTGCAAGCTATCTTTTGGATATGGTAGATAGTATTATCTTGGAGCCTGCCCTCGATAGTAAAAGTAATAAACCGGATATTCTTGTGAGCTTTCAAAGCGAGCAGGTATATATGGAGTGTAAATACATCGATACTTTAAAATTCGATTACTCTCAGGAACATGAGCACATGTTCTCGATTCTACGCGATTATGTAACTGTTCCCCACCAGATTAGCATAACGTACAGAAAACCCCTTTCGGATACAGAGTTACATCGACTCGGAGAGACTTTGCGTGAGAGAACCGACTTAGTAACAGGAGATGGGAACATAATTAATAATTCTGATATTGAAGTCAATGTCATGAAAATGGAAGTGTATCAAGATAAAAACTTTTTTATAATCTTGAGTATGATCGTTCAGAATATCTCCGAGAATTGTTACTATCCTGGCCACGTGTACGTGAAAGATGGAATTACAGTATCACTGAGTGGGCCTAAAGTAGATTATGCAAAAGTTTTGAAAGAAAGATTTAAGAAAAGTAAGAGTCAATCTCCAGATAATAAGCCGTATATCTTGGTGATTGACGGTAACAGAATGTTAGGAGATCTAACTGAAAATATCCGTGCACTATCCTCCTCTTTTCAACCCAATACAAATACTAGGTTTAGTGCAGCACTGTTGGTAAAATATCATCGGCGTTTGGACGATCAACAACTTAATCTCGACTTTCATCTAATTTCCAATCCATTCGCCAAATTTCCTATAAGTAAAGAATTTGAGAGACTTTTCAGTAATTCTACGCAAAGCAAGAGACATTCTCCAACAGACAAGACAACTGATACTCTATGAAGCTCTCAAAAAACCACAATAATCCTGAATCCCCTAAAAAAATCAATTTCTTCATCACTTCCGACTTTTTTCCATCCATCTCAGTTACAGGAAGCTCCTGCTCCCTCATGTGCCAGCACTGTAAAGGCAAATTGCTCGAAGCCCTGATTCCCGCGACAACATGCGATGAGCTTGAAAAGAAAGCCCTTGCGCTGCACAGAAAGGGAGCAAAAGGCATACTCCTTACAGGCGGCTGCGATGAGCGCGGGCGCGTGCCCATTAGCAGTTTGCTCCCTGCAATAAGAAACCTGAAAGAGAAAACAGAGCTGATTATCATTGCCCATACCGGTTTTATATCACGCGAAGAAGCTTCCATGTTAAAAGACTCGGGGCTTGACGGTATCGGTTTTGACGTGATGGGGGATATGAATGCCGTCCGGGAGGTTTACGGGCTTGAAGTTTCTGAAAAGGAATACACTGCCAGCCTTCTTGCCATTGGGGATTCCGGGTTAATGATATTCCCTCATGTGTGCGTGGGCATTCATTTCGGGAAACTGGGCGGGGAATTTCGCGCCCTCGAAATGATACGCGCAATTGACCCATCCACAATAATAATAACAGGGCTGATGCCTGTGGCTGGCACGCCAATGGCTCATATCAAGCCGAATCCGCCTGATTTTGAAAAAGTCATAAAGAAAGCGGTAACAATGTTCCCGAATGCATCTATTGTGCTGGGATGCGCCCATTCAAGCGGGAAAGACAGGGGAATAATCGAAAGACTGGCGATAGAGAGCGGCGTAAGCGGCATTGCGGCGCCGACTATGGGGACTATTAATTTTGCAAAAGAAAACGGCTATGAAGTTCATTATTACGGCACATGCTGCGGGCTTGTTCCGGGTGAAAAAACAAAAATAGAAATGTAATCACCCGGACAATCAAACATAAAGTCCCCCGTTAATATCAATCACCTGTCCTGTTATGTAATCCCCCTCATGGGATGCAAGGTATGCTACCGCCCCCGCAACCTCAGATGCCTTGCCCAGCCTGCCAAGGGGTATTTTTGCTATGATTTTTTCCATCACTTCGCCAGGAATGCCTTTCATCATATCGGTTTCAATAAATCCCGGCGCAATAGCGTTTACAGTAACTCCCTTTCCTGCAAATTCCTTGGCGAGCGCTTTTGTAAGACCTATTAAACCCGCCTTTGAAGCAGTATAGTTTGCCTGCCCGAAGTTCCCCATTCTCCCGATGACCGAGGAAATATTCACAATCCTGCCGTACTTTCTCTCAAGCATGCCTTCTGCAAATGCTTTGGTGCAGTAAAAGCATCCATTCAGGTTCACGTTTAAAACGTCAGACCACATTTCAGAGGTCATTTTTACAAAGGATTTGTCCCTTACAATCCCTGCATTATTAACCAGGATATCCACCTTCCCGAACTTTTTTATTACCTCATCCCGCATCCTGTTTACCTGCTCCATATTACTGACGTCAGCCTGGTAGATGCAGGAATGATTTCCTAGGGCATCCACAAGTTTTGATATTTCTTTTGCATGCTCTTTATTTTCAATACCATTTATCTTAGAAGCCAATTTTCCAAGCTCATCTGCCTTGCCCATCTGGTCTATCAGTTTTGATACTTTCTCTGCATGTTCTTTCTTATTCTGGTAGTTGACAATGACATCCGCACCTTCTTGCGCCAGCCGCAATGCAATTGCCTTTCCGATTCCCCTTCCGCCCCCTGTGACCAGGGCGACTTTTCCCTCCAACCGTCCTCCATTCCCATTCTTCATAATATCACCTCTTTACAACAAGTGCAGCACCCATACCCCCTCCAATACAGAGTGTTGCAAGACCGTATGTGCCTTTCCTTCTCATCAATTCATAGAGAAGCGTGACTAATATCCTTGCGCCGCTGGCTCCTATCGGGTGCCCGAGGGCTATGGCGCCGCCGTTGACGTTTACCCTGTCGGGATTCCAGCCCATTTCCCTGTTAACCGCAACTGACTGGGCTGCGAACGCTTCGTTAGCTTCGATAAGGTCAAGCTGGTTCACACCAATACCTGCACGTTGTAACGCTTTCTTGCTTGCATTGATGGGTCCTGTGCCCATTATGTCAGGAGACACGCCTGAAATTCCATAGCTTTTGATGGTTGCCAGGGGTTCGATTCCTTTTTCTTTTGCCTTTTTTTCCGACATCAGGAGAACGCAGGCTGCCCCGTCGTTGATTCCCGAAGCATTGCCAGCTGTAACTGTCCCGTCCTTTTTGAATGCAGGTTTTAGCTTTGCAAGAATCTCTTTTGTTGTCCCGAACCTTGGGAATTCATCAGTATCAAACAACACAGGCTCTCCTTTTGGCTGGGGAATCGATATGGGGACAATTTCTTCCTTGAACTTTCCAGCCTTGATCGCAGCTTCTGCCTTGTTCTGGCTTTTTGCCGAAAAATCATCCTGGTCTTCCCGTGTAATGCCGAATTTTGCTGCTACATTCTCCGCAGTAACGCCCATGTGATAATTATTGAAAATATCCCATAGCCCATCGTATATCATTAAATCCACAAGCTCATCGTTGCCCATCTTTGCTCCCCATCTGGCTTTTTTAAGCGCGTACGGCGCAGTGGACATGGATTCGATACCGCCTGCCATGATGACATCGGCATCCTTGAGCATGATTGCCTGTGCGCCAAGAATGATTGATTTCAAGCCTGAGCCGCAGACCTTATTCACGCAATAGGACGACACCTCGACAGGAATGCCTGCCGCAATTGCTGCCTGTCTTGCCACATTCTGACCGTGACCTGCCGAGAGGACATTCCCCATGATAACCTCATCGACCTCGCCTTGTTCAACGCCGCCGCGTTTCATGGCATCTTTCAGTACCACGGAACCAAGCTGGACAGGACTGAACTCCTTCAGGCTTCCCCCAAATTTCCCGATTGCTGTTCTTGCTGCCGATACTATAACCACATTATTCATTTATACCACTTACCCTGGTTTTTAGATAACCAATCCTCCATCCACGCTTAGCACCGCCCCATTAACCATCTTCGCCTCATCAGAAGCAAGATACAGATATGCGTATGCTACATCTTTTGGTTCACCCAGCATGCGAAGCGGGGTTTTTTCTTTCATCATTTCAAGTATCTTATCAGGCACCGCTACTGTCATCGGGGTAGTGATAAACCCTGGCGCCACCGCATTAGTCCTGATCCCCTTTTTCCCGAGTTCCTTAGAAAGGGTCTTTGTCATGCCAATCAGACCCGCTTTGGATGCCACATAATTAATCTGACCGATATTGCCAAATAACGCCACGATCGAAGATGTGTTTATAATTACACCGCTCCCCTGGTTAATCATTTGTTCGACGACTGCCTGGATGCAATTAAAAACCCCCTTTAGATTTACGTTTATAACCTTATCCCACTGTTCTTCTGTCATTTTTAAAACAAGGGCGTCCTGAATTATTCCTGCATTATTTATCAGGACATCCACTTTGCCGTATCTTGCCAGGGTATCCCTTACAACCTGTTTTGCCTGTTCCCTGTTGGTTACATCCAGTCTGGCAAAAAATGCTTCACCCCCGTTTTTCTTTATCTCTTCGACTACTTCTGCGCCCGCCTTTTCATTCATATCAGCTACAACGACTTTAGCTCCTTCTTTAGAGAACAAAATGGCAGCCTCTCTGCCTATACCGCTTCCGGCTCCCGTGATAATAGTTACCTTGTTCTCAACTCTCATTTACAGCCCCTTCGACCTTCGTCCGGTTTTTTTTGGTTTATTTTTAGGTTTATCCGTTTCTCCTGCCCCATCAAGATCCGACCTCGGTCTTAGCCATTCTGAAATCCTCGGACAGACCTCTTTCTGGGATTTTGACCCCACAAAGAT
>JAHFCV010000184.1 GCA_023249275.1 Candidatus Methanoperedens sp.
CACAAGCAACTACGAGGCGCGAAAATTCGGGATAAAAGCAGGAATACCCATTTCCCGCGCAAAAAAACTCAAACCCGATGCCGTGTTCCTGCCAGTCAATATGGAGCTTTACCGCGGCATCTCGGATGAAGTGATGGAGATATTGCGCGGGAATTGTGCGACACTTGAGCAGGAAAGCGTGGATGAAGCGTTCTGCGATATCACAGGCAGGGTTTCTGATTTTGATGAGGCAAAATTAGTCGCACTGCGAATAAAAGAGGAAATCAGGCAAAAAGTCGGACTGACCTGCTCGGCAGGGGTTGCGCCGAATAAACTTATTGCCAAGATAGCGTCGGATTTCCAGAAGCCTGACGGATTGACAGTCGTGAAACCCGATGAAATCTTACAGTTTTTAGCGCCCCTTAAAATCACCGACCTCATCGGTGTGGGCAAGAAGACCGGAGAGAGGCTGAACGAACTCGGGGTAAAGACAATCGGTGAGCTGTCAAAGCTGTCCGCAGATGAACTCATCCGCGAATTCGGGCAGGCAAAAGGGATTTGGTTAAAACAGGCTTCTCAGGGCATAGATGATTCGCCAGTTGTTGAACGTGAAGGCACAGAACAAATCGGGCGCATAACTACGCTGAAGGAGGATACAAGGGATTTGAACCTCATTTATGAAGTCATTAATGGGCTTTCTGAGGAGGTTTATAAGAAGCTTGAAACACGGAAACTCAGCTTCAAATCAGTCACTTTTGTGGCAATTTCCACTGATTTTAAAACCCACACCAAGACACATACGCTGGGCGCGCCTGCAAAAGACACGGATACCATACAGGCGACAGCGTGTGAGCTTGCGAAAGCCTTCATGGCAGAATATCCGGTTGCTCTTCGAAGAGTGGGTGTAAGAGTGGCGACTCTTGTCGAAGACAAGGGGCAGAGAACACTTGTGGAGTTTTGAGAATGGTAATAAAAAGCGCTGAAATATTTGATAGAAATTGGAAAAAGTACGACGATTGGTTTGAAAAACATAAGGATATTTATTTCACAGAGCTTAAAGCCTTGAAAAAGGCTATACCTGAAGGATTGGGTTTGGAAGTTGGTGTGGGAAGCGGGCGGTTTGCTTCTCCACTTAAAGTTAAAATAGGTATCGACCCCTCAAAAAATATGCTGAGGCTTGCTAAAAAACGTGGTATTGGGGTAATCCAAGGAATTGGTGAAAATCTGATGTTTAAAAATAATTCCTTTGATTTTGTGCTCATTGTGGTTACCCTTTGCTTTGTGGAAGACCCGAAATGCATGCTCAGCGAGGCATACAGGGTTTTAAAAAGCGGCGGCAAACTGATTGTTGGAGAGATAAATAAGGATAGCTCATGGGGAAAGCTCTACGATGCTAAAAGAAAGAAAAGCGAGTTTTATAAATTAGCTACTTTTTATTCAAGTAATGAAATTATTGAAATGCTCGATGGCGTGGGAATAAGATATTCAGAATCGTATCAGACTCTCCTACATCTCACAACAGAAATAGAGGAAGAGCCAGAAAAAGGATTTGACAAAGGCGGATTCGTTGTTATCGCTGGTATGAAGGGATAAATTCATATATATGAATATTCATACATTGGAATATGTCCTTGGAATCTGCAATTGCAAACCGAAATAGAAAGCAATATCTGACCTGGTGGATACTTCCTCTCGTGGTTATCGGAGGCTGGTTTTATCCTTTGCTCGGTTATCTGCTTCCGATTTGCATGATAGCTGCGATGGGCATTGCTCTCTTTAAAGGAAGATACTGGTGCGACTGGATGTGCCCCAGAGGCGCAAGCTGGGATTTGCTATTGAGCAAGCTCAGCCTGAAAAAAGAAGTACCCTCTTTCTTCAGAAGCACGCCCTTTAGAATGCTGTGGATAATGATTCTCATGGGCGTTCTTGCATTTAAATTGCCCTCTGCGCTGGCAAGCCTTGATCCGATAAACCAGGTAGGGCTGGTGTTCACCATGCTTCTGACCGTTACCACAGTAGTAGGAATTGTTCTCGGTATTCCCATACATCACCGCATCTGGTGCGGTTTCTGTCCAGTAGGCACGATGTCCAACTGGATTGGAAAGGGCAAGTATGCGTTGGAGATTGACTCAAATTGCAAGGAATGCAAAACATGCCACGACGTTTGCCCGATGCAGATAAGAAAATGGGAATATAAACCCGAAAA
Source organism: Candidatus Methanoperedens sp. (assembly GCA_023249275.1). Taxonomy (GTDB): domain Archaea; phylum Halobacteriota; class Methanosarcinia; order Methanosarcinales; family Methanoperedenaceae; genus Methanoperedens. Next base: position 2,186 of record JAHFCV010000184.1, read on the forward strand.
GGGATGGGCGGCTGTGGAGAACTGGGACTGCCTGAAATGTGGTCTTTGCATAGATGTTTGCCCTACCAGATCATTAAAATTTAAGGAGGCATCATAAGTATTTATATTAAGATGCTTATGATTTAACTTATGGATAAGAAAATCTGAGGAAATATGAAAGAGCAAAATAAAAAAACTGAGAACTGCATGATATGCGGCGAAGAGCTTGAGTATCTGACTACAGCCATTGCTGTAACCTGTACCTATTGCGGGAAAGCAGAATCTGCTAACATCCACTGCCCTTCAAGTCACTATGTTTGCAACGAATGCCATGCAAGCGATTCCATAAAAGTAGTCACCCAGTTCTGCCTTTCTTCGTCCTCGAAAAACCCCATGGAGATGGCAAAGACTATCATGAAGCATCCCACCATGCCAATGCACGGGCCTGAGCATCATGCCATGATAGCTGCCGTGCTTGTCACCGCCTATAAGAACCTCACAGGAAAAGCCACAGATGAAGACATCATTGAAGCCATACGGCGCGGCGCTACAGTACCAGGAGGCTACTGCGGTTTATATGGCGCGGATGCCGCAGCCATAGCCACGGGTATTGCCATGAGCACCATAATGAAAGCCACCCCCCTGACAGACTATGAGAGGCGGACTGCGAACATGATGACCGCAAGGGCGCTTTCTGCCATTGCAGGCAACAGCGGGGTGAGGTGCTGCAAACGCAGTACCTTTGCTTCAATCGAGGCTGCAACCCAGTATTTCAAAGAAGTGCTGGGCGTGGAGCTTGAACATATCCCTGTATCGAGACTTAAATGCGAGCACAGCCACAGGAATAAACAGTGCTCATACGCTGACTGCAGGTATTTTGCGGGAAAAACGGAAAAATGAACAGCAAAGATTCAACACTATGGATACTCATCGCGCTGCTTGTAGCCATAGCATTGCTGTCAGGCGGCGGAATGATGGGTTTTGGCATGGGCTTCGGAGTCATCATAATGGTATTATTCTGGGGAGCAATAATCTGGCTTGTGATTTCACTGGTAAATGCAGGCACTAAAAAATCAGAAGAAACGCCTGAATCTGCGCTTACAATCCTGAAAAAAAGATATGCTAAGGGCGAAATAACACGAGAGCAGTATCTTGAGATGGAGAAGGAATTGATGAGGTAAACATGGGCTAAAATGAACTGGAGTACATAAAATGGATAAGAAAATCTTTGAAATGCATGCAGAGATATGCAAGGTATTCACCAGCCCCAAGCGACTGGAAATAATCAGTCTGCTCAGG
>JAHFCV010000045.1 GCA_023249275.1 Candidatus Methanoperedens sp.
ATGGCTACAGAAAATGGTTGGAATTGGCATAACTTGATAGATACTCGTTTAGACCTTAAATTTGCAATTAGAGTAACTGCAAAAAATGCATCTCCTAAAATGAGGATTGAACTGCATATAATTTTTTAGAATAAGCTTTTACTACCACTCAAACTTTTCCGATATCCTCATTCCACGCCTGAGGATATTTCCTTATAAACCCGCTCATCAATTGCTTGCACTCATCAATATTCAAATCGACAACAATAACCCCATGCGATTCCTTAAATACCTCTGGCTACCCCATTGGTAAATACTAAAAAAAAGAATGCGGGCAGCGATATTGTTATATCAGCGCCCGTTTTATGTTATTTAAAATCTCTTCGGTCTATGGTTCTGGTAACATTCCCTGCAGTACACCGGTCTGTCGCCTGATGGCTTGAAGGGTACTTCAGTTTCCTGTTTGCAGTCAGCGCAAGTTGCTTTGTGCATCTCTCTCGGACCCATGTGCATATCTCTCGGACCTGTTGGTCTGAAACCGCCGCCGCGGTTATCTTTTCTTTCAAAACCCATGTATATCTCTCCGTTTATTTATTCTAGTTCTTTTCAGCAAGCGCTGCAATTGCAAATTTTCGCATTACCCGCTCAATCTTTATCGTTACATTGTCTCCGACCTTTGTGCCTGGCACAAAAATCACTAAACCCTGTATATGTGCTATTCCATCTCCTTCCCTGGCAATGCCATCAATTGTGACATCGTGGACACCGCCTGCTGAGACAGGAGAATTTCTATCTTGTTCTAACAATTTTTTACCTCTGTTTATTTAATCAATATATCTAAAAAAGCAATCACAGAAGGGATATTCCCTGATTCTATTACTTACCTGATAGGTAACTGACAGAGTACTAATGCAGCATGTCGTATATATACTTACTGTGGTGGTTGCCAAGCCGGTAACGAATCCCATCTTGAAAAACGGGGTACCAGCGCCCATTCCCGATGGTTTTGCGTTTCTGTCGGTTTAATTGCTTTCTGTGTTCTAATTCAGGCGCAGGTAAGCGGATTTAAAAGGAAGACTATCTCCTCAAAGCTTCAGCAATTCTTTCAGGCAAGGTATCAAGTTTATTACTGATTACATCAAGGGTATCAAGGGTATCAAGTCTATCAAGTTTATTATTGATTACATCAAGGGTATCAAGCTTGATATTCATGTCACCAAGTATCCAGTTGCCTTTATCTAATCTTTCGCTAATTTCACGCATCTCATCTATTACAATCCTGCCAAAAGGTGAGGGTAATTTAATATCTTCTTTGATATCCATTGATTCTATTACAGTGTCTGATCGTTGAGCTTTAAGGTCTTCAAGAAAACCGTTTATGACATCAATCGGCCCACTTGCCATCAATTTAACCGACCCATCTATGTCATTAAAAACAAATCCTGCCAGCCCTCTGGCTTTTGCATGGATTTCCACAACCTCTCTGTATCCTACCATTTGAACATGATTCGTTATGGTTGCATAGATGTTTTTAATCTGTGGCATGTAATCTGCTTTTTGAACTTGAAGGTATATAGGTTTGTTGGGTTTCTATCGGTTCACTTGAACTCTGTGTTCTAATTCAGGCGCAGCTAAAAAATAGTCACCTATACCCCGTACTTGAATGATAACGAGCATGTTAGCGTTTTTTGCCAATAAAGCTTTTCCTGCAATCCACCAATTGAAAAAAGCCCGAATTACCTTTAATTTTCTTGGCAACACACCTTACGAAATATTTTGGGGCCCGGGTCGGGATTTGAACCCGAGTCGTAGGATCCACAGTCCCATAGGATAACCAGCTACCCCACCCAGGCACCTCGAATCCCCGTATTTAAAACGGGGTTTTGATGGGGGTATCCCCGTTAATGTATCTAAAATGGATAAAGGTTTTGGAGACTTTTTATTATTTTCTGGTTTGAAAAACCACAGAGAGCACAGAGGATACAGAGAAAAGCGGCAACTCTCTGTGCTCTCTGTGTGCTCTGTGGTCGATTATCCTTACCTGGATTCATTCACCAAGAAGAAATTAAAAAGTCTCAGGTTTTGATTACAAAATTTCTTCTGCCGCCGCAATAACATTCTCGCGACTGGCAGGAAACGCCTTGAGTTTAATCACTGCTGCTATTGTATCCGTGGTCGTGGCAAGCTGCACCACACCTGTATAAGCAGCCTGTTTATCAAACCTGATATGAAGGCAGCACTCATCATCTATTCTTTCATCCAGTTCTTCTTTCAATCTCTCAAGCTCATGTCCAGGCAGCTTTGATTTCAAAAGCTCGATAAACCGCTTGCAATCCCTGCCTTTGATATGCGCCTGGAGAATGGTAATCGGATTCCCGAAATGCCCTTCTGTATTAATAACTTTTATCTTATTATCTAAAAGAAAAAGCGACAGGGCGGTCTTTACCCTGTCCTCGCCTTCAGTCGCCTGGATAAAAGCGCGAAGTGAGATATTATGAACACTCATTTGCCTTTATTCTGGTGCGAACTCAGGCTCGGTCTTGTCTTCTCAGTACCCTTGCCCTTTCGCCTCTGACCTCTGCCCTTCTTGCCCGCACTTGTTTTACCCCTGAAAACGCGACCTTTCTGGTTGCTATTGGTAATCCATTTCAGGTTTTTATCCTTCTTAATTACAGGATGGCTTGTATCCACAAGAATGGTCTCGTACCATTTGTGTTTGCCGTCCTGTCCAACCCAGTAACTGTTCAAAACCTGCATGTTCGGGTATCTGCGCGCAGCCCGTTCTTCCGCAATGCTCTGTATGCTTTTCCCGGGAGTAATCTTGTTAACGCCCATGTGTTTTGTCCTTCTGCCGCGCTGCCATCTTGATTTGCGCCTGCCGCCGGTTCTTATTCTTACCCGCGTGACGATAATCCCCTGCTTTGCTTTGTAGCCAAGGGCTCTTGCCCTGTCAAGCCTTGTAGGATGGTCTAATCTTGTTACAGCAGGCTCCCTTCTCCATATCTGCCGCCTTTCCCACATAAGTTCCCCAACATCGGATTCATCCGGTTTTTTCCATGCGTCTCTTATAAACGCGTACATTGACTTCATTGTATTCTCCTTGGTTTTACGGTTCAGCCTTATCAGGCCACATCCCTGCGGGAAAGGCACCGAAACAGCGCACATCCCGCCACTTGTTCTATTGTTCAGCCTGTCGAAATGTTGCCATACCTTAATATATCTTTCGACGAGACACGGTGGATGGACGGATGGACAAGTGAGTAAAGGTTAACTCTTTTTTAAAAATGATGTCCGGCATGAATTATTTGCATCGGGGCTTCAGTTAAAACCTTGTAATCCATAACTTTACGAATTAGTTCTTCCCTTTTATCATAAATTTCACTATCTAAGGTAACAAAAACAGCATTATTGATGCTCAATGACCAATGAACAGCATCATTTAGTATCCAAGAATCATCGTCATTTACAATGACCGAACGTATAATGTCCTTAAAATATACATCGCTATTTCTTGGAATCACTTGTTTGATAAATCCCATTGCTTTATTGATTCGTAGCCTTAATGTTTTGCCGAACAATCTAAGGAAGGTAAGCTTATCATGGGCAGGGATATTAGATAAATGTCTTACTAATTCCTCAAGATGTCTCTGGTCATTATCATTTATGTAAATAGAAGCTCTGTATTCGGTTCCGCCCTGCGTTAAAAATTTTGAATAATCTGTATACAGTGCATCCCTTTTCTTTAGCTTACGCCTTAACTCCCCTTCTACGCTTTCGCTTGTATATTTTTCACAATTCACTTGCTCGAAAAAAGCTACACATACTGGATGGAAATTTTCAAATTCCGTGCCGTATGCAATAAAAATACAGGAATCAACAAATGCATTATGTGGCATAGAATCCTATTTGGCGTAAATCTTCCACATTTCTGTGAGATTCTTGCCTGCATCAAGACCAATTCGTTCACTACTTTTCGTGTATGCTTTTTCGACATTAGCCTCGCTTAAGGATAAATTTAATTCATCAGCTTTCTGCTTTAATTCATTCAAAGGCTCTTCGATTTTTCGGGATGCAAGTGGAAGGTATCCCTGTCGTTGCTCAATCACTCTTTCTGCACTTGGTCCTTGCGCAGTTTCTATTGAGATGATTGAAGCAGGCTCCATCCAAACATTGTTATAATAGACATTACTAAGACGTTTAAAGAATTCCAAATCCTCAGGCGTAACCTCTGCTCCAGCTTCTACGTCCCCTTCAATTTCTATACATACATTTTCTATAAAATCCAAGAAATCATAGAAATTGTCGGATAAGCTCACGAATAGCTCATCACCCTGTAAACCTAGGTATAACTTAGAGATATTTTCCGAAATTACTGTGTTAACTCCATCAAAGTCTCCTTTACTCATCTCCTCTAAGGACAAGATAATTTCATTGTTTGGGACGTATTCATTTCTAAATCTCTCAGGCTCCATGTAGCGATAGAGCTCTCTTAAAAAATCATTTCTCTTTGTAAAGAATATTCTATTAACCTGGATGCTATCGAAGCATGAATAAATATCTTGGTCAACTATAAGACTATCAGGGTTTTTGACCAACTTTTCAATTGTTTTCCTTTTGACACTTCCAGAAAGAGTTCCACCAGGATGAACCATACAGCCTCGAATATACCAGCTTCGGGTAACTGGCAAATCCAATTCTTCAACGGTCTTAAAAACAATCTTCTGGAGCTTCATCTCACTGAGATATTTTACATCAATATTAGAATCGAGCATGTACTTCGCAAGAGATTGTAATATATTGTTAACCACCTTTCTCTCGTCTGCAGAAGTCGTAACATGCAGTTGTTGCTTCATTATTTAATTCCTGATTTAGCTTTTATCACCAATCAACAAACTGTAGTTCTCTATTAACTATGAGTTGGCTCATCGTATTTAAACTTTTTTTAAAAAAATGCATAAAATGAGTTTTCCGTTACGGCATGGGCTTGGCATACAACATTACGCTCAGTCTCCGCAACGCAAAGTAGCTTCCCATACCCATTATCTTTTACCTTAAAGTCATTCAGATCGAGTGTTTAGGTGCAAAGCTGACATCACAGTCAGCAATCTTCACAGCGCCAGCGGCGCTTCGCATCTGCTATGATTGAGACTGCTCTGCTACGCAGAGTTCACCCAAATGGAGTACTATTGCTCCAGCACGAAGTCCTGCCCTGCGTAGATGATAATGCCCTTTGCCTTTAGATCCGAGTCTCTAATTACATCCCCTAACAGTGCTACATTGTGATTATTGGTTATAGTTATGCATTCATCGAACTCAGGTTTCATAATCAAAATCGACTCATCGAACTCGGCATTTCTCAGGTACGAGGGGAGTGAGTCACCAATTGATGGGATGTATGTCATAGTGAGGTCTATAACTTCATCTGCTTTCGCTATGCTGGACTTCTCTGTCAGCAGAGACTCGTCAAAAGTGATGATTGTGGGTGTGGCTGTAAGTGTAATGACCTCATCGAACCAGATCCTTGGTAGAATCTCTACCGCCTCGTCTGCCTTCACGGATCCCATATAGTTCATCGACAAGTTTACCTGTTCGTCCCACAGACCTGAGCCAGCCTTCCTGAGAGATATTATCTCATCAAACGATTTGCAGGGTGTGAGTTCCACAATCAGGTCGCACGATATAGTCCTGCCCAGGTGAACAGTCTCGTCTGCTGCGATAGAACTCATCCTTTCCACTGTTACTAATTCATCAAAAGACCTGCATGGCGTCAATTGTACCTTGAGATCGAGTGCTACACTACTCTTTGTTCCCCAGAGGAATACTGACTCATCAAGTCTGAATGAACCTATCCACATTCCGGTGTTATAAACAAGCTCCCTGAGACCACGCATGTTCCCGCTCCCAAAGAAAGAGCCAGATAGCACACCGCCCAACAGTGGGATTGGCGAATCCATCTGAGATACTATACCACTATCTTGAACAGGTGCCCTAAGAAGTGGAAACTCCTGCGGAACAACGTTCAAATCCTTACCTATAAGCTTGCCGGTAACCGCAGCACTGCGTAATTCAAGCGGCATGTTCGAGATGTCCGTGCTTCCAGTCCGCCGGGAATTGCTTAATCCAAACTGCTTGAGTTTCTCTATCCTCTCAGGCTTCACAAGCTGACCAGAAATTGCTGCAGTCAGCAGCCCCAACTGCGGCTGAGTCTCTACTGAGGATTGGTCTCTCTGGGATTTGCTCAGGGACTGCTCTTTTCCAACTCTCGAGCTTGCCAGCACAAAGATCTTCTCCACAATAGATTTCAGAAGGTCAAGCTGCTGATGAGTCTCTACCAGACTTTCGCTGCGCGGTGAACGAAGAAGCTCCCTTTCCACAAATTCCCTGGCGCGGGAGATAGTCAATATAATCTGTTCATCAAACGCCCCGGATTTCCCTGTTTCTATTGTGAGTCTCTCATCGAACTTACTCTCACCACCCAGGGGCATCTGTCCCTCTTTTATCGCTCTAAAGAGTTCAGGCAGAGTCTGAGTAATTTCAGACGATATTCTCTGGGATGGAGCCAATATCTGCTCTTTTCCAGGGCGTTCTCTGCCTACTACAGATGCATGAGCAAGTGTCCCTTTGCCCAGATCGTATTCCGCCTTTCCCTGTTGGAGCGCAGTCTGGAACACGGGATAGTTGAGGAACGGTAACTCCTTGCCAATTATGATGCTATTGTACACACCCCTCGCCGTAATTAGACCGCCAGAAAGAGCGAGAAGTGTCCTGACCAACGGAGATGTATTCGAGACTATCTCAACCTTCTGGATGTTAAACGGTCTAGGTGTGGATGGCAGTGTATTACCTACATGCTTACCGGTAAGAGTAGCGGTCACTAATACTGGAGCAGCGTGCATCAGATTGCTCTCGATTGCCGGGCATCTGCTAAACGCAAATATTACTGAGCCATGTTGCTTCCCTGTCAGTGTGGTATTAGCCGTCCTTATCGCTTTTGCGAGGAGGAGAAGAGGGGTATCTGAAACTGCTGACGATAAAGCAACCTGAGTTCTGAATAACTCTAAGAGAACAGTCTCCCTTGCAGTTGCACCAAGGAATACTCCTGTCTTTGCAGCGGTATTCAGAGCTAAAACCAGGTTGTTTTGAAGAGGACTCGATGGATATGGCTGATGCTTTACTAACCTTAATTCAGCAGAGGCAAAGTCCGGCATTTAGGGAAAAAGGAGAGACGATGGCGTTAATAAGCATACTTGATTGCCATCGTGAGTCTTGTGACGCTCGATGCACTTTCCTTACCAAGGCACACAAACTTCGTGGTCGAAGGACCCGGTTCGGATATAATGTCCTGATCCACTATTCCAGTACCTTCTTTCCATGGGAAGCAGTGCTGTATTGTTCCTATCGGCTTATTGTTGAACCGCGGCTCAGCATGTATTATCCCTTTCATGAAATATACGTTCGGTGGACTGCCTCCCTGACTGAGTGATGCCCAAACCGGGAAATCCACGCCCTTTATACCGTAGTTCTCAAATGTGTTGAGCCCTGTTGATCTCTGACCCCACCATGTCTGGGTGAGGTAGAAGAAGTCATTCGCATCTCCGAGTGAGTCATCGGTAGCTGGCGATGACCATGGATGTAATATCCATGCCCACTTCTTAGTGAGAGCGTTCTGATTACCTGCTTGCATCGGGAAATAGTTCACGAATGAGTTAAAGAACCACAGGGAGTATCCATCTGAGAATTCCTTTGACTTCAACTTCTCCATGTTGAAGCATACAGAGTTTGTGTAATACCATGTGGACCAAGCATAACCATTCGCTGAGTCAGGCTTGATAATAATACACAATCCATTACCTTTGTCTGGGGACAGAGCATCATCGTCCACCCACAGCCAGTAAGCTATGTTGTGGGTCAGAAGCGTTGCCTTCTGCGCGTTAGACATTCCTGAACTCCATGAAACTACCGGAATCAATGTCCGCTGTGCGTCTCCGCCGGGCTGATTGAGTATATTATCCCATGTACTTGACACAATAACTTCTATTCCGAACATATAGTACCCGGCGTCACCTCTAAGCTGGAACATCGCTTGATTCACATCATAGAACGGTATCTGAAACACCACATACATCGTTTTTTCCTGACCAGTTTTTGCAGGATCCTCCCACTTGGTCACCCTCCTCTGATAACAGGATATACCGTAGTCCACATCATTCCCATCCCCGGTGTATCTTGTCATTGCAGCGTATGGGTTCGTGAACTTACTGTCCGATGCTATCAGTTTGTCAGCCATCATGTTCACTATACCTGGCGTTGTCGAGGAACCGCTATAGAATCCCATGTCTACTCCTCCTCCTGTGCTTGATCCTCTTGATTGGTTTTCTCTGCGTTCGATTTCAATTCTGCGAAATTACTTCGCTCTAAAGTTCCCTTAAGGATTCGAGTCTCCATTATATGCCTCCGGATTTAATGCCGTGAATCTGATTCTCTGGTGCCGTTAGCACCTTCGGTATGATCTCATTTGATTTACGATTCCACAGTTTCGTAACCTCCCTTGCCTCTGCATCTATGTACCCCACCGACTCCGAGACGAGTTCTGTTGCCTCGGATGCCAAATCCGCCTCTGCGGTCTTAAAATGCAGCGCACACAAGGCATCTGGTGGAATAGCAACGGATGAATCAAGCATCATCCTGCCTTCATTATCCAGCAGCGCAAGAGTGATTATCTGCAGCTTCCTGCCTTCACAAAAAGCCTTAAGCTCACTCCATGTCATGTCTTTCTCAGTTATTTTAATACACGCTTCAAACATCTTAAATCGCCTCAACTGTAATTGAATGCCAGTTTCGCTCTGCCTTTCCCTTCGCTTGTCACATGATTCCCTGTAGGTGTGCCAGCCTGAACGAAAAGCTGGCAGAAGATGAATTGAGTGAATTGATCTATTGCGGTGAGTTCTGCTGTAACTCCGTCATCTTTCAGGACAGGTTTAGCATCAGTGTATGTTTTACCCGATGCCGCATTTCCGGCTTGTCTTGTGCCTGCGCCTCCTGGAGCCTCCCAGTCTTTGGTTATCTTGTCATAATGTTGAATAGTGGTCTGGTTGTTGAAGTTGCCATCCACATAGAACTTCATTGCATTGACCCTTGCATTCCCGCCCAGGTCTGTCAAATGCCCCCAGATGACCCTGTAAGCAGACCAGGTATCCGCATCTATGTTCAACGAGCCGAAATTCAACGGATTGACAGTACTCACCTCTGAGTTATCGGTATCAGTGTATTTCTTGTTGATTCCAGGACTTGCTGGATCGGTTCTTGTTGCGAATTTAATTACTGGTGTAGTGGTCATTAAGTGCCTCCTTTCATCTCAATCACGATATCTGAAGATGAGTCTAAATGATACGCACCGGTTGTATCCCGGCTGCCGCTGCGGAGCAGATGCTTCTCTGTGGGTGCGACCTGTCCATCGATAGTGGTGTAAGACTCGGATATCTGGAATACTCCGTTTATGGACATGGTCTGAATCTCCCTCCCGCTAAAAACATCAAGTATATGCGCTGCAATTACAGGAAGCTCCGCCAGAACCCCTTCGGCTGAATGGAATATGTACGTCTGACCGACAGAGACCACGACGTCATCCACTTCATCCCCATAATATAACAGCGCAAGCCTGACGGTTCTCGCAGTTTTATCCATATCCTTCGCTTTGAGGACATAGCCGCCCTTCAGGGTAAGAGTGCTGCCCACGGAAATCGTTCGCTTTGCAGAGTCATCTATCAGAACTGTATGCAGCCGATTGCTCTCTAAGGTGCTCATCTTCTGATAGTTGGATACGAAGCTGTTTGTCGTGTATCCTGCGAAGTATTTTTTCGATGAGTACATTACCGTTTGATACTTTCCCCAGGGGGCATACGCGTGTGGGGTCTCCACTATCGATTGGTCCACTACAACGATATCCTGTCCTGAACCATTGAAAACCGCATTGCTGTCTGCATCATCTAGACTTGCCTCTGCAGTCTCAACGGCTATGAGCTTCGCATCTGGAATTGGTCTCAGGAGGGTGATGTTGTGTGTGATCTGCGACGCCGTTACTGTCAATGCAGCCGAGTAATCCTGAAAGTTCTTCTTCGTGCACTTCAATGTAATAATTCCGGGCGGACACTCCAGGTCGTATGTGCCTGCATAATATACCGCAAAGATATAGCTGCTGCCGCTGGTTCTGAATACAGAAGGGGCGTTGATTTCGGTTCCTTCAGTATCCTTTACATTACCCTTAATAAGCCCCTCCAGCACAAAATCCACTTCCTTTATTTGACCTGGCTCAACTGTGGTCTGGATTGCTTGGGATTTAAAACCGTCTTTAGACGCTGCTATATCTGTCAGAGGCAGGATTGGAGGAAGCCCTGTCAGTGTATAAGAACCGCTGCTGTTAGTTGTTGCAATCTTCACGCCGTAGCCCATGAATGTCAGGTCTATTGTTATAGCAGCACCTTCTACAGGAGTGCCGTCCCTTCTCCGGGCATGACCAAAGACCGCCTGCATGCATTCCCTAAAGACCGACATGCTGACCGTATCCACGACATATCCCCATTGGTCTATGAGTTTGGCTTTCCACTGTGCATCATAGTTCTCAGCGCCTGTCAGGGAATAGTACAAGAAGCCTGCGGCACTCCCGACATTGCCTTCACCCCTCAGTATGCCAGCGCCGTCATACACCTGAACCTTCATATTGTTCGGCGGAGGTCCAGCCTTAAAAAGCGGATCAATGCCCTGCCATGAGAGCTTTATCTTCTTATCTGTGCAGCGCATCGAAGTGTCATAACTTAGATCACCTGAAGTCCCAACTGAAGCCGTGGCATGCGCCAGTTCATTGCCATCTGCATCCTCAAGAACCGCCAGCCACTGACCATAGCTAAGGATGGTTTGCAAGGAATAACTCACCGTTGGCGGTGAATTAGTATAGCCATTACGCAGATCAAGCATGACCAGGTTGTGCCCTGCATCATACAGCTTAATCTTGCAGTCAGGGACAAATATCGAGTCATACGATATTTCCATCACTTCTTCAGGGTAATACCGAGACTTGTCGAAACTGATCACGGCGATGGTCACGAGTTTGTCCATCAGCACTTCAGTCTCTTTGTAGCATTCATTGCGTACATTGATGCCCCTATGGTCGATGATGGGCGTCCTTATCCTGTACCCATTCTTGGTGAGCACGTGCATAATTAACAAAGGATGTGCATCGTTCCACTGGACTGAATTCCCGCCACCAGACTCTTTTGTGGAAAGACTCCCGTAACCATCATAACATGTGGCAGTGACACCAGAGAGGTAATTCCCTGTAGCTGAGTCTTTGAATATCAGCTTGTGAGTATGATGCGGGTGCATTGCGATCTTTGCATAAGTACAAACATTATGAACCAGATTCGACAAACATACCTGTTGACCATTGCAGGCTTCGGCTGTTATGGCGATTCTGTTCCACCCGCCGTACCAGATATACTCCCAATAATCAAAGCTGAATATAGAGAAAGGGTTGCTGCTTACATCAATCTCGTAGTAACCAGAAGAGTTGGAGTACACGGATGGGTATGTATAGAAGTACTTTACATTCCCGCTTGAATCCTTATAGTACATTGTCACGGTTATCTTCAAGCCGTTGAGCGGGGCCTCATCCGAATCAGGAAAATGAGCCTTCCCAAACACCCATCCATCCTTAACCGACACAGCAGCAGTAGCTGTTGCCGTTGCGCCGTTGTTATCTGTCACCCTTAATGTGACAGTATAGTTTCCTCCATTAGCGTAGGTATGGGTGACTACCTTGCCGTAGAGATACCCTGTCCCGTCTCCCGGGTCCCATCGCCATTCAGTGATTACTCCATCCGGGTCGTAGCTGTCAGAGCCGTCAAACGTGACCTGTTTCGACACGCACACCACGCTGTCTGCCTTTACGCCAGCTACCGGCACATTATTGCCCCAGTTCCCCCAGTGGTGACTCAATCTGCCGCCTCCTGACATAGTATTGGCGAAAGATGGCCATGCTCTCTACACGAGCATGAAATAGAGCAGAAGTCGGTCATGACGCAATCCGAACACGGTCCGCTGCGCAGCGTCATTGGAAATACCATCCTCTCTGACGATATGCCATACTTTACGACCTCGGTAACAATTGATGGGCTATACGGCATCTGTGCCAGCGCATCAATATGAGCACGATCCATCCAGCACAGCGGCGCTCCCTTCAAAGACACATCCTGCCCGAAGCGATGGCAGACCTCGATAGCCTGCAGCAGCGGCTGCATATCATCCCTTATATTTACCCTGAGCTTGCCATGCACCTCAGGCTGCACAATTATCACTTTCCGCGGCATGAACTCCGCTGCTATGTGTGCGACCGTTTGCGGAAGCGCTGCATAATTCAGGGATGTGATAGTGACCGATACCTCAACATCGACCTCACAGACATTCTTCCTGAGATAGAATATATTCCTGAGTCCTTCGGATGTCCTAGCAAAGCTGGTCTTTGTTTGAGTGATTGTATCATGGATACCTGGGATATGACTGAACAGCGGGACCGACATGTGCCTCAGACCCGCACCTGTAAGAGTCAGAAGGAACTGCCTGTCCATCAGGCGCACCCCTGACGTGTAAAGCGAAACCCAGTTGCCATTCCCGGACGCTGCCTCTATTATCTGCGGCAGGTCTGCCCGCAGCACAGGGTCTCCGCCCGCGAGGTATATCTGGTCATTCCTGCACTCGCCGATGTATGAGAGCAGCGTCTGCAACTGCGGCTGGACATGCTCTCTACGCATACCTATGCTCACAGGGCATGTCAGGCAGTTGAGGCTGCAGGCGTAGCCTGTATTTATGAACACCGCGCGCATGCCTCACCTCGCAGGCAGGTCTTGAACGGGTCGCGTGTCGTACCCGCTTCTATATGATCCCAGTAAAGTACGTCTCGAATGGGCGACGGATACCTGCCGACTACCCTCTGGCTCAGGGCGCAGTCCCAGTATGTGCCATCAGGCAGCACGGATAAGCCAAGTACACCGCCTATGCAGCCCGTCTCTCTGCACACAGCGGGTATCGTTACATCCGGAGCATCGCTTCTTGCACGCAACTTCAGCCGCTTCCACTCAGCGAATGATATTGGCGTAAGGCTCGTTACGTTGTCTGGCTGTAGCTTCGAGATGTTGAAGTGAGATACATTGGTCTCCCTGCAGAGGTCCAGAACGCTGTTTATACAGTGAACGTTCTCCTTACATGCTGTGAACGCTATGGAATGCGGCACGCCAGCATCATCCAGCATTCGGAGTGCACGGACAGCCTTGCTGTATACACCCTTGCCCCGTATGAAATCATGGACTATCTCATCGCCGTCTATGCTTATCTGAACGCTGTCTGTCTCATTAAAAAAGCCTATAAACCTGGGTATGAGTATGCCGTTAGAGCTCATCCTGACAGGCAGCCTGTTCTCTCTC
>JAHFCV010000046.1 GCA_023249275.1 Candidatus Methanoperedens sp.
AGCTGTCGGTATTGCGGATGCATGGGCGCAGGCTGTTAATTTTGTAATGAAACACGGTATGGAAATAAAGACAGAATACGGTCCTATGTCAAAGGATATATGTTCTGTCATCGAAATACGCGAGCCTTACACAGAGCCGATGCTGCACCCCCAGTTCCCCACAAAAGAATTGCATGTAAAGGAGTATTTGAAGCAGTGGGAACGTGATTATGACTGGAAAAAACAGGGGTTTGAATATAATTACATGGACAGGCTCATAAACTATCCCTCGCGCGGGAAGGACGTCGACCAGCTAAAAGCGATAAAAGAATTGCTGCCGCAGGGCGTTTCGCGCAGGCGGCAGGCTATCACATGGATACCCGAGCGCGACCTTTTCGTGAAAGAAGACCAGCCCTGTTTGCAGAGGCTGTGGGTTCGCGTTCTCGGCGAAGGTAATGCCGAGATGCACTGCATGTGGCGCTCACGCGACCTTTTTGCGGCGTGGAACAGCAATATGGTTGGCTTGCTCACGATGATAAAACGGGAAGTGTTTGAACCAAATAACCTGAAACTTATTAAAGTGGTTGATTTCTGTAACTCGATGCACATCTATGAAGCGGACTGGGAAGCAGCCTCGAAGGTGAAGCAGCTGCCGAAAAGCCCGCAGATGATGCGGTATTAATTTTTTTAACTCTTTTCATCAATCCCTTTAAGACTTCGTATATTCTTCCTTGAATTTTGAAATCTGGTCGCTGTTCCCGATAACAGCCAATGTCATTCCCTCCTTTATCACAATAGAAGGATTAATATCAGTAGTAGTCTTTCCCTCCTCTTCAATCCCGATAATGGTGCATCCAATCCTGGAACGGATGCAGGCGTCAGCGATTTTCTCGCCTTTAAGAGGCGAATCGCCTGTAACGTGGTATCGTTCTATTTCCAGCCCTTCAAACATCATTATAGTCTCTTCTATCTCATGCCCCAGGATAATGCGTGCAAGCATCTGCGCTGCCACAATGGAAAGAGAAGCCACGTAATCCGCACCCGCCCTGTAAATCTTGTCAATGGACTTTGTTGCATTCGCCCTTGCAATAATTATGCAGTGCGGGTTTATGGTCCTTGCAATGAGAGAAGTGAAAATAATATCCGTATCGTTGTTCAGGACAATGATAACCGATGTTGCGTTCTTAAGGTCAGCGCGCTTCAGGACTTCTTCATCTGTTGCATCACCGACCACGTATTTAAAGTTTTTATCTTTGAATTTTGCCTCGTTTTTATCAACAACAACAAAGCTCACAAGTGCGTTTTCCAAAACCCTGGCTATGCTAATGCCAACATCACCATACCCGATAAGAATAAAATGTTTTTTCATAACCTCATCACCGCGTCATCTTTTTTAGCGATTCAAGCTGTTTCTCAGTGCCCACTGCAAGAAGTATGGAATTTTCTTTTATCTGGTCATCGGGCAGCGGATTCAATGATAATCTGCCTCCAGTCCACAAACCCACTATATTTGCACCTGTCTGTACACGTATCCGCGTCTCTTTCAGTTTTTTCCCGATGAGCGAGCTTCTGGGATAAATGGGAAGTTCCACTATACTCAGGTCCTCAAAGAACTTCGTGGCTCCGGCAAGATGATCTGTAAGCGGGTCGATGGCTTTTCTTCCGATGTATGTCCCAAATAATGTTTTAGGGGAAATTACCTGATCCGCTCCTGCATATTTCAGGTAAGGAGACCTTGTTATATTTTCAACAAGAGATATTACTATGATATTGTTTAACTCCTTGGCTGTCAGGATTACGCTGGCATTTTTTTCATCGCTCTGGTTTGCTATCAGCATCTTCGCAGACAGGAGATTGGAGTTTGACAACACGTTTTCGTCTGCTGCATCGCCATGAACGCATATTATTTTCCTTGAGATTAATTGGGCGATGTTCTTTTCATTTTCATCTATGACCATGAAAGGAATCCTGTACTCATCAAGTTCCGCGATGAGTGTTTCAACGAGCTGGTTGTAGCCGCATATGATGATATGGTCTTTCAAAGCAGCCGGCGCTTTCGCTGGCAGCTCTTTTTTGATTGTCTGCTCAAGCCATGGGGTGACGACCAGAGGGAAAAGCAGGGCGAATATCATCATTACACCTGAAAGCGCAACAACGATACTAAACAGGTGCCCCATGGAGGAATTGAAATAAATATCGCCATACCCCACAGTTGTCATGCTCACTATAACCCAGTAAATTGCCGTTATGAAATCGTAATTCCTGTTTTCGTATGTGCGCATCAGGTACTGGAAAACCATGCCGTATGTTAAAACGAGAAATGTAAAAATAGAAATATAGATAATAACAGATTTACTTATTCGAAGCTTAAACATTCAATTACTATTATTGTATTGATGAGTTAATAATATTAACTGGACGTATAGCTAATTCCTCATGCTCGTAATCGGGCTTGGCATCCTCCCGCCGCGCAGTATGAAATCACGGGAACTGAATGTGCTCACGTTCATCACGTATGTCTCGCCAAGCAGCCCCCCGAAATTCACGTAATCCCCTGCATATTTCCCCGGCACAGGAATAAGCCGCACGCCTGTGGTCTTGCTGTTCACCACGCCTATCGAAAGCTCATCCGCAATTATAGCAGAAATGGTCTCTGCTGGTGTATCGCCCGGAATGGCTATCATATCAAGCCCCACAGAGCATACTGCGGTCAGGGCTTCAAGTTTCTCTATCGAAAGCGCGCCTGCCTTCACTGCGGAGTTCATGCCTGAATCCTCGCTTACCGGGATGAAAGTGCCGCTCAATCCTCCAACATTCCCTGAAGCCATGGCGCCGCCCTTCTTCACCGCGTCGATAAGCAGCGCAAGCGCGGCTGTGCTCCCAGGCGCGCCCATTTTCTCAACGCCCATGAGTTCCACTATCCCTGCCACCGAATCCCCGACTTTCGTGGTTGAAGCCAGTGAGATGTCCACTATCCCGAAGGGCACGTTCATATTGGAAGCAAGCTCCCTGCCAATAAGCTCTCCGGCTCTTGTTATCTTGAATGTTGTGCGTTTGATGACCTCGGAGAGCGCTGTCAGGTCGCACTCCCTGTTCTTCTCCACCACGCTTCTCACCACGCCTGGACCGCTTATGCCGATGTTGAGCGAAAAATCCGGTTCCCCCACGCCGTGAAAAGCGCCTGCCATGAAAGGATTATCCTCGGGCGCGTTTGCAAATACCGCAAATTTCGTGCATCCGATGCCGTTTTTTGTCCGGTTTGCGATGTCCTTGATGGTATTGCCAAGCCTTATCACGGCGTCCATGTTCATACCAGACACTGTAGAGGCGACATTAAGAAAGGCGCACACTCTTTCAGTGTTTGCGAGCACTTCGGGAAGCGAGTCGATGAGCTTTGCGTCAGCACGGGTCATGCCTTTCTGGACAAGCGCGCCGTAGCCGCCGATAAAGTCAATACCTGCGTCCTTAGCGGCTCTATCGAGCGTTTTTGCAATCTGGAGCGGCGCATCTTCTTCGGCGCATGCCTCCACAATCAATGAAACAGGGGTTACTGATATCCTTTTATTGGTTATGGGGATGCCATATTTCTCTTCGAGTTTTTCAGCTTCTGAAACAAGTTTTTTCCCATAACCAGCAACGCGGTCGTATACGTTTGATTTGAATACCTTGATATCGGAATGTATGCAGTCTTTCAGGTTGATCCCGAGCGTCACTGTCCTTATATCAAAATTATGGTAAAGAGTCATTTTTACGGTTTCCATGACCTCTTCGATGGAGTATTCCATGACTTACACCCGGTGCATCGCTTTGAAGATGTCCTCATGCTGCACCTGTATGGAGAGACCCATTTCCTTCTCTATTTCGGATAGTTCTTTTTTTAATTCGGGTATAGTCATCCTGGAATCTGACATATCCACAAGCATTGTCATCACAAAATAGCCTTCCATGACTTTCTGGTTCAGGTCTTCGATATTGATATTGTGGTTGTAAACTTCGTTTGAGATTCTTGCGATTATTCCTTTTCTGTCTTTTCCGATAACTGTTATGAATACGAGATATTTGGACATGAGAGCCTCCGGTTTTATGTATCCAGTATCTGAGCATAATCGTTTAAAGATTGTTATGTAAATCAATTTAATTAAAATATATTTATTTATTTTCAAAAGCAAAAACCTTTAAATACCCATAAGCAAATATTATGCGTGCTGATTTTCTCATTTTTTGTGATGAGGTATTGAGAGGTATTTAAAATGGATAATACGGAATACAAAGGAACCACTACAATCGGGTTAGTTTGCGATAAGGGCGTAGTTTTAGCTACAGAGAGACGGGCAACCATGGGGCACTTTATTGCAAGTAAAGACGCAAAAAAAGTCTACCAGATAGACGATTTGATAGCAATGACCACAGCCGGCTCCGTCGGCGATGCGCAGAGACTTGTAAAATGGATGCAGGTGGAGGCAAAACTCTTCAAGATGCGCAGGGAAGAACCCATGACGGTAAAGGGAATAGTAAGCCTGCTTGCGAATATTTTAAGCGGCAACAGGTATTATCCGTACTTTGTCCAGCTTCTCGTGGGAGGGGTTGACAAAAACGGGCCAGGTGTCTATTCACTCGATGCAGTCGGCGGAATAATCGAAGAGAAAAAGGCAGTTGCAACAGGGTCAGGTTCACCCATGGCATATGGTGTGCTTGAAGACAGATATGTTGAGAACATGCCTGTTGATGAGGGTGTAGAGCTTGCAGTACGCGCCCTGCATAATGCCATGAAGAGAGATTCTGCATCCGGCGATGGTATCAATGTAGTAAAAATCATACCTGAAGGGTACATTCAGGTAGATGAAGCCGAAATCAAGAAACTACGCGATACATTTACTTAAATATTTATTTTTATTTTTTTAGTATTTTAGAAGGAAAACAACGATGACAGTTGAAGATGTATTAAATGATTTAAAACAAAAAATAAGAGCGCAACTCCCCAAAGACATTACTATTACTGATGTGGATTTTGAGGGACCCGAACTCGTTATTTATACCGAAGAACCGAGGAAATTCGCAGACAACGGCGATATTATAAAAAATCTTGCCAAGGAGTTGAGAAAACGCCTTGTGGTCAGACCTGACCAGAAAGTACTGGCACAGCCAGAGGAAGCAATTACTGCAATTTCAAAAATTGTCCCCTCCGAATCGGGAATTTCGAACCATTATTTTGACGTGGATACAGGCGAGGTCATAATAGAAGCAGAGAAACCCGGGCTTGTCATAGGCAGGCACGGCGAGACACTGCGTGAAATCACAAAAGAAATCGGGTGGACGGCAAAAGTTGTCCGCACACCTCCAATGAAATCAACAACTGTGAACAATATACGCCAGTTCATGCGCACCAATAAAGAAGAGCGAAAGGCTCTTCTTAAAACAATAGGAAGAAAGATACACCGCGGCGTTTCTTCCAAGGATAAATGGGTAAGACTTACAACCCTCGGCGCATGCCGTGAAGTGGGACGCAGTTGCTTTTTACTCTCGACCCCTGAAACCAGGATATTGATTGACTGCGGGGTGAATGTAGGCGGGGAAGATAACGGGACGCCGTATCTTTACGTGCCTGAAGTGCACCCGATAAGCCAGATAGACGCGGTTGTACTTACGCATGCGCACCTTGACCACATAGGGCTTGTGCCTTTGCTGTACAAATATGGATTCGAAGGACCTGTCTATTGCACGCCGCCCACGCGTGACCTGATGGCATTACTACAATTGGATTATCTTGATGTTGCCGCTCGTGAGGGGAGGAAAATCCCCTATGAGTCAGCCATGATTCGCGAGGTCTTGAAACACACCATAACACTGAACTATGGCGATGTCACAGATATCGGTCCTGACATGAAATTGACGCTCCATAATGCAGGGCATATACTCGGCTCTTCTATCGCTCATTTCCATGTCGGGGACGGCCTGTACAATATTGCCTTTACCGGGGATATGAAGTATGAAAAGACGCGGCTGTTCGATCCTGCAACTACTGATTTCCCGCGCGTAGAAACAGTTGTGATGGAAGCTACATACGGCGGGTCGCGGGATTTCCAGCCTGCAAGAAAAGACGCTGAACGGCATTTGCAGCAGATTGCAAAAGAGACACTGGATGGCGGAGGAAATCTCCTGATCCCGACTTTTGCCGTGGGAAGAAGCCAGGAAGTTATGATCGTATTGGAGGAAGCCATACGCAGGGGATTAATCGGAGATGTTCCTGTTTATCTTGACGGGATGATATCTGAAGCCACTGCAATCCATACTACGCATCCCGAATACCTGAACAGTGAACTCCGTAACCAGATTTTCCATAAAGGAATGAACCCGTTCCTTGCGAAATGCTTTGTCCAGGTGGACTCAAAGGAGAAACGCCAGAAAATCATAGATGACCGTGAGCCGTGTATTGTTCTTGCAACCTCAGGCATGATGAACGGCGGTCCGGTCATGGAATACTTAAAAGCATTCGGACCTGAAGAAAAGAATACGCTGGTTTTCGTAGGCTACCAGGCTGAAGGCACCCTGGGAAGGCGCATCCAGAAAGGCTGGAAAGAAATACCGATGCACGCAGGCGGGGGAAAGACCGAAACCGTCAAAATCAATATGCATATAGAGACTGTTGATGGATTCTCAGGTCACTCTGACAGGATGCAGCTTATGGAGTATATCAGAAGAGTGAGACCGCGCCCTGAACATGTAATAACCCAGCACGGTGACGAGAAGAACTGCATGGACCTGGCAAGCTCGATATACCGGAAGTTGAAGATGGAAACGCGGGCTCCGATGAATCTTGAAACGATAAGGCTGGCTTAGGTTTCTCGCAGAACTTCGCTGCTGGTGAGAAATCTTTATAGGCGAAAAACGCTATCAAGCCCTGTATCCTTCAAGTACTGGGTTTGTGAAATGAAGGCGATGGGAAATTCATGCTCCCGGAAGGCAATAGAATATAGGAAAACCTTTTTTCAAGCTGAAAGACAAGGCGCAAATAATGAAATTTAGCATTAGATTAAATAGTTTTAGATATTATATTAGTGGAATAACATAAAAAAGAATAAGATTCGATCCCACGGTCATATTCTTCTGAGGATCATAATGTTTCCAGAATTGAACGAAGCATATTATTATTGTCCGTTATGTGGTTTTGGACCATTTGGTCTTTCTATTATGAGCCCCGGTTATTCACATGTCATATGTGAGTGCTGTGGTTCGGAAGAAGGCCTAGATGATACTCCCGAATACAGAAAAGAATGGCTGGCCAAAGGTGCCCCTTGGTTTCAAAAATCTGAAAAACCAAAAGATTGGAACCTTGAAAAACAACTAAAATATTCCATTGATGGCTGGAACTGCTGGCTACCGGAAGATGAAAAAATCAGGAAGATAATCGAAAAAAAGAAATCTCTCGGATTTATCGATGACAGCAGAACGGTTGATTCTCTTGATCAAGATCTAAATAATGAAAAAAGAGAGGTTCGGTTGGTCGCCGTACAACTTCTTGAAAGGATAAGGGATGCCAGGGTAATCGACCCTTTGATCAAGTCTTTAAAGGATGAAGATTCGGTAATACGAAGGATAGCAGCGGATGCCCTTGAACACATAACAGACCGGAATGCAATTGAACCGCTCATATATGCAATGAATGATGAAAATCCTTTCGTGAGAAAAACTTCGATTGTCGCCATTTATCAAATTGAGGAAAGGCGGTTTGGTGGGATTGAGGATATAGATAGACGGGCGGTTGAACCATTGATCCGGGCTTTGAAAGATAAAGATGAAAAAGTCAGGCGAACAGCGGCAGTGACTCTGAAGATGATTAAAGATCCACGAGCTATTGACCCCCTGATCCATGCTTTAAAAGATGAAGATGCGGGAGTTCGAAGCAGGGTTATGTCAACTCTAACATCAATTGGTGGCATAAAAGTGTTGGAGCCATTCATTCAGGCATTAAATGATAAAGATAGTGGTAATAGAATGCAAGCCGCAGGACATCTTGGATTAATAGGAGATGAAAAAGCAGCAGAACCCTTAATCCATACCCTGATGGAAGATAACAGCCCTGATGTGCGAGGGATGGCAGCAAGGGCTTTGGGAGATATAAAGGATAAAAGGGCTGTTGACCCCCTATTGAAGGCTTTGATTGATAAAAATGGCTCTGTTCGTGCAGAAGCAGCAGGGGCTCTTGGAAAGATAGGAGATAGAAGGGCATTTGATCCCTTAATAGAGGCTCTGAAAGATGAAAACAACTCTGTTCGGGCTGAAGTGTCAGAAGCTCTTGGGAAGTTAGGAGATAAGAAAGCGGTAGAATCATTGATATTTGCTTTGAAAGATAAAGATAGATATGTAAGAATGAAAGCCGCTAAATCTTTTGAAAAAATAATGGATTTGAGAGCGGTTAATCCTCTCATTGAAGCCCTGAAAGATGAAGATTGTTATGTAAGGGAAAATGCAGCCATTTCTCTCGGAGAAATGAAAGATCCAAGGGCTGCAGATCCCCTAATTAATATCTTAAATGATAAAAACGCAAATGTTAAAATTGCTGTCAGAAGAGCTTTAAAGAAAATATTGGGTGAAGATAAACCAGAGAGAATAATTCGGAAAAAAAGGATCAATATTGCTAAATCTGATACACAGATTCCGCTATCTGAATGGATAGATCCTGAGAAAAAAACATAAATCCTTTTACAGTCCTTTCCTTAACAGGTAACCATGCGCCTTAATGGGGCAAATAAGATTGGAGCAGGTTTACGATATACAAAATCCTTGAGCATTTACATAGATGCCTTTCGGATTTCAATCCGAGGTCGTTGACTCAATCCCTGCCGAAATGCTCATACCCCCGCGCTTTCAGTTCCTCCACCCCGCCAGCAGCCTTTTCGATTAATACCCCTTCGCCGATAACTTCCCCGATAACGGTAAGAGGACAGGCTTTTTTCGCGTTTTCGATTTTATCCGGCGCCACCGTAAACAACAGCTCAAAATCCCCGCCTGTAAAAACAACAGCCTCCAGCAGTTCCTCGCCTTTCAATAGCCTTCTTACGCCTGACAGAACGGGCAGCCTGTTTTCGTATATTTTAAAACCCACGCCGCTTGCTTTGCTCATATCATGAAGCGAGAGCGCAAGCCCATCGCTTATGTCCATCATAGACGATACTGCGCTGCTCTCTGCAAGCGCCATGCCTTCTTTTATTCTGGGCGCAGGTTCGAGCAGCGCCTTCAATATATCCTCGCTGGCAGGGATTTTTTTACTCAAAGCAATTAATGCTGCACCTGCCGTTCCGAGATGCCCTGTTACACACACGAGGTCTCCTTTCTTTGCCCCGCTCCTGCGTATGAGATGCTCTTTTTTTACAAGCCCAAGCGCAGTTCCTGCCATTGTCAGCTCATCCTGCGAATCCGTATCCCCTCCTATTATCTGCGTCCCGAATTTTCCGGCGCAATCATCCATACCCTTGATGATTTCCTCGATAAAACCAAGTTCGGCATCAGGCGGGATACCCATAGCCATTAGAACGCCAAGAGGCTTTGCGCCTTTGGAAGCAAGGTCGCTCAGGTTTACCGCAACCGACATCCATCCGATTTGCCAGCCGCTCATCTGGAGCGGGAAATCCATTTTCCGGTGAAGCATGTCGGTGGTAACGAGAAGATAATCCTCTCCTCCGATATCCAGCACTGCGCAGTCATCCTCGCCAGCCCCGGCAATGACATTATTTCCCGGTTTTGCGAGTAGTTTTGCGATATGTGCTATCAATGCCCTTTCGTTCAGTTCGCTTACTTTCATTAAACACTTATTTACCGCTGGCATATAGAATTTTTCTAATAAATATCCAAGCGGTTTTTAATAATAATTTCTAAAAATGCTACGAATTTGCTACCAATCATTATGAATCATTGCTACGAATTTGCTACGTGTATAATTTGATCAGTTTCGTTTCAAGAGGGAAAGTAA
Organism: Candidatus Methanoperedens sp.; assembly: GCA_023249275.1. Classification (GTDB taxonomy): domain Archaea; phylum Halobacteriota; class Methanosarcinia; order Methanosarcinales; family Methanoperedenaceae; genus Methanoperedens. The sequence continues at coordinate 9,947 of JAHFCV010000046.1, forward strand.
GAAGTAAAGTTTTAAAAAATCTGCTGGAACCTCATACACCTACTGAACTGTCTCAGATAATAAATACGCATAGATCAACCACCAGCAGGGCGATTTTAGCATTAGAAAAAAAAGGATTGGTGGAATGCATAACTCCTGAAGAAAAAATGGGTCGTTATTATCAGACATCGAAAAAAGGGAAAGAAATTTTGAAAAAAATTAAGGAGATAAAAACATGGGATTAAAAGACGATTTATTATTGGAAAAATTGAAGGAAATTAAGATTCTATATGAAGAGGCATCAAAAAAAGGTACAGAAGGTACATTATCAGCAATAAGAGCATCAAAATTAATTATGCCAATTCATGAATATATAAAAGAAGAACTTATTGCACAAGGGATAAATCCATCAAAAATATTTCCTCGTTTAAATAGAACGAAACCTGAAATAAAATTGATGGGTTTCTTGAAAGAAAAGAATCAGGACATTACAATTTTGCCATATTCTCCTAAACCTGAAGAGCTAAAAAATGGTCCATTAATTGGTAAGACAGATAAAATTGGAAAAGAATTAACTAATAAATCATTATCAATAAACGTAAGAAGTCAACTAAGCAGTATTGCTAAGAATTTTGATACTCTATATGAAAGAACATTCGCTGAGGCTTTAAATCTGCATGTGAGATGCCCCAAATTGGTTATGGGAGAAGTTTACTTAGTACCCTTAAAAGCCTATGACCCTGATAAAAGAGGCAATCGCAAAATAAAATTTAGAGAAAAACTACCTTTAGTTAAATATATTAAATCTTTTCAAGCACTAAATGAACGAGGAGTTCATGAAGAAAGTAATGAATATAAATATGAAAGAGTTTGTCTATTGATCATAGACTTTACGCCAGAAATACCTGAAATTATTAATGATGTTAAAGATCTGATAAAAGAGGGATTGATTACAAAGAATGATGCAGGAAATATAAGTTTAGAAGGTTTGACAATAAATGATTTTATTTCAGATATACTAAAAATTTATAAAGAACGACATGGAAATTTGAACTCTTTAAGATAATCGGGAGTAAGTAACCGATTTGCCATGAAGGTTAAAAACTCAGACCATACTTATTAAAGAGCCATAATTCTATTTTATCTTTATCTTCTTCTTTTTCTAAATATTCCCAATCGGATTCTGAAAAAGATGGAATATTGAATTTTTCAATAAAGTTCTTTTGATAGCATTGATAGTTTCCTTCAATTTCATAACTCGTTTTTTTAGCATAATAATCCATTAGCTTAGAATTTAATATTTTCTGAATTGCTTTTATATTTTTTTTACAAAAAAGAGCATATCCATTACAGAAGAGACTATCTTCCTGCTCATCTAACATAAAGTCAGGTTTATCAGAAAATGTTCTAGTATACAACCTTTTACCATTATAATTCATAGCTTGGGTTCTACCCCATGCGTACCATGTAGGATATGACTTCTTACCTTTATCCCTTTTTTCTAATTCATGTTTTGTGGTTAGTAAGTATTCATATGTTTTAGGGAAATTTTGTTTTAAATAATCTTCAGGCATAATTTCATATTTTCCATTTTTTTTGAAATAAGGAAAAATAATTCGTCTCTTATCAGAATAAATCTCATCTTGATTTTTAATAGATGAAATCTTGATCAATTTTCTGGTTATATTTTTTTCAATTAAAAATTCTTTTGCTTTAAATTCAGCTATACAATAATCTTTATTAAAATCTCTAACAAAATAAATCACATCTTTTAGTGTAGCTATTCCAACCTTAACAGGGCACAATTTATCTAATGGGATTCCGATAGATTCTATTATTTTAATATTACTATAATCTTTTTCGGTCATCAATCTCCATTTTTTATCATTCAGCCATTTATAATAATATGAACTAAATTTTAAATTATTCATATCTGAAAATTCTCTCTCATCTTCAATATAATAATATTCAAAATAATCTTTTGAATAATCCTTTTTCATAAGAGTAATACATGTATAAGTAGAAGCATTTTCAAATAATTTCAGATGATTGAAATTTAAAATTCTGGTTATTTGCTTGTTTATACTCAAATAATTCCTTAGTTCAATACCAGCCAATGATGTAAAATAATTATTTGGTGTAATGTAGCCGAGCTTTCCATTTTTATTTAGAATATTTATCCCTAGCTCAAAAAAAGCGAAATAAAGATTGAAATTTCCCGATCCGATAGATTTCCATTTATTTGATAATTTTTCTCTTAAACCTACTCCTAAATCCTGTATTCTAACATAAGGAGGATTCCCAACCACAAAATCAAATCCTTGTTTTTCATTAAATATTTCAGGAAATAAATTAATCCAGTCAGTTTCAAGACTATCAGTAACTTTTAAATTAAAATTTATAGTTTCTGTATCCTCTCTGTAATAAATTGTTATCAAACTTAACATTATTTTTGTTCTTCTTACAGCGTAATCAAGAATATCTGCACCAAAAAGATTATTTTCAATTATTTCAATAATATTTTTATTTGTAATCACCTTAAATCTTCTTAAAGCACCTAACAGGAAAGCACCTGATCCACATGAACAGTCACAAACAGTTCCTTCTTTATCTATTGTATTTTCAACGATATAATCAACAATAAAAAGGGGAGTATATACTGCCCCATTTATTCTCTTATCATCTGGAGGAATTAGTAGCTCGAATATTTTTTCTATGTCTGATAAGCAAATGGAAAAATTTATTCTCTGTAAGAATTTGAAAATCTTATCGTCAGGGTCTTTATTAATTATATCTTTAATAAATTTATTTTTAATATCTTGAATTTGATTCTTTTTTAGAAAATATTTAACTATACCTGCTTCAATATCTTCAATTTTTGCTAAATTAAGTAAATCTGAAATAAACTTATTTGTGATAAATTTATTATTATCCATAATATTTATTATTTTATTATTATTTTTATTAATTATTAACTTAATAATTTCAGAATTATTTGAGTTGTTGCATCTTACTTCTTTATTAATAGCTTCTTCTTTTTCAAAAAATTCTATAAGATTCATTTAGGTTTCCTTTTGATTATTTATTGTCATATATCACGTTATAAAACTATCCCTTTTTTGCTTTCATAAGACCAGATATAACATTGTAGAATATAAACTTCTAGTGAGCAAGGTGAAAATAATCCTAAAAAGAGAAAGTCGATTCAGTTATATGTCCGGATTTGCAGAGTTGTCTGGTAGACCAGGTCTCAAAGACAAATCTAATTTAGAGCTTTCTTTACGCATGTTTATAAATAATAAAGAATCAGTAAATGCGATGAACAGCGTACCCGGCGACGAAGAGCTGCCATTGGTGGAGCATGTCAAAGAACTGCGCTCACGAATGA
>JAHFCV010000047.1 GCA_023249275.1 Candidatus Methanoperedens sp.
GAGGTAATAACGAAATACCCGGCGGCACGGGATGTGTTTATCAGGCACGGCATGCCAAAATATGTGGACAGGCTGCCTTCCGAGACACTGGAGTTTTTTTGCAGGATGCACAGGGTGGATATCAAACAGTTGCTCGACGAGCTAAATTCGGCTGCCGGGATGGCATAAAACAAAGAAGGGATAAGATGGAAATACCTCTGAAATTTGCATGGGCGAGCCTGATTTACTTAGTGATAGGAAGCACTCTTGGGTTAATTATGGTAATTAAATCATTACCGCTTACACCAGCGCATGCCCACGTATTGCTGATAGGTTTTGTATCCATGATGATATTCGGCGTGGGCTATCACCTGCTGCCTGTGTTTGCAGGTACGGACTTATACAGCCCCCGCCTTGCTGAAATACAGTTCTGGCTTCAGAACATTGGCATTGTGGGGCTTGCTTTCACCATGCCGTACAGGTATGAAAGCAGCGATTACAGGCTCGGGACTATTGTGTTCGGAGCAATTTCGCTTCTGGCTATCTATATTTTTGTCTATAATGTGGCGCGGTCGCTCATTCCGCCGAAGGACGTGAAGAAGGGCTGAATTTTTCTGCTGGCTTTTGTGAACAGTGATTTATGCATAAAAGTTAATTTTGTGCATAGATTTTATGCACAATTTATAAATATGTGATAGTATCTACTAATAAGTTTATGGAAGAAAGGCATAAACGATTATTAATCAAACAGAATCCGTGGTGGGGTGAAGAGAAAATAGAATTGCCCGGATTTGAAAGAGACCTGGTTAAAGATCTGTTGAAATATGTGGAATATAAGCAGATAATCGCAGTGCTGGGCTTGCGAAGAGTGGGGAAGACCGTATTGATGAAACAAATTATGCATAAATTGGATGCACCCAAAAATAACATCTGTTACGTATCTTTTGACGACATTGATTTCCAGAAATATGAAATAGCTGAAGATCTGATAAATTATTTTTTGGAATTTTCGGATAAAAATAAAAGAAGGTATTTGTTTCTGGATGAAATACAGAAATTGCCTAACTGGGCAGATCTATTAAAAACATATTACGATATTGAAGAAAATCTAAAAATTTTTATTTCAGGTTCTGCAAGCCTGGAGATAAAAAAGTATAAAGAAACACTTGCGGGAAGAATTGTTACTTTTTATTTACCAATACTCACGTTCAAAGAGTTTGCAAGATATTTTGGCATGAAGGAAAAAATATCGGGAAACCTGCTGAGAGAATATGACCTTAAATTTGCAACAAAAAAAGAAAGGTACATCGAGTTGTTTGAAAGTTATTTGATGAAAGGTTCCTTCCCGGAACTGCTTGAAATAACAGACGAGGAATTTATCAGGAAGTACATAAAAGAATCAGTGGTAGAAAAGGCAATTAGCGACATTTCCAAAATCGCAGGGGAAAATGAAAAAACAATCTATGAATTGTTCAGGCTTCTGGTAAACAGCAACGCACAGTTATTCGAGATAATAAATCTTGCAGGCATTTTGAAGATAAATAGAAACCTTGTTTCGCATTATATCGATTTACTTGAAAAAGCATTTTTAATAAAAATCAGTTATAATTTCACGGCAAGTGTAGCCAAGCAGGTAAGGGCGAGCAAGAAGCAGTATTGCGCACACAGTTCTATAGTCGTAGCGCTGCTTGATTATCCTTTTGAAATATTGAATACCGAGGTGGCTGGGCATCTGGCTGAATCCACGATTGCGAATAATTTTGATAAATTTTCTTTCTGGCGAACTCCGCAGCATGAAGTTGATATTATAATAAAAGCTAATAAAAAAATAATTCCGGTAGAGGTTAAGTATAAAGCACAAATAAGAAAAAAGGATACGAGAAGCCTGCTAAAGTTTATGGAAGAATTTAAAATAAAGGAGGGTTTTGTTATTACCAAGGATGTGTTTAAGCAGGAAAAAATAGATGATAAAGAAATATTTTTCATCCCTGCGTGGGTATTTTTATTGGCAAGTTTTGAATGAATCACCGCAGAGGCGTGAAGGGCGCAAAGTATAGCAGGTACGAGCGCCCATAGAGTAATAAAACTGGCAGGAAGAACGTATTATGGAACTATCTGTTCTATTATCCCCCGCCCGCCTTCTTCTTCAACTCCGCCAGCGCATTCAGCGCCTCAATCGGCGTCATTGCATCCACATTGAGCTTTTTCAACCCCTCGATTAGCGGCGATTCCTTTGGTGCTTCCGGCTCAAAAAGCATAAGCTGCGTATATCGTGCGCTCTCCTTCCCCCTGATAGCGCTCCCCATCTCCACATCTTTCAATATCTCCTTCGCCCTCTGCGTCACCTTAAGAGGCACGCCAGCAAGCCTTGCCACATGGATGCCGTAGCTCTTATCAGTCGCGCCCGGAATTATTTTACGAAGGAACACAAGGTCGTTGCCTTCTTCTTTTACAGCAATATGATAATTCTTCACGCGCTTCAGGGTTCCTTCAATCGCCGTAAGCTGGTGGTAATGCGTTGCAAAAAGCGAGCGCACTCCCACGCGGTCTTTATTATGGATGAACTCCACCACGGCTTTGGCGATGCTGTAACCGTCGTATGTGCTTGTGCCCCTTCCGATTTCATCAAGCAGGATAAGGCTTTTTGGGGTGGCATTGTTCAGGATATTCGCAAGCTCCACCATCTCTATCATGAACGTGCTCTGTCCGCTCGCAAGGTCATCAAAAGCTCCCACGCGCGTGAATATCCTGTCCACAAGCCCGATTGATGCGTAGGAAGCGGGCACGAAACTTCCAATCTGCGCCATTATCACTATCAGCGCTGTCTGCCTCATGTACGTGGACTTTCCTGCCATGTTTGGACCCGTAATGAGCAAAAACTGGTTCTCCTGGCAGTCCATGCCGGTATCATTGGGGACAAAACCTCCGGGAATGGCAAACTCAACAACAGGGTGCCTGCCGTCGCGGATGAGGATATTGCAGCTATCGTTCACCTCAGGTCTTACATACCTGTTATTTACGGCTGCCTCTGCAAAGTTTACTATAACATCAAGTTCTCCGATGGCTTGAGCCGTTGCCTGAAGCTCTTTTGCTTTACCTGCGATAAATGAGTTAATTCCGGTGAAAAGCTCGTATTCAAGCGCCATTCTTTTTTCATCAGCAGAAAGAATCATCACTTCTTTTTCCTTAAGTTCGGGCGTGTAGAATCGCTCCCCGTTCGCAGTGGTCTGCTTTCTGATATAATCCTCTGGAACCTGCGAAAGGTTAGCCTTTGTTACCTCGATGTAATAGCCAAACACGGAATTATACCCGATTTTCAGGGATTTTATTCCAGTGCGCTCCCTTTCCTTTTGCTGCATCTGTGCTATCCAGTCCTTGCCGTGGAGGGACAGTTTCTTAAGCTCGTCCAGCTTTTCGTTGTATCCTTCTTTTATCATCCCGCCCTCGCGAACGCTAACAGGCGGTTCATCCACGATAGCGCGCTCAAGCAGGCTGACAATGTCTGTATGATCACCAAGCTGCGCCATCAATCCTGACAATAACCCTGATTTAATATCGCTCTCTTTAAGTGATTTTACAATCTCAGGCACTGCTGTGAGAGACACCTTCAAGGCAACAAGGTCACGGGCATTTGAGTTGCCGTAGACGCTGCGCCCGATAAGGCGCTCGATGTCGCGAATAATGGAGAACTGCTGCCGCAAATCATAGCGAAGCAGTGTTTTTTTTACAATCTCATCCACGGCGTCCAGCCTTCCTGTTATTTTATTAACCGATATTAAAGGCAAAAGAAGCCATCTCCTTAGCAGCCTTCCTCCCATTGGGGTTTTTGTGTGGTTAATGACTGATAAAAGAGAACCTGTTGTCTCCCCCCTGACGCCCTGTATTATCTCAAGATTCCGAAGAGTGATTGAATCCAGCACCATGAACTCGCTCTCAAAATACGTCCTCACCGCCTGTATGTGTTTTAAATCCCGCATCTGGGTTTTTAGTGCATATTCAAGCGCAGCGCCCGCCGATGCTATGGCAAAACCCGGCTTCTCAAGACCCATGCCTTCAAGCGTCATGACCCCAAAATGCGCAAGCATCCGGTCTCTTGCTGTTTCAGGGTCAAAAGCATCTTCATCGAACTTATTAAGCACTATGCCAAGGTCTTTTAATCGCGCAGTTAGCTTTTTATTTTCAAAAAACCGGGGAGGAACGATGCACTCGGCAGGCTTAATGCGTGCGGCTTCACTTATTATCCTGTCATAGGAATGATTATCTTTAAATTGCGTTGTGATGAATTCGCCTGTACTGACCTCAATGAATGAAACCCCGAACTCTGAGCCGTCTCCTGAAATCGCCATCAGGTAATTGTTGGTCTGGTCGGCGATAAGCGATGAATCGATAACCGTGCCTGGCGTGATGACTCTTACGACGCCGCGCTTAACAACACCCTTCGCTGTTTTTGGGTCTTCGAGCTGTTCACATATTGCCACTTTATAGCCTTTTTTGATTAGGCGCGGGAGGTATGAATCCACCGCATGATAGGGAATACCTGCGAGTGGCATGTCTTCGCCGTCTTTGTCCCTGCCCCTTGAAGTGAGGGTAATATCAAGTTCTTTTGCGATTATTTTCGCATCATCCCCGAATGACTCGTAGAAGTCCCCCATCCTGAAGAATATGAGCGCATCCTTGTGCTTTTCCTTTGCTTCATAGTACTGGCGCATGGCAGGTGTCATCTTGTCCATTGAAGATTCTCCGGGGATTTGAATCAGATATATGTTTAGCCCTATTTTTGTTTTTGCATCAGGCTATGACGATATTATCTATCAGTTATTCTCCCACAGGGGAAATGGGAATAAACCCACCGTAATTACTTTTATGAGTGCCATACTGCTTTTCGGGTCATATCCACCTGATTATTCTTTAAAATAGGTATAAATTTGGGTATAATCATGGAAAATGGCTTTAAGTACAGGTTCTAATTTATAAGTAGAGGAACCTGAAATCCTATCCTATCCACAAAACTTCTTTTTTTTGGTTCCTCAAACCTATCCAATTAACAGTTATTTTTCGGGGTAATAAACTAATCGGGGTTTTGTTTTGTGCAGGTACTAAAACAGCCTTTACTTGACAATATCCTTCGTCTCGCCCTCATACTTGGAGGGGCATTTTGTCAGCATCCTGAATGCTTCAAACACGTCGCTGTTAAACTTTCCTGTCACCACTGCCTGTATTTCCACGGCTTCAGCCGCAAGGTTCGGTTTGTCGCCGGTATAAACAACATCGATGGTTGCTTTTCCGTCAGTTAATTTAAAAGTGAGCGTTCGATTCAGGGGGTCCCACTGGTCTGTTCCCGGAACCATGCTGCCATTGATTACAATTATCTTTCCGGTCAGGTTTTCCCGCGCAGCAACCGCTTCGGTTACTTCGTATTGGTTTGATGTCAATCCTGTTGAAAATGCCAGATATACCAGTAAAATCACAACAATAGAAACTCCAGTCAACAGCTTCGTTTTCTTATTCATTTGTACCCTTACGAACTAAATAGGATTACTTAACCTTAAATATTGCGTTCCATATCATTATTATCTGCCATGTATTAAAGGGTACCATGGAGTTATTGATAATTATATTCATCGCATTCATGGTTGCAGTGCTTTTTTCGACCCTTGGTCTTGGCGGGGCGATAATATACACTCCGCTTTTCTTCTGGCTCGGCATCCCCCTGCTTACCGCAATTCCCATGGCGCTCCTGTTGAATATGATTACTACATCCTCAGCCTCGCTGACTTATTTAAAGCGGCGCCTTGTGGACACAAGAATTGCCTTCCCAATGGTTTTTACGTCCATCATGGGCGCGCTTACAGGGTCGTATCTTGCCCACAGGATAGATACAAAGTTCATAATCCTATTGCTTTCGATAGCGCTTTTCATCGCTGCCATGAGGATATTCTTCTTCAACAAAATCGGCTTCTCGGTGGGGAAAAACGAGAAAGAAAAGATAGTGTTCGGGGTATGCGCTGCATTTTTTATAGGGATTATTTCATCGATTGCGGGCATAGGAGGAGGCACTTTCATAGTCCCGCTTCTCTTAATCCTGGGGTTTGAAACGAAAAGAGCTATTCCAACCTCGGCATTCATTATTACGTTCATGTCCTTATCAGGGTTTATCGGCTACGTGAGTTTCGGACAGAAAACACTGGATTTCACGCTTCTATTGTATACAGGCGCTGCAGTATTTATGGGCGCGCAGGTAGGCTCAAGAGTGATATTCAGGCGCGCCTCTTCAAGAACCATTGAACAGGTGTTTGCTATCGTATTACTGTTGGTTGGAGGTAAGCTTTTGTATGGTCTTTGGTGAATTGGGGGACGCTTTCGTCTCTTTTTCCATCATCACAGGATACGTCATCTCGATTACAGTCTTAAGATTTTCAACATCTTCTTTATTATACTTAATCAGGACTTCCAGCGCCTCATCATCCCCGCGCTCGTACCTGTTCCATAACCTCACTGCATCAAGACCGCGAATATCTGCGGTTTCTTCACTCCTTTTTAATCCAAGCTGGCACTCGATATTTTTAAGCCCTCCCTTAAAGCCTATTTTTTTCAGGGGATACATCAGGTCTGTATGCAGGTGATTGAAAAACCCGGGGAATTCATGTTCTATAAACGGAAGGTCAAACCGCGCGCCGTTGAAAGTTACGAGTTGTTTATACTTTGCAAGCTCTGCCGTCGCATCTTCTATATTGATGCCTCTGACATACGTTTTAGTTTCATTTCCGTTATAGATGCCGATTATTGTTATTTTTGAATAGTTAGGCGACAGCCCAGTGGTTTCGATATCCACGTAAGCTGTTTTTTCCTTAAACTGCCGATACGCTCTCCAGTGGTGGCAGGGCGCAAGCCTTCGCGCGAAAAAAACGTGATTGCAACATGATAATTGCTCGATTGAATTTGCAACCTCTGACAGCAGCAGCCGTTTCTTGTGCCGCGTCATTTTTATGGCATCGTGGTTTTTAACGAGGTCTTTCCAGCTTTTTATGCCGCAATTCCATATCATGCGCTCAGTTGCAGCGCCGATGCCCGGTATGTGGATATAGGTATTATTTAGCATAATCAAACTCCATAATCCTGTATTCCATGCTTGCAAGGTCAACAACCGTAGCCCTGGCAGGATCCGGCTGGAGATTCATCCGTTTCTGGAAATCGGTCTGGCTCTGCCATGTGCCGCTGTTAATTGTAAGCACGTCCTTATACCGTGAAACTCCTACGGTGTGGACATGCCCGCAGTGTAATATGTCAGGTATCTGGTCAATCACGAAATGGTCTTTTTGTTCAGGCGCAATCGACACACGACCTCCGTATATGGGTGAGAGATGGCGCAGTTTCAGCATTTCAACCATGGGTTTTGAAGGCTCTCCATAAGAAAATCCAGGGATGCTTGCAATTATATCATCCATCGACCTTCCGTGATAAATCAAGACCTTAACCCCGATATCCACCATCGCAGGGTTCCCGACAAATGTAATGTCGCTCTTGAACATCTTTGTTATCCTGTCGGGAAAACGCGGCTGGGGTTCAGCCTGCCGCACTGCGTCATGGTTTCCCGGGGAGATTATGATTTTTATGTGTTTTGGCACTGCATTCAGGTATTCTGCCGCCTTTTCGTACTGTTCGTAAATATCAGAAATTGCCAGTTCCTTATCCTGGTTAGGGAACACGCCTATCCCGTCAACCACGTCTCCAGCTATCACAAGGTAATTAATATCATCCCCGAGCCAGTCCACAAACTTAAGCCACGCATCCTCAAGAAAAGTCTTGCTGCCTACGTGTATATCTGATATGAATACAGCCTTTCCTCCGGTTTTTTTCCCAGGCAACATGCTTTTCTGGGAATTTGGAAGGTCGGGAAACGTAATCTTATTCGCAAACATGATATTGCCATCCGAGGAAAGAGTGCCAGTTACCCCTATAACCTCATCAAGAAGAATCCTCTTTGCCGCCTCGAATAGTTCTTTATCCTTTTCTTTATGGATTAAAACAGGTATTGTTCCTGTGGTGTCCTCTACCTCTATCAGTTTATGCCCCTTGGCGCTTGTCCTCATATCCAGAACCATACCTATTATGGAAAGCGGTTCTCTCGTATCCAGGTTTCTTTTCTTTATGCTCTCAATAGGTCTTGCGCCCATTCTTTTCCTGAGCATGTCGCCAAGTGAGCTGTAACGGTCTTTGAAATATTGCACGAATTCTGTGTACTCCCCGATACAAGTAGACTGGTTTGTTATGTCTTTGAGAATGGTAACAGGGTTTTCATTAATACCCCTTCCGGGAGGAACATCATGCGTTTGTGGAGTTTCTGGTTTTTGTTCAGGTAAAACTCTTGTTTTTTGCGTTATGCTGGATGTTTGTGGTTTTATGTGTTCGATACCCACAACAAGCACCGAACTGTCGATTGATTTTAAAACATCGTGTATTAACTCTGGCGAGCTTGTTTTTATTGCATCCAGCGCGCGGGGGTCAATCTGGAATCCCGATTCTGCAAAAATTTCGATTATCTCGCCAGTCTCCATGTCCTGAACCTATATCCTTGTATTGGGATAAGATTTTTCCTCGATATTTTCCTGTTTGGTTTTTCAATCATATCGATGCTTTTATTTACTTTTGCCCTAATTAACAATCTGGTGGAAGCATGGCATCAGAATCAGCAGAACAATTCGTGAAAATCATAAACAAACCCCTGAAATCAAAGAATCCGTTGGTTATTGTAGGGTTTCCAGGTATCGGTCTTGTGGGGAATATAACATCCCAGCACATTATTGAAGAATTGGGTATGAAATATATGGGCTCAATCGATTCGAGATACTTCCCGCCCCTTGCAGTGCTTTTTAATGGTATGGTATACCTGCCTGTGCGTATTTATGAAGCTGCTGAGAAAGAGGTTGTTATAGTAATTTCAGATATACCTATTCATCCCACGGCATCGTACGACATCAGCAAAGTGCTGACCGACTGGATGCAGTCTATCAATGCTAATAATATTGTTTCAATTGCAGGCATAGCTACTACAACCGGAGAGCGCCGCGTCTTTGGGGGCGCAACCAGTAAAGAGCTGCTGGAAAAAATCAAGGATAAAACCGAAATATTCCAGGTGGGGACTATTTCTGGCATCTCAGGCAGTATAATGACTGAATGTTATCTTAGAGGCTTGCCTGCTGTGAGTTTACTGGGCGAGACGCCCGGACCGAATCCTGATCCGAGAGCCGCAGTTGAAGTATTAAAAGCTCTAAATAAGATATTTGAACTGGACATAGACACTGATAAATTATTAAGCCAGGCAGAGCAGATAGAGCTTGAACTTTCCAAACTTGCAGAGCAGGTAAAAACCACAGAAACGCCCGCTCTTCCCAGAAAAGAGTTCCCTATGTATGGGTGATGTTATGCGCCATATCCTGCTCAGCGGAATTTCAAATCAGGTCTTAAAAGAACTTGAACATAATAAGGTAAAGACCATAGAGATTAGAAGCCCCCATAATTTTCTCTCGGCGCTTGAAACCGATGCAGGTGACGTAATATTCCTGACATCAACAACCCAGGAAGATGTGAGACCAGGTACGACAGGCATTATTGCAAAAATACGAGAAAAACAGATTTCAATGCACAGGGTTGTTGCGAGAAATAATGAATTTCATGAAGAAGCCGAGTTCCAGCTTGCTCGCCTCCAGCTTGAAATAAAAGGACATGGGAGGGTACGCAGGGCTGAATGCTGCGCGCTGGGAGAGGCAACCGTGGTCGAGGCTGACGAAGTGCTGTTTTTTGAAGGAAGATGAGTTGCGGGCTAAAATGAGTCAAGATTCTTATCCTTTATTAGTTTAAAGAATACCCAGGAAATAGGGAATAGAATCAGGAAATGGAGCACTAAAAATAAGAGTACAAAATCAAGAGGATATCCTTCCAGGAAATACCGGAATTGTAACGAAACATCAACTATCAGGGAGAAAAGTAAGGATTTCATGAAAGGGCTCTGTTTCCTGACAAGTAGAAAGATAAAAAACCCGTAAATTGTTCCATATAATATCTTATTTGGAAAATATCTTGGTGGTACGGCATATTCCACACGCAGGGAATGGAGTAAAAAATCCACAAATGCAAATAATAAAATTATTGCAAATATTACCAGGAATATTAAAAACAAATTCTTGATTTTATTTTTTGACATCAGTTCTCCTCTCTATTTCAATAACCTAATATATATGCGTTGCATCCCCTTCTGCTATAAGCCCTGTCACTTCGTCTATGAACTCCAGCATGTACTTGTCAAGCTGCTTCTTCCGCCGTTCCACAGTATCACTGTCAGCAGGATATTTCTTAATGAGTTTTGAGAAATCCTCGTATATTTCATTTGTCTTATTCATCATCGCTTCTTTTGATTCGCCCATTTCAGCCATGTGAACTATATAGCGGCGCAAACGGATGCATCCCCTGTTTTTCTCGAAACTTTTATCAAAGAAGAGGGGAATCCTCCACAGCCCGCGCTCGACTACACCGCTCTTTACTGATGGGAAAAGCCTGGGAATCTCCGGGTCGATTGATAGCATTATAGTAGTTTAAAAATGCCCTTCTTATTTTAAAACTCTTCCGCCATATCCAGCTCGTGTTCGAAGCGCCATGGATATGGATGGTTTTGAGTAAATTAATAGTTCAGCGGGAAGAGTTTTGGTACTCTCTTCCCATACTCAACATACCCCTTCCCAAACCTCGCCTTCAGCTCCTCCTCCTCAGCATCCGCAATGTGCGAAAGCACAGCCGCAAGGATAAATGAATAAACGGCGCCGAGCAGCGAACCCGCAAACAGCGCAAGCCCGAGCGCGCCTATGACCCCGCCGAAATACATGGGATGGCGGACGTACTTGTAGGGACCTGCTATTATCAGTTTATTCTCTGGAACAAAAACTGCCTTTCTCAGGGAATACATGCCCCAGAAGATGATGAAAAGCCCAATAGCGAACAACAGAATTCCGGAAGCTCTCAATATTACATGGACAGGATTGAAATCTTTTGAAATAAGCCAGAAATAAAGAATTATGTTGGTTGAAACGATGAAAACATGAAGCGAAACCCAGAATATTTTTGAGATTGGAGTGAAGCCGGAAAAACCTGTTGACTTCCTGTATTTGAGCGCTATTATGTGGTAGGTGACAACCATATACGAGGTTATCAGGAAGAACTCGAAATATAGATTCATAAAATTGATTTAACAACTAACTCGATACGAACTCAAAACGAACTCGAACTTTTTATCCAGAGTTCGTACCAGTTCGTACGAGTTCGCTGTTTATCTTGCCAATCACCCAATCTGCTTTATCCATGTTCCTCTGCGGTTTCTATTTTCGGAAGCTCCATTTTCTTCCCCGACTTCTCAAGATAATCCTTAATCGCTGCATGCAGCCCGTCAGCAGCAAGGTTTGAGCAGTGCATCTTTATGGGAGGTAGCCCATCAAGCGCATCCGCCACATTGCCCCGGCTGATTTTAAGCGCCTCCTCAAGCGTCTTGCCTTTTGCCATCTCAGTAATCATGGAGCTCGTGGCAATCGCCGCGCCGCAGCCGAATGTCTTGAACTTGACATCCTCAAGCCTGTCGTCTTTTACCTTTATATAAATCCACATCACGTCGCCGCAGACAGGGTTTCCCACTTTTCCAATGCCATCAGCATCCTTTATCTCGCCAACGTTTCTGGGGTTGGCAAAATGCTCCATCACTTTTTCGCTGTATCCATCTGTCATTTTTTACCTCCCTAATGGCGATATCATCCTCAGTTTATTCACAATTTCCGGCAGCACCGAAACCACATAATCCACATCATCCTGCGTATTCCCGAGCCCGAGCGTCAATCTCAAAGAGCCGTGAGCCTCTTCGGGTTTTAAACCTATAGCCATAAGGACGTGCGATGGTTCAAGGGAAGTGGATGAACATGCCGAGCCTGTAGAGGCTGAGACGCCTTTCATGTCAAGGTTCAATATCATGGATTCCCCCTCGATGTAACTGAACCTGAAATTTGCATTATTGGGAAGCCGTTTTGTGGGATGCCCGTTAAGGTACGAATCCTTGATTTCAAGAACTCCTTTGATGAGCCTGTCTCTTAAGTCAGCTAATTTTGCCTCCTCTGGAAAACGCTGTTTTGCAAGCTCTGCCGCTTTTCCGAAACCAACGATGCCGGGGACATTTTCCGTGCCTGAGCGCAGGTTTCTCTCATGCCCCCCGCCGTGAAACAGGGGTTCAATGAAAATCCCTTTCCGCAGGTAAAGCGCCCCCACGCCTTTTGGTCCGTACATCTTATGGGCGCTCATGGATAGCAGGGAAACGCCAAGCGCTTCAACATCCAGAGGGAGCTTTCCAGCGGTCTGTACTGCATCGGTATGAAATGGAATGTTCTTTTCCCTGGCAATTTTACCAATATCTTCCAAAGGCTGGAGCGTCCCGATTTCGTTGTTGGCGTGCATAATAGTTATCAGGATGGTCTGAGAAGTGATTGCTTTCTCAACGTCGGCAGGGTTTACAATTCCGTCTTTGTTCACTGGAAGATAGGTGACTTTGAATCCCTGTGATTCAAGGTATTTGCATACATGCAAAACAGCATGATGTTCAATCGAACTTGTGATAATGTGGTCGCCTTTTTTCCTGTTTTTGTATGCAATCCCTTTTATTGCAAGATTATCAGACTCGGTGCCGCTGCCTGTAAAAATTATCTCCTCTTTTTTAGCTCCTATCAGGTCAGCAACTTTCTGTCTTGCCTCTTCAATTGCTCTTCTTGCCTGCCTTCCGATGCTGTATAAACTTGAGGGATTGCCGAAATTTTCAGAAAAATAAGGAAGCATCGCTTCAGTAACAGCAGGATTGGCAGCGGTTGTTGCGCTGTGGTCCATGTATACTTGCCTGGTCATAGTTTACGTATATTGCCTCAAAAAGAATATACTTAACGATAGTTTTAATCGTGCGAACATTAATTATTTATCATTATGTTCCAAAGGAAATAAGGGGGTTGTTTTTACGTTTTTGCAGGTTTTTTCTCCACTACTTTTATCCAGTGACCGGGTGTTACTTCAGCAAGAACAGGGACGCCAGGCGGAAGTTCATCAAAGTAAATTGTTTCATCACCCAGTGGGTGAATATCGCCGCCGCATACAGGGCATTTGCCAGAATATGTTTTTCTTTTCTTAAGTTCAGGCATGAACATAACCTCCCTTTCGTATAAGTTATATTCTAATCTAATAAACATAAGAGTATTGGTTGGAAAAAGCACAAGTTTCCATACTCTTTGTCACCTGCTCC
>JAHFCV010000185.1 GCA_023249275.1 Candidatus Methanoperedens sp.
CCTCGATAACATTAATATTGAATTTAAACAGGGCGAGATTGTAGCGCTAATTGGTCCGAGCGGAGCCGGGAAAACCACGCTCCTTCATGCGATGGATGGACTCATATTTCCAGATGAAGGCGAGATAGAATTCCTTGTTGATAATGACTGGATTGAAATGTCCACATATTCCCCCAAGCGAATGGAAGTCAGAAGGATGACCAGTATTATGTACCAGGAGTTCGCCCTCTCACCGCATTCCACAATAAAACAGCAGCTAGCGTATAAACTTGGTGTAAAAGGACAGAATGTCATTGAAGAATCAAGAAAACGTGCCAAAGAACTTGGTATATCAGATAAAGACCTTGATGAGTTATATAAGATGACAGACATGCCAGAGGAGAATTCTAAGGAGGTGCTTGCAAAAATGGGCTACACTCCCGCTATCCTCGGGGTACTATTCCCCAGCTATCCGCTTACAGAAGTGATGAATTACGCAAAACCCGTCTTTGAGGCTGTGGATTTGCCATTGGGTGTTCTTGATGTCAAGCCATACCAGATAAGCGGCGGCGAGAACGTAAGAGCTGCATTGGCAATGGCGCTGGCTTCAAAACCGGAAGTCCTTTTACTGGACGAACCTTTCGGCGACCTTGACCCGATAACGCTGCGGGATGTTGCAAATTCTCTTAAGAACATAAACAAGACTTTCAATACCACAATTATATTCATCAGCCATCATGTGGATTTCATAAAAGAAGTTGCGCAGAGGGCGATATTGATAGATAAGGGACATATTGTCAGGGATGGTGACCCGAAGGAAGTTTGCAATGAGTTCATCAATGCCAGTAATGCACGATACCTTGTCCACTGCCTTGATGATGACTCTAAATAACTTAAACCTTAAATGACCTCAAAAGGTAAAGCTATGCAATCGGGAACTCACCCAAAAGCCAGGTTCAGGGATAACTATTTGTTATCCTAATAACATTTTTTATAAAATGACAGGTTCAGCAAAAAAATTATTGGTATACTTGGCAACAGTTTTTATTTTGTTGTTTATAATAGCCGGGAGCTTCTATCTAATCATGGGGGGCAAGGATTTTGGCATCTCAAAAAACAGGGTTGAAGTGATATACGTTCAGGGAGTAATGCTCACAGGCAGCATTCCCACAGGATTCGGAGTTGCTACCTCTGAGGAGATTACAAAAAGCCTGAAGGACGCATCCGATGATGAAGGAGTAAAAGCAATTGTGATGAGAATAAACAGCCCTGGCGGTTCTCCTGCTGCGGCTGAAGAGATTGTCTCTGCAATGAAAAAAATTAAAAAACCCATTGTTATCTCCATGGGTGATGTGGCTGCAAGCGCTGCATATTATATCAGCGTCCCTGCTGACAGGATAATCGCGAACCCCGATACCATTACTGGCAGCATAGGCGTAATCTGGGAATTCCAGAACAGGTCAAAATTCTATGAAAAAGACGGGACTTCGTTCTATATAGCAAAATCAGGCGAGATGAAGGACATGGGCGGGGACTGGAGGGGATTGACAGATGAGGAAAAAAGGTATGTTGACCAGACCATAGAAGAAGCATACGGTCGTTTCGTGAAAGAGGTAGCCGATGACAGGAATCTCTCTTTGAGCAAAGTGAAAGACCTTGCGGACGGCAGGGTATATACCGGCGCCAAAGCTAAGGACCTTAGGCTTGTGGATGATTTCGGAAGCCTCGATGATGCGATAGATGTTGCAGCAACGCTTGGCGGAATAGTGGGAAAACCTGAAGTTACCTATGCTAATAAGCCGTCGCTTTCACGGTTGTTATTCGGCGGGGAAAAAACCGATATATCGAAATTTACAAATTACTACGATGAGAGCCCTTATGGAAGGTTGCTTTCGATATTACAATAACTCACATCTGTGATTTTCGCCCTGGTTTAGGAGTTTGTTTCCTGATTGTTTCTACTTTCGTTTTTAGTTCTTCTATTAAGCCTTCTTTTAACTCCCCTGAATAACAATCATACCGCGCAGCCAGGGATATTTTCGAGGCGAGCGCTCTTGCAATCTTCCCGCGCTGCCATCGCGGCGCAGTGTTAACAAGCGGATGCCTGAATATCACGCCGTGTTTAGGCGACGGCGCCTTTCCTTTTAAGTGTTTGAAAAGCGCATTGCTCGCGCCTATTACCTGTACCGTGCTTGAGGGCATGGAAGCCAGCCTCTCAAGACTCCCTGCAGTGCTCAAAAGCCGCGCTCCCAGGATGTGCCCCGCGATATTTGTGAGATTCGGCGCGATTTTTGGCATATTTTCCTTCAGGTATTCTTCGATAGAAATACGCGTGCTGTGCAATCCAATAAGAGATGAAGCAAGGCACTGAATTGGTTTTAAGTCTATTTTTCCGGTACTTTTAAATTCGATTATATGCCTGGCGAGTTCTTCACCTTTTAAGGGAGTTTCGTTGAAATTAAGCATGTACCATTCCTTCAGTCTCTCGCCAAGTATGTTGCCCGTTTCGTCAATGTCATCAATAGCTTCGACTGCTGCTATAATCTGCCTGTCAGGCGTCACAGCCTGTGCGACGTGTTTTTTTGCAAGCGCTATGTTGAATTCATGAAGCAATCGATCGTACTCGTCGTATGAATCCACGAAGCCGTATTTTACAGCAAGGTCGCAAAGGTTCTCGCCTGCAACATTGCCCCTTAGCAATGATGAGTCTTCATATATTTTTATTAAGGAGTCAATGTCTTTTTTGAATAATTCGACATCAGTTATTTTACCTTCATCGAATGTGAAGCTCCCGAACCATGTTCTTGCTTGCATGGGCTAATCTTTTCCCTGATAGTACTAAACCTTTTACTGCAGCAGAATAAAAGCACATTTTTGTTTTCATACAATTTATGCACAGCCTGTAAATCCAGGCGATATTAAGCCGTATTTTGATTAATCATAATGTAATTTAGATTTTAACTTATAACATATAGTGATTAGATTTATACATAATAGTAACATGCTTAAACACCAACCCAGATTGGAGGTAATACAAGTGGTTGATATATTGAATAAAAATGGAAACGACAATGAAAAAGCATCGATACAAAAATATATAGTCCAAAAGCCCCAGTGTAATATTGGAGCGGCGGAAATTTATTGCCGGAAGTTATAGGAGATATTATGGAAACAATTAGCGCACATAAGTCAGTAGTAGAAATGTACAGTGTATTGAATAAAGATGGTATGACCAATACCTTTGACAGGTTTGACGCCCAGGGAACCCGTTGCACGTTCTGCGACCAGGGCATAAGCTGCCAGCTTTGCAGCAACGGTCCGTGCAGGATAAAATCCGGGGCAGACCGCGGAGCATGCGGCATAGATGCGGACGGCATGGCTATGAGGAACCTTATGTTCCTGAATACCATGGGAACAGCAACATATTCAT
>JAHFCV010000048.1 GCA_023249275.1 Candidatus Methanoperedens sp.
CGCCATGCAGGTGGAGATACGCGCCATGAAACAGCTATGGGGCGGGGACGCGACAGGCATCAAGGAGCAAATTGAATCGGCGATAGACAGGCGCGCAGAACCCCACGATATCCAGTTCCTTGTAAAGAGCGAAGTGCTTGAAAAGCTAAGACCAAAGATGCGAAACGCAGCCAAGCTCATAAGGAAAGCGGTTTTCAAATCCCGCCCGATAATCATAAGGCATCATGCGGACGCAGACGGCATCACGTCGGCTATCGCTATCGAGCGCGCGCTCCTGCCTCTGCTGCGTGAAGCCGGCGGCTCTGAGGCAGACCGCCACTTCTACAGGCGCTCACCCTCAAAAGCGCCGTTCTACGAACTTGAAGACGTAACCAAAGACCTCACATTCGCGCTTGAAGACCAGGAGCGTTTCTCCCAGAAGATGCCGCTTGTGGTATTGATGGATAACGGCGCGACTGAAGAGGATATGCCTGCCATGAAACAGGCGATAATTTACGGCGTGGATATCATGGTCATCGACCACCATCATCCCGACGGCACAATAGATTCCATGGTGCTTGAACATGTGAACCCTGCATACGCAGGCGGGGATTTCGGCATAACCACAGGCATGATAGGCACAGAGATTGCCCGCATGATAAACCCGGACGTCACAGAAGAGATAAAGCACCTTCCTGCAGTTTCAGCAGTCGGGGACAGGTCTGCTGCTCCTGAAGCAGAGCTTTACAAGGCGCTGGTGGCGGAGAAATATAATATCGAAGACCTGAAGAACATGGCGCTTGCAATTGATTATGAGGCTTTCTGGCAGAGGTTCAATGACGGGCGCGGGATAATGAACGACATACTCAACCTCGGCTCCAATGTCAGGCACCAGCAGATAGTAAGATTATTATGCGAGCAGGCAAACGCCGCTATAACCGAGCAGCTTGAGGCTTCGATGCCCAATGTTAAAACTCAAAAACTGGCTAACGGCGCTATAATGAATGTAATAGACGTTGAAAATTTCGCCCACAAGTTCACATTCCCACCGCCTGGCAAAACAAGCGGTGAAATCCATGACCGCCTGTGCTCCCAGTATAGCGGGCAGCCTGTGGTCACTATCGGATATGGTCCTGATTTTGCGGTGCTGCGCTCAAAAGGGGTTAAAATGAACATCCCGCAGATAGTTAAAGAATTGCACGGCGAGATAAAAGGCGCAGGCGTTAGCGGCGGCGGGCATCTCGTTGTTGGCAGCATTAAGTTCGTGGAAGGCATGAGAAAAGAAGTGCTGGCGAAACTTGCCGAGAAGATAGGAGCGGCAGGGACTCAATGAAATAGGAGGTTTGTAGATGGTATACGAATGTAAACATTGCAACGGGATTTGCGAAATCGAAATAATGAGAGAAACAGAAAAAGCAACAGAGCCTGAGATAGAATTCTGTCCTTTCTGTGGACTGTCAAATTCATATCCAAAAGAAGAGGATATAGACGAAATTTGATGTTAAATTGTCTTAAGAATCATTAAAACAGCATCGGTAGGAACTCAATGAAGGTAAATCAAAATTGCGTTGGCTGCGGACAGTGTGTAGCATATTGTCCTTATGATGCGATAATAGTATTCGGGCGCGCCGGGATGAACGAAAAATGCGTTGAATGCGGCGTATGTGTGGATTACTGCCCGGTTTGTGCGATAGCGGAGGAGTGATGAAGGCAGCAATCATCGGCGCTGGACTTGGCGGCTTGCTTGCAGGGGCAAAGCTCTCAAAGTCAGGATACGACGTTGAGATTTTTGAGCGCCTCCCCTTCATCGGCGGCAGGTTTACCAATCTCGATTACAAGGGATTTAAACTCAGCACTGGCGCGCTTCACATGATACCTCACGGCTCGCGGGGACCGCTTGCGCAGATGCTGCGGGAGGTGGGCGCTGATGTGAAAATCAGGGACTCAAATCCAATGGCAGTAATCATGAAGGATACCGGAGAGACTATTGCATTCCATGATTTTAGAAAAGGGCTTTCTCTTACAAAGCGCGTGAAGCTCGGGACGATACTTGCCTGCTCGCTGAAATTCAAGCCAAAAAGTAACATCTCATTTAAAGACTGGATCTTAAAATATTTCGATGATGATTTCCTGCTGAAGCTTGCAGATTCTTTCTGCGGCTGGGCATTAAGTCTACAGGCAAAGGATGTGCCGGCAAGAGAAATGCTTGAAATAATCGATAACATGTACCGGTTCAAAGGTTCGGGCGTGCCTGTGGGCGGCTGTGGCGTTGTGACGGGCGCGCTTGCAGATGTCATCAAATCAAACGGCGGGAGGATTCATACCCTCTCCTGTGTTGAAAAAATAATCACGGATAATAACAGGGCAAAAGGAATAAGCGCAAATGGGAAAACAATCGCCACCGATATTGTAATCAGCGATATCGGGCATCTTGAAACAAGCAGGATGTTCGAGTGTGGGGATGAAGTTTATTTAGAGAAAATAAAAAAAGTCACGCCATCAAAAGGCATAAAGATGTGTTTGTCCTCGGATGAGCCGCTCTTAGGTCACAGCGGCGTCTTTTTCACGCCCTATGCAGAGAGGATAAACGGCATAAACGAAGTGACCAATGCAGACCCGACCCTCGCGCCGCCGGCAAAGCATCTTATAATGTCGCATCAGGCTGTGATATCCGATGATTTGAACCAGGAAATAAATCTCGGGCTTCTTGACCTGAAAAAACTGTTCCCAGGCAAGAAGTACGAGGTTCTGTTAATCCAATCATATTCCAATGGCTGGCCTGTGAACAGGGCATCATCTGGAAGCGATATCGGGAACAGGACGCCTCTTTGCAACCTTTACGTTGTGGGAGACGGCGCGAAAGGAAAGGGCGGGATTGAGGTTGAAGGTGTGGCGCTTGGGGTCAGGAATGCGATGAAAGATATTGGAGTATAGTTTATCCACCGCTCACGGCAGGCAGTATCGAAATCTCATCGGCATCCTTCACAGGGCTGGATAGACCATTTAAATGCCTTATGTCCTCGCCGTTTACGTACAGGTTGACAAACCGCCTTACTTCGCCTTTGTCAAGAATCCGCTTCTCAAAATCAGGACCGAATTGCTGGACCAACTTATCCAGCACGGCTTTTACCGTGGTATTTCCAAGTTCCAGGGTCGTTTCGCGTGCATGTGTAACATTGCTCAATGCAGAAGAAAATCTTATTTTAACCATTTTATATCACCTTTATGCAGTAATAGCCTGATGTTTATGAATCTCAAGTTTTGGAGCGGTGAGGCGCTCAAACTCGCTCAGCATGGGTTTAATCACAGGCGGGCGCTGCAATGATTTGAGCAGTGTATCCTGCGCTTTAAGACCGTTTCCTGTAACATATACCACTACCCGCTCATCAGGCTGGATATGCCCGCTTTCAACGAGTTTCTTTAAACCAGCGATGGTGGTACCGCCAGCAGGTTCTGTGAATATACCCTCTGTCCTTGCGAGAAGGTGGATAGCTTCAATAATCTCTGTGTCCGTTGGAGTAGCCGCATATCCTCCCGAATCAAGGATTGTCTTCTTGGCATAATAACCGTCTGCCGGATTGCCTATTGCAAGGCTGTGCGCCACGGTTTCGTAATTCCTGACAGGCACTACTTCGCTGTTTTTCTGTACTGCGCATGATATGGGCGAACAGTTAAGGGGCTGCGAGCCAGATATTTTCACGTTCGCATTGTCCACAAGACCAATGCGCTCCAGTTCCTTGTACCCGCGCGAGATTGCGCACAGTAGCGCCCCGCTTGCCATGGGTACTACGACATGGTCTGGAACCTGCCATCCAAGCTGCTCGGCAGTCTCATACGCCAGCGTCTTTGAACCTTCGGTATAATAGGGACGGATATTGATATTCACAAAAGCCCAGTCAGGATGCGAGTCTGCCACCTCGCTTGCAAGCCTGTTGGCATCGTCGTACGTGCCTTCCACAGCAATCACATTCGGTCCATAGATGAGCATTTGCACAATCTTGCCAAGCTCGATTGTGGCGGGAATGAAAATATAAGCAGGAAGTCCAGCCTTTGCGGCATGCGCGCCCACGGCTGCTGCAAGGTTGCCAGTGCTTGCGCATCCCACTGCTTTGACATCGAATTCTATGGCTTTTGAAATTGCTACTGATGTTACCCTGTCTTTGAAGGAGTTGGTGGGATTCACCGACTCGTCCAGGATATAGAGTTCATCCAGACCGAGCGCCGCGCCCAGGCGGTCTGCGTGATGAAGCTTATTGAAACCCGCGCCCAGGTCGATGCGTTTCTCTGATTCAAGCGGGAGGAGGTCTGCGTATCTCCATATGGATTTTGGACCTGCCGCGATTTTTTCTTTGCTGATATGATTAGAAATATAATCCCAGTCATAATTGACTTCAAGAGGACCGAAACACTCAAAACAGGTATTCTGGATAACTGCGGGGTACTCAGCGCCGCATTCCCTGCATTTCAATCCGAGGACATGACTCATTAAACTTCACCGAGGGCATAATACAACATTACTATATATAATATTTACCATGGGTGTAGATAACCCAGAGTAATAAATCTTACTCGCTATCTGCCTTATCCCCGCACTTTATCCCGTTCCTCACATCCACAGCAATGCCCTTCTTAAACGAGAGCATTTCAAGAGGAGCCAGCACAGCCTTCCCTGTAGCAAGCAGGCGGTCGTTCTCATCCACCACAAGTACCTCCTCGCCAGCCCTGATATCAGGGTCAACTGCTACCACATGCCGCGCAAAAGCGGTCTTGCCTTTCGCCACAAAGGGCGCAGCGTCGCTATTGACCACAACCCTGTGCCCTGGAGACTTGATGAATTCATGGAGCTTCCCTGCGCCCATAATGCTAAGCGTCAGCATGCCGTCCTTTGCCCTTACTGTTGCTATGCGGTTATTATCGAGCAGAATCTGGCGGATTCTTTTGGTTGTGGAAAGCTGGAATTCCACGTTATCTGGAAAGAGAACTTCGCCCGCGCCGCGCCCGAACTGGTAGTCGGCTATGGTTCGGACGCGTTTAAGATGGGCGTTTTGCTTGAGCATAAGGCTCGATTCATCTGACATATAGCTTTTTGCCCCTTTGCAAAATCTCTTCAAAAAACTGGTCTCCCTTTCTGAGTCTTTTTTCAAGCTCCGAGGGTGTAACGATGATTGGCGAGAAGGCTATCCCTCTCCTCAAATCAGATACCAGTTTTCGAACCCTCATCCAGCGGGCTAGAATTGGTTCACGGGTATCTTTTACTATCAGCAAATCCAGATCGCTTTCATCGGTTGGCTTTCCGTATGCATACGAGCCAAACAGGATTATCTGCTCGGGTTCATAATCCTGTCTGAGCCTGCTTACGATGTTAGCGAGGATTTTTTTTGCCTCTTTGATTCGATTTTTTTCTTGCATAATTTTAGGTGCATTATAATATAATCGATTGGGTTATAAACTTTCTTTCTATACATCCTTTTAATAAATTATAAGTGTTCACGTGCAGAATATCATCTTATGCAAGCAATCACCTCATCCCGCATGGCAGCCATCGACGCCAACTGCGAATACCTCGGGATAAAACGCCTCCA
Organism: Candidatus Methanoperedens sp.; assembly: GCA_023249275.1. GTDB lineage: Archaea > Halobacteriota > Methanosarcinia > Methanosarcinales > Methanoperedenaceae > Methanoperedens. The sequence goes on from JAHFCV010000048.1 coordinate 5,562, forward strand.
GCTCATGGAAAATGCCGGGGCTGCCGTTGCCCGTGCAGTTAAACAGAGGATAAGCTCGGGCAAAGTCGTCATCGTTGCAGGCAGGGGCAATAACGGGGGCGACGCCTTCGTGGCTGCGCGGCACCTCGGCGGTTACGATGTCACGGTTATTCTTATCGGAAAAAAAGAAGAACTCAAAACACAAGAGGCGGCGCATAACTGGAATGCGCTTGAAAAAACTTCAATTCCTTTGATTGAAGTTACGGATTCAGCAGCATTTGACCGTGCCCTGATAAAACATGCAGACGTGATTATAGACGGTATTTTTGGGACAGGCATAAAAGGGAAAATACATGAGCCTGAATCCACAGCCATTGATCTCATAAATGAGTCAGGCGCTTTTGTGATTTCTGTGGATGTACCTTCGGGATTTGACCCGGACGGCGGAGAATTTGAGAAATCGGTACATGCCGGGCTCACACTCGCGTTCCATAAACTGAAGGAAGGCATGCTACCAAAAGACGCCCGTGAGTACACAGGCGAAGTCCATGTTATTGATATCGGCATCCCCATGGAAGCAGAATTCTTTGTGGGACCTGGCGACATTAAACCGTTTTTAAAAAGACCAGCAATCAGCCATAAAGGCGAGGCGGGCAGGGTTCTCGTAATCGGCGGCGGCGCATATTCCGGCGCGCCCGCGCTTGCCGCTCTCGGGGCGCTGCGGGGTGGCGCGGATATCGCCACAGTGGCTGCGCCGCGCAGCGTTTCCGATATAATTGCTTCGTTTTCCCCCAATCTAATCGTGCGCGCGCTTTCAGGCGACAGGCTGGTGGAAGATGATATTCCTGTTATTTCGGAGCTGATCGGGAAACATGAGGTGGTTGTAATGGGAATGGGTCTTGGGACAGCGGATGAAACCCTTGCTGCTGTTAAAAAAATTGTCCCGCTATGCAGGAAAGCCGTGATTGACGCAGATGCGCTCTCGCCGCAGTTGCTTCCTTTTCTCAATAAAAATATCATCATCACCCCGCATGCAGGTGAAATGAAACGATTATCGGGCGCAGACGTGCCCAATTTGATGAACCCGTCAAAAAAGGACAGATATAATTGGGTTCATCAAAAAAAGGAAAAAGAAAAAAGTGAGTTCATAAGGGATTTTGCAAAAAAAAATAAAGTAACGGTGTTATTGAAAGGCGCTATTGACATTATCTCAAACGGCATCGAGGTTCGAGCCAACAGGACGGGAAACGCAGGCATGACCGTGGGCGGGACCGGCGATGTCCTTGCAGGTTTGACAGGCGCTCTCTTTGCAAAACACGACGCCTTTCCTGCCGCATGTGCTGCTGCATTCATTAACGGCGCTGCCGGGGATATGGCATTTGCAGAATTCGGATACGGTCTTCTTGCCACGGATGTTATCGATTATATCCCGAAGGTGATGAAAGAATGAACATGTTTTCACATATTCAGGATGATAGGGCAAGGATGGTTGATATCAGCGATAAAAGAGATGTAACAAGGCGCGCGGTTGCAACCGGCGAGATACGATTAAAACCGCAAACTATTGAAGCAATCAAAAACAGGCAGATAGTGAAGGGGGAAGTGCTTGAAACTGCACGCATCGCTGCTGTTATGGCGGTCAAAAACACATCTTCCGTGATACCCATGTGCCACCAGATTCCTGTAACGAGCATTGATGTTAAATTTGAGATGAATCAGGACACTATCAAAGCAACAGTAGAAGTAAAATCAGTCGGGAAAACAGGGGTCGAGATGGAGGCTCTTTACGGGGTAAGCGTGGCGCTTTTGACAATATGGGATATGGTGAAATCCACAGAAAAAGATGAAACCGGTAACTACCCTTTTACTGAAATAAAAGGCATCAGGGTTTTGGAAAAACACAAAAATCAATAGGAGTAGGGATTAGGTGCCTAATAAAAACGATGGGTCGAAGGAGACTGAGGGTACTAAAGGCATTAGGCATCTAATCCTACAACAATATTCATGATGGTTCTAATAGTATTTAATATTTACGCTTATATTATTAGTTATAAATAATTATAATCATCATCATCATAAGTTATGATATGCAGGTGCTGCGTGTTATTTCACCTGCTATACTGGTTTGCATCATTTCTTTCACTTTTTGGAAATCCTGCGTCTGCCCCAGCGCCCACATGAGTTTAACAAGCGCCACTTCGGAGAGCATGTCTTCACCTTCGATAGCGCCTGCTTTCAATATGTCCCTGCCCGTATCATACACGCGGTCGCATACCCTGCCGTTGATACACTGCGAGGTCATAACTACAGGTATGCCTGCTTCCACGGCATTCTTGATAAGAGGTATCCATTCTGTTGAAACATGACCAAGACCCGTCCCTTCTATCACGATGCCTTTATACCCTGCACCGCTGTGGAACAGCAACGATTCGCTGCTTGCGCCGGTTGCGTATTTTATCAGGGCGCATTTGGATTCAAGTTTATCATGGAGCGCAAGCTTCTTTTCTCCGCGTTTTGTAAAGGGTGACATTATTTTTATCTCGCGTGAGGGGTATTCCACGCGCCCTATCGGTCTTGCATTTATGGACTGGAAGGCATCGCGCCGCGAGGTGTGCATCTTTCGTACTTTCGTTCCCCTGTGGATATAGCAGAACTCGTCGCTTGTTCCGCCGTGCATCACCACGCATACCTCTGCGATATCGCTTGTCGCTACAACTGCGGCGCATACCGCGTTCATGGCGTTGTCGCTGCTCGGTCTGTCCGCGCTTCGCTGCGAGCCCACAAGGACTATGGGCACCGGCGTTTCAATCATGAATGAGAGGGCTGCGGCGGTGTACATCATTGTATCCGTGCCGTGAGTGATTATGATGCCCTCAGCGCCGTTTTTTATTTCCTCGTACACGGCGCGCGCAAGCTCCACCCAGTAGGAGGGGCGCATGTTTTCGCTCAGGATGCTGTAAATCACGCGGCAGTTGTAGTTTGCGATATCCTCAAGCTCAGGGATTGCGCGCAGGATGTCCTGCGCTTCGAACTGCGAGGTCACGGCGCCTGTGCGGTAGTCTATTTTGCTTGCGATGGTGCCGCCTGTGGAGAGGATTGATATGTTCGGAAGGGATTTTTTCTTTTGATGAGGTTTGGAAACAGGTTCGGAAATCTTTTTATCTTGTTTTTTTTCAAGCAGGGTTATGGATGCCGAATCATGTTTTATTCCGATATTATAACCGTTTTTCAGTTTCAGGACTATTCTGTCTGTCTGTGAAGGCATGAGAGTTCCTTCGTATACGGCGCCTTTGGTTTCTACCCTGACCTTATCATATACTTCAGCCTGCATGGTATGTCTGCTTTTATAGCGGCAGATGATAAAAAACTATGCCAGTCATCAGCGGGTCATGCCAAAACTTTAAGAAAGTTTTATCAAAAACCGTCGCGCCGCTTTACTTCGCAGACACGTATGCCCACAGGCATACGTGGATACCGCATAAAGCGAGGTGTCGCTTTCCAAACATAAACCTTAATGAGCCAGTACGATAACTTGAGGATATGGTCAGGGTAATCGGCATAGACCCGGGAACAAAAAGCTTTGATTTTTGCGGTCTGGAAGACGATACTGTAATTCTTGATACTTCTGTTTCGACAGAGGAAATAATCAGGGATTCAGGGCTGCTCTCGGATATTATATTGGAAACCGCAGCCGACCTCGTGGTTGGACCTTCAGGATTTGGCATTCCAGTGACAGGCATCGAGGACATAGGAGAGAGGGAGTTGTTCCTTATGTCGCTTATCAAAAAAGAAGACAGGAAAAAAAACACGCTCGGCATGCGCGCATCCATAAACCGCATGAAGCAAAAAAAACTCCCCGTCTTTTTTATTCCCGGAGTTATACATCTTCCCACAGTCCCGAACTTTCGGAAGCTGAATAAAATCGATATGGGGACGGCGGATAAGCTCTGCTGCGCAGCACTGGGGATTCGTGACCAGGCATTGAAGTATAATAAGGATTTCAGGGAAACGTCGTTCATATTGCTGGAAATGGGGTTTGGGTACACAGCCGCTGTTGCACTAAAGGAGGGAAAAATCGTGGATGGGGTCGGGGGAAGCTCGGGCAATATCGGCTTTCTGTCGCTTGGAGGCATGGATGCGGAGCTTGCTTATCTTTTAGGAGGTTTTAATAAGGAACTTATTTTCAGGGGGGGTGTCGCGACGCTTGCAAAAACTCCTGATGATTTGATGGGGAACAGGGATGCTTTGAATGCGTATGTTGAAAGTGCGGTTAAAGATGTCATTCAGCTTACGGCATCCGCAAAACCCCGGGAAATCCTTGTATCGGGGAGGATTTCAAGGGTAAAGGGGCTTTTTGATGAGTTAAAAAAGCGATTTGATTTCCCTGTAAGAAGGCTTGAAGGCTTTCCTGTCAAAAATGTGAAGGAAGCGGCACAGGGCGCGGCGCTCATTGCGAATGGGCTTGCCGGAGGGAAATATTCTGAAATCATTGATGCGATGCAGGTTCGAGAGGCAAAGGGCACATCACTGGATTATATTTTATTGCCTGAAATCGACATCCTGAAAAAAGATTACGGAGTTTGATTCACAAAGCTTTTTAAATAAACAAAACGTTTTGGAGTTCCGCGCTGGGCTCGTGGCTTAGCTTGGATATAGCGCCGGGCTTCTAACCCGGATGTCGAGGGTTCGAATCCCTCCGGGCCCGTCGCGACATTGAAGTATATGGATGAAAGCGCGCCTCGGTGGCTTAGGGGTATAGCGCGTCCTTGGTAAGGACGAGGTCGAGGGTTCAAATCCCTCCCGGGGCTTATTTTTCATGCAGATAACTTAAAAACCATGCCCGTCAAATGTGACGCTGAAATGCTCACAACAATCATTATCGAAGGTGAAACAAGCGTCGAAGTGCCAATCCCGGATGAAGACTCAAATTTTCCTCCCTCTTCAGTTGCGGTATTTTACAATCCAGCAATGCGGATGAACCGTGATGTTGCAGTGGCTGCAATAGCCTGTTTCTCAAAAAACGCTCTCGAATACACCTGCCTTGATGCCCTCTCAGCATCGGGAATCCGGGGCTTGCGCATCGCAAAGGAGGTCGGGCTCAATACCACGATGAGCGACTGGGAAGAAACCTCATTTGAATTGATAAAGAAAAATATCGAACTCAATAACCTTGCGAACTGCACCACGATTAAAAGAAACGCCAACGTGGTGATGCTGGACAACAGCTTCGACATCATAGACCTTGACCCGTTCGGAAGCCCTGCGCCTTTCCTGGATGCAGCCTGCCGCTCAGCGAAGCGCCTCCTGTGCATCACAGCCACCGACACAGCGCCCCTATGCGGCGCGCACAAGAAAGCAGGCATCAGGAACTATGCCGCTGTGCCCCTTAAGACCGAGTATTATCCTGAGATGGGGGTCCGCATCCTCATGGGAGCGGTAGCGAGAACGCTGGCGAAGCACGATAAAGCCATGACGCCTTTACTCTCATACGCCTCGGCGCATTATGTGAGGCTGTTTGCAGCGGTTAAAAAAGGAATCAACGAGGCGGATGAATGTTTGAAAAATATGGGATTCATTTCCCACTGCTTTGGCTGCGGCGCAAGGGAATGGAAGTATGGGCTGGCGGTTCACCTCGAAGAGAAATGCCCTGTGTGCGGGCACACCACGTCGCTGGCTGGACCTCTGTGGCTTGGCAGGTTGCATGATAGCGATTTTTGCGGGGAGTTGTTTAGCGAGATTGAAAAACGGGGATTTAAGGAAGCCCTGAAGCTGATTGCGACATGCAGGGATGAGCTTGATATTCCGATGCATTACGATTATCACAAGCTCTGCAAGTCGCTTGGGATTACTGCGATGCCTACGGATGAGCTTGTTCTGGCGTTGAAAGATGGGGGTTTTAAAGCTTCACGAACGCATTTTTCCGGGATATCGTTCAAGACTGATGTGGGGGTGGAGGAGATAAAGAGGGTTGTAATAGAATTAGCGCACAAAAGCAATTAGCAATTCTTAATAGAAATACATTTTTTAAAGTAAGTTTAATTAATCCCGGATTTGATTATATCTGTCATAGGCTTTTTGTTTTAACAATATCCCATTCAATATCCTCTATTTCATGCACAAAAGCCTCAGCAATCTCCTCTGCAATAGGTTTCCAATCTTTAATCCCGAAATCCCCAAGAGCGGCAGTCTTTACTTCCGGAGGAGTACCTTCTGTGGTGATGTTTATCCCGCAGTGTACTTTCTCGCTGGAAACCCCTGCGCTGGCTATGCTCACTGTGAGCTTTCTCCCCTCGATAAACAGGTCATCGCCGTTCCTGGTTGTTTTTATTCCATGAGCCATAAGAACATCCCTGGCGCAGACGATAAGCAGGCGCTGCATGTAGTAGGCAAGGCGCATACTTGCAGGCGAATCGAACCGCTCCACAATAATATGTATCAGTTCGTCGCCCCTGATGGTTTTCCCGGCTTTTTCGTCTTCCAGGTCCTTCATGTTCTCAAATGTTACATCCATCCTGCCGTGAAAAACCACGACGGAATCACCTTTTATACCCATGCTGTAAGCCCACAGGGGAGCAATTTGCGAGCCATCGTATTTTATGGATTCGGGGAGGATTCTGGAAATCATCTGGATGCCTGTTTGTAATGGGTCTCTATTAAATCTATCCTTAAACATTCAATTTGCAGCCCTCAGCGAAATTACGGGTTTATTGGCGCCTATTCTGCATGAATCCGTGCATTTCATGCAGGCAAAACAGTCAGAGGCTTCTATTGTCCTGCTTTTGCCTGTATAATCCTTGCAAATATCCAGGTGACATTCGGTATGGCATTTCTTGCAGTTCCTGCAATCTTCTATGGATACATGAAGTATTTTGTTCTTCGAGAGGAGAGACTGCGCGTACCCCACAGGACAGAAACCGCACCACGTCCTGGGCATATACACAATCCCGAGCGGTATGGATATCAAAAGCGTGGTCACGATGCATATAAAAACGATAAACCCGCCGATGGAAGCCAGTTTATCCGGTGACACAAGAAGCGGATTTTTCCCCAGAAGTACAATAAGGAACATAACTGCCATTATCGAAGCGATGAACAATTTGAATCCGGTTGTCCTCAATGTCTTTGGTATGCTTGCTTTATGTGATATTTTTTCCAGGACATATTCAAGGAACGTCCCGCGTGGGCACAGCCATCCGCACCAGAACCTTCCAAGTATGGGAGAAAGGAGAAGACCTCCGACTATTATGAATCCAATCAGGAGAAGCCCTATCTCGAAGTAAAAATCATTATGCGTTATTATCCCGTACAATGCGACAGCAAAGATTACCGTGCTAATCGCAAGAGAGGTAAGCTGGGTCGTTTTTCTGATTTTTGAGTATTTTTCCATAACAATCTTCCATCATACCTGATACACATGATAGTATTTAATGGTTTTGCCATAAACGTACACAACCATTTTTATGTATTTTTGTAAAGAAAAAGTATCCGGCAGGATTATTGAAGCGCAGCCTTCACGAAAGCAAGAAATGGAGGTGAAGGCTTTCCGGGGCGGGATTTAAATTCCGGATGGAACTGCGAGCTAAAGAAGAACTTATGCCCCGGTATCTCTGCAATCTCCATCCTGTGGTCGTTCCTGCCTGTGAATTTCATGCCTTTAGCCTCAATCTGCGGTATGTACTTGGGATTGACCTCATACCTGTGCCTGTGGCGTTCGATAAGTGTGGTG
>JAHFCV010000049.1 GCA_023249275.1 Candidatus Methanoperedens sp.
ATACACGCCTCTGTTCAATTCCTGCGACCATCCTACGAGCTTTCGCTTGAACTCGATGAAGGTAATGGGCACGTATTCCCCTTCCCTGGGTTTTGAAAACTGTTTGACTAAATGATACTCTTCCATTTACTTAAGTCTCTCAAGCGTTTCGCATATCATATTCACAGTATCCCTCACGGTCTTCAACCCCACATCATCAGACTCAACAGGCTTCACCGCAATCCCCCCGAAATGCGCCTTATCCCCCACAACGAGCATGCCGTGGATGTGCATCCACGAATGTATCGCCTGAATCGTGAATTCTTGTCCGCCGTTTCTTGAGCCTCCTACCGCGATGGCTCCACCCACTTTGCCTTTCAGCAGGAAGCCGTTTCTTCGAAGCAGTATTGTGCGGTCAAACAGGGCTTTTAACTGTGCGGATAGGCTTCCAAAAAACACAGGCGAGGATATTATGAAAGCATCGCTTGTTTCAAGCTTTTCGTAAATATCGGTCATATCATCATCGATAGGGCACTCTTTCGCAGTCCTGCACGTCCCGCAGTCGGTGCAGGGCAGTACGGAAAGCCCGGACAATAAAATCTTATCTGTTTCGTATCCCTTTTGTTCGACAATACCAAGAGCCTGTTCAATTATCCTCTCGTTATTGCCACCAACATTGGGACTTCCGGAGATGCCTGTTATTTTCATGGGCATCACAACAACTTTAAGCGATTTATTGTTAGCTATAAAAAAAAATCATTCGGGACTACACAATAAAGCGTTCCGTTCGCAAAGTTTAATAGCTGTTGTGCCCTACTTAAAAGCAAGGGTCAGGGAAATGCAGGAAACAAAAGATATTGGATTGCGGGGAATCCCGGTAGCGGATACAAAAACATGCGCTGTAGACGGGGAAAAAGGCAGACTGACCTACAGGGGATACGATATCGATGAACTCGCCCGATATTCAACTTTTGAAGAAACAGTCTATTTGCTGCTCTACGAGACCCTTCCAACCAGGAAAGAGTTGGAAATATTCAAGGAAACGCTGTCTTCCGAAAGACAACTTCCGGTTGGCATCATCCGGCATCTGAAAAAGAGGAAAAAGACAGCCCACCCAATGGATGTACTTCAATCCGTAATACCAATGCTTGCAGATTTTGATGCCGGGGCAAGGGTTGGTACAAAAGGGGCACAAATAAAAACATCAATCGGGCTTGTTGCCAAAATGGCAACACTTGTTGCTTATTGGGATAGAATCAGAAAGAATCTTGACATAAAAAAGCCGGATGAAACACTCGGGCATGCGGCAAATTTTCTGTATATGCTGAACGGAGACGTACCCGATGAAGAAACCGCAGGGGATTTTGATACTTGCCTTGTCCTTCAAGCCGAGCACAGTTTTAATGCCTCCACTTTTGCCGCAAGGGTGGTTGCATCAACCCGCGCCCATATGCATGCATGCGTTGGGGCTGCACTGGGCGCACTTTCAGGCGAACTCCACGGCGGTGCCAATACCCAGGTAATGAATATGCTTTTTGAAATTGATAATATTAACAGGGTTGAGAAGTGGGTAAATGCAAAATTGGATGCCGGGAAAATGATTATGGGTATGGGTCATGCAGTCTATAAGACTATGGATCCTCGTGCCAGAATACTATATGGTATTTCGGAAAAACTGGCAGAGAGAACAGGAAATATAAAATGGTTTAAGCTATCCCGGAAAATAGATAGCGTAGTTCGGGCGGAGTTTAAAAAACGCAAAGGAAAGGAAATTTATCCCAACGTGGATTTCTACAGTCCATCCGTCTACTACGTGATGGGTATCGATCCAGACCTCTTTACCGCGATATTTGCTGTTTCAAGAATCTCAGGATGGTGCGCGCATATTATAGAGGAAAAATTTGCCGAGGCACAGCCAAAGCCTGCGCTCTACAGACCAGAAGCCGAATATATCGGGAGATACTGCGGAAACGAAGGATGTAAATACGTGCCTATAGAGAAACGGGAATAAAGTGGAAGATGATTAAGCAATTGACACGTGAGTGAACCCCAATAATTAGACCATCGGTTAAGAAACTTTTCATAATTTGCCGCTTCGGAAGATAGTGGTTACTTGGAGAGCTTTAAACGATTTAATAGCTCTGGAATACGGGCGCAAAGAATGACAGACCTCTGTATCATCAGGTTTACCGTACCTTCAATACCCAGCGTCCTGAAATCAGTCCTGAGCCCGATTATTGGTTTCGCTCTTGCAAAAGCGTAGCCAATCTCCCAGGCAGTGCCGGAATCAACATCAGTGCCGTCAATCACAGCCACAATTATATCCGAGCGTTCGATTGCAGCCACGTTTTTATTGAAAATAATCTCCTGCCTGTTTTTCTCATCCTTGATATTATTTGAGTCTTCCTGCGGCAGGAAAACATTAAAGCCAGCACTCTTTATCTCATCCCTGAGTTTGCTGTTAAAATCACATTCGGCTTCCGAGAAAAGCGGCGCTGCAAGATAGACGGTTTTCATACAAGCTGAATAGTCCTGATAAGCAAATAAGTTTTCTTAAGCGACTTGAAAGTATTCGTTAGTCTTAAATCAAGTAATTACAATGGTGAACCAGTGAAACCGACAGACGTAATTCTGGTAAGATACGACGAGCTTGCCCTGAAAAGCAAGAACGTCAGGGCAAGGTACGAGCAGATACTTGTAAAGAACATAAAAGCCATGCTCAATGCAGACGGGTGCTCATATTCAGGAATCAGCAAGGAGATGGGCAGGATTTTCATACATACAAGCGATGCCAGCGCCTTAAAAAGCGCAGCCAAAGTCTTCGGCGTGGTTTCTGCCAGTCCCGCTTATACATGCGAGGCGACTCTGGAATCAGCGGCAGAACTATGCGCCGAGGTGGCAGGGAGCGTCATCCAGGAAGGGCAGTCCTTCGCGATAAGGGCGCGGCGGGCGGGAAATCATGATTTTACATCCCGCGACATAGCCATCGCCTGCGGGGATGCGGTATTTGAAAAAGCCAATAAAAACATAAAAGTTAATCTTGATAACCCTGATGTTGAGATATTCGCGGAAATGAGGCAGAAAAAGGCGTATGTTTTCACCGAATCAATAAAAGCTGTGGGTGGTCTGCCTATGGGAACCCAGGGAAAGATGGTAGCTCTCATCTCAGGTGGCATAGATTCGCCGGTAGCAGCCTGGTTAATGATGAAACGCGGCTGCGAGATTGTGCCGCTGTACCTGAATAACGAACCATTTTCAGACGAAACCACACGCGAAAGAGCAATGGCATGTATTTCTGTTCTACAGAAATGGTCTCCGCAGAAAAAATTCACCATTTACGAGGCGCCGCACGGCAACAATCTCCTGGCTTTCCTTGAGAATTGCGGCAACAGGCTAAACTGTGTGCTGTGCAGGCGGATGATGTATCGGATAGCAGGGGAGGTTTTAAAGCTTGAGGAAGCGCACGGGATAATCACAGGTTCCTCTCTCGGGCAGGTCGCATCCCAGACCTCGCAGAACATGCTGGCTGAGAATTACGGCATGGAATACCCGATTTATCATCCCCTCATCGGGCTTGATAAGCTTGAGATTACTGATATTGCAAGGAAAATAGGTACGTTTGAACCCTCAACAAAGCCTGCGACCTGCTGCATGGCTGTGCCTGAGTACCCCTCAACTGCGGCTAAAACGCAAGAGGTGATTGAAGCCGAGGCGAGAATAGATGTTCCTTCACTCGTTGAATATGCTATAAAGAATATTAAGATATTCAAATGTTAAACTTTTTGAACAGCAGGATTAGCGCCAGAAATACCGATACAGCCTCAAACCCTGGCGCTTCTCTTGGCACTTTTCCGCGCGACTCTTTTATCACGTCCGCCATCTCTTGCGGTCCCAGGTAGCCGATGTGTCTTGAGACTTCTTTTCCTTTTGAATCCAGGAACACGATAGTGGGATAATAGGCTATACCGTACTTGCTTTCGATATCAATCCTTTTCTGTGTATCTACTTTTATGGCTATAAAGTCCTTCAATTCCGAAACCACGCGGGGGTCAGGATATGTCCCCTCTTCCATTGCTATGCAAGGGGGGCACCAGTCAGCGTAGAAATCAAGAAAAACAGGCTTTTTCATCGCGCCTGCTGCCAGCATGCCTTCTTCATAGCTGTACCACTGGGTGGTTTCTGCATTTGCCGGGATAGCAATTGAAAGGAATATTATCAGCATTATGAACTTCATTATAGGAGAATTGACTTTTAGCTATAAATCTTATTCGAAAAATGCTGCCTGTGTTATCATTGTTATGAATAACTCTGGGAAATGTTTTTAAACAATGAAACCATTGACAACATCGGTGATTTGATGAAACTTATCCCTGTTGTGTTATTAATCCTCATTGTAGCAGCTTTATCAGGCTGCAGCGGTTCCAAAGAAACCGTTCCTACCGATACGAAAAAATACGAGAAAACGAATCTTAACCTTGACGCAGCAATCGTAAAAGTGAAATTTGACAGGGATAATGTTATAGCCGGGGAAAAAGTTTTAGCAGAACTTTTGGTGGGAAATACAGGCTCAGAAAAAATTACCAATGAAACCGTGGAAATAAAAGCCAAAGTATTGACACTTGATGATACCCTTGCAAATCTGTACTTAAAAACCATGAGCGATGAAAAGAAAACAGGGGTTTTTACAATAGACTTTGATATGCCGATTGAGACGGGGAAAAATGATCGTATCAGCGCAGTTTTCCATACCGAGAAGGAGAGACAGGGCAGAAGCCTTGCAGGTACTTATGAGGTCACAATCAACCTGTTTGTCAACGGGCAGTATGCAGATACAAAGGTACTTCCGATAACGCTATATCCAGGCACTCCCAAAGAATTTACACCTACCCCGGTACCCACACCAACGCCGTCTCCAACTCCGACACCCATTCCCACACCAACCCCCACTCCCATCATAACCGAAACTCCAACACCGACTCCAACGCCCACACCAACCCCCACGCCTGAAATAGAAGTAACTCCGACTGGAAAGGTAGTGTATACCAAAATATATAATTCATATTTTTCAGACCCGGTTCTTAAAATAAATGCCGGGGACAAAGTTGAATGGAATAATATGGATGATATTACTTACACTATGATTGAAATAAACAAGAAAACATCGAATATCACTATAAAAGATGGTAAAAGAGTAACTTATGGATTCAACTGGACAGGAGATTATCGTTTCAACTTGACTTATTCAGGATTAAGAACTCTCCCGAAACAGCAAAGTATCAGCGTAAGAGTTAATGCAACCCAATAACTTGCATTAATTCACAATCTTTTTAATCCCAAAAACCAATTAACAGTCGTGATATTATGGTATCCACCAAAATCCTCTTAAGTATCTGCATAATAATGTTGAACATCGGATTCGCAAGCGCAGCCACTCTAAACGTGGGGCAGGGACAGACTTACACCACTATCCAATCTGCAATAGACGCGGCAAAGACAGGCGATGTAATTTCGGTGGCTGAAGGCACGTATTCCGAGAACCTTGTAGTAAAAATGAACGGTATTTCAATAATAGGAAATAATAAAGAAAAGACAATAATCGACGGCAAGAAAACCGGCAGTGTAATTAAGATAGAACAGGCGAACAACGTTAAAGTCAGCGGATTTACTCTCCAGAACAGCGGGGGAAGCGGTCAGTCCGATGGAGGGATAAGCCTCTACAGGGCAAATAACAATTTCATTGCAAATGTGATTCTTGTAAATAATGCGGTGGGTATTTCAATATACGAAGGGAGCAACAACAACATTGTTTCAGGGAATGAGATAAAATCAAACGGCAAATACGGTGTTTTTATCTTCTCATCCAACGATAATAAAATATACAACAATAATATCCAGAAAAATAAATTCGGTTTTTATGGTGATTCAGCCAAAGCGAACCACATTTATTCGAATAATTTCATTGATAATAACGACCAGGCATACGATAACAGCGGCATGAATTCCTGGGATGACGGCACATCAGGCAATTACTGGAGTCCAAATAAAGGCGTTCTGGGTGGAAAAAACGCAAAGGATAATTTCCCGCTCTCAAGAGCAGTTACAATAAAAGAAGAGGCAGTCCCAACGCCTGCTGAACAAAAGACACAGGAAGGAACGACACAGGGAGAAACCGCGAAATCCACACCAGGTTTTACAGGCATCACGGTTCTTATTTCGTTAATTGCGGTTGGGTTATTGAAGGCGACAAGAAAGTAAATTGGTTTTGTTGGATGGGCAAAGTACCCCATCCTTTGTAACCATCACTCCCATATTGACTCCAGATACTTTCTCTCCCCAATTAATTCCTTTACTTTCTCATCTTTCGACAGAGGTCTGGAATACACCTTATCATCAATTTCTATGGTAAGGTCGCTCTTGTACCCGGAATCCCGAAGCCTTTGCAATATCGTATCCATGTTCTTCTCACGGTGCGAAGGATAATGCGGCTTTCCATCATGCGGCGCGCCCACATGCACATTGATGATTCTGTCGCCAAGCTCATCGATAAAAGAGAGGGCGTTTTCGGGGGAATCCATGAAAGCGTGCACCACATCGAACGTAAAAAAAATTCCGGGATATGCGTTTAGAACCTCTTTCATTTCACAAGGCACAGAACACATGGATGAAACACCAGGCATGCTATTTTCAAGCGCAAGAGCAATGCCAAGGAAATCCGCCCTGTTCTTACACGCCTTCAAATATTTCGTGAACTTACCCCTATCCTCATTCGTAGGTGTGCGGTGGACAGTCCTTTTACCGGGATGAATCGTAACCATTCTTGCCCCGAGTATCTTTGCAAGTTCAAGAGACCATAACGTTTCCTTGATAGTGGCTTCATGGACATAATCATTGTATGACGACGGGTTTAAATCCAGTATCGGAGCATGGAGGGTGCATCCGCCCGGCATAATAGAGATTGCTTCTACCAGTGCAGCAACTGCAGTCTCATCATTCCTGTTCATCCAAAATGTGGGGGTTTCTGCCCAGAATTCAACGCTTTCGATACCCGCCTCCAGCAGTATCTCCATTATATCATATACACTATATTCCCAGAGAAACAGAGATGCGCATGATATTCTCATTCCTGACACATATAATAATATGGGATTGATGCTTTATATTGTTTTCAATTATGCCGACTGCACGAAGGAAGGTCAAAACAAATCAAAAACTATATAATACCAGACATTAAATAGTATTTAGGAGATGGAATTTAATATGAATAAATACGTATTGGCTGCAATAATCATTGCGTTATTCCTTTTGGTTGGTCAGGTATCGGGAGAGGAGCCCCAGGTAGTAGTTCCTCAGAATACATCTACTACTGCCCCACCAGCTATCGATATCACAAGCATTATCACGGTTTTGATTTTTTTTGTAACAGTATTACTTATCGTCGTAGTCTCGGCAAGGAGCTATTCAAACACAAGTAAAACACTCTTTGAAAAAGCACTTGAGAAAAACAAGGAACTGCCGGAAGAATTACAGGAATCGGTAAGTGACATAATAAGGGCGTTCCCGCAGGCTGAGCCGCTGGGATTGCCACGCGGTTCACTGCGCGCCATAGTGGTGCTGATATTCTCTTTCGCGTTTGTTTTTTTACTTCTCTTCCCTCCAAAGCAGATAACCGAGATGACTACAACACTTGGAGTCATCCTGTCGATCTTAGTCGGATTTTATTTTGGAAGCCGTTATGCAGAGTCCAGAATTATGAGAACAGAATCGCCCAGGCGGGAAGCCCGCATTCAGGAACCGCAGGAAGTAAAAGAAGCGGTGATTAAAGAGATTGCACCGGTAGAGGCATTATTTGAAGAGAAACGGGAAGATAAGAAAAAGCGGAAAAAGAGGGAAGGGCTTATATGACCTTATTCCCTCGTGAAATATAACAGGATACTTAACGCTATAAACTCAAGCGCATCAGGGATTATTACATATATCGGATTATAGCCAAGCAAATTAATTATAATCGGATACACCTGCGGAGGAGGCGGGCTTGCAATAATAAGCAGCAGCATAATGGCACGGGAAATGCTTTGCAGCAGTAGCGCAATTGTGAAGATTATAAGACCAAGGGTAAAATTGGACTTGATGCTGCTGTAAATTTGAAAATACGAAACTAAAAGCACAAGCAGTAACACGATGTTACCGGCTGTCAGGTAATATGCGACTTCTGTTATTTGAATAAAGCTTCCTCCTTCTCATGTTCATTTACTTTGCTTATCAATTTTTTCCCAAATTTGATTAAATTCATTTAAATTTGCCTCCATGGTTTTGGAAATGAAATACATTGCGCCGTATTTGTCACCTTCCATTGTGATTACTTCGTTTTTAACAAGAACGTCAAGATGATGCCTGATTGTTTTATAATCCATATTCATAGCCTCTGTTAATTGATTTGCATTATATGGTCTATCAATAAGCAGTTTCAGGATTAATGCACGGGTATGCCCTCCGCGTGTTCCTGCAATCAGATACCATAGTAGTTTCTTCAAAAATTCCGCTCCTACCTGATTAATCAGGATAAATGAACATCTTAATAATTATAGCTTGTGGTAAAATGTTTATTCCGTGCCGCCGTACCCTCTTACTTTAAGATCAGCGCAATATTCTTTTGCGATTTTCTTGCATTTTTCAATATCCACTACAGGCAGGCTAACTACGGTGAACCGAAGTTCCATTCCTGCTTTTGAAACATCCCTTCCGAATTCAAGCATTTTTTCGTATGCTTTGATGTATTTAGGATCGCACAGTTGGTTGTATGTGTCCGCATCCTGTGCGTTCAGGCTGATGGAAACAACTTTCATTCCTGATTCGGCAAGTTCTAAAGCAACATTCCTGTCAGGATAAAGGAGTTTGGCGTGCCCGATTGTATCAAGCCTAACAGGAATTCCCCGGGTTGTAAGCCATTTTGTGATTTCAAGGACATCGTCCAGGCGCACTAATGGTTCCCCAAAGCCTGTGAAAACAACCTCTTTATACTTTGATAGCTCTAATTCCGAAAGTTCTTTTATGATTTGTGAAAGCTTTGGCTCTTTTGAAAGCCGAAGGTTATAACCGTACACACCATCAGAATATCGCTTTATGCAAAAAACACAATCGGCAGTACATCTATTTGTAATGTTGAGATACAGGTTGCCATGTGCCTCGTAAATGATAGTGTCTTTCCGGTTCATTTTCCCACATTAGTAATTGTGCCTTATAGCTCATATTACTTTCCTCATCTTGTTATTACTTCGCAACCCTCTTTATTGACAATAACTGTGTGTTCAGACTGTGCGACAATCTCACCGCTTGCTTCGATTAATTCATAATATTCCCTTAATCCTCTCAGGTCTTTTCCTTTTATTTCCGGAATCCATCTCATGGTAAAAGGAAGAGTGCCGAACCTCTCCCTGACTTCCATTGCTTCTTTTCCGTTAACCTCGCCGCTTATCGCAAAAATATGGGGTTTTCCGTGCCTGATATTGCCTTTGCCGTATGTTGCAAAAGGTTCGATAGCAAAAACCATGTCTTTTTTAATTTTATGGCTAAAAAAACTCTTATAATTCGGGATTGTGATGCCTGCATGCAAATTATACCGTTCCAGGCTGTGCCCTGTCAAATCCCTGACCGGATTGAAACCATGTTTTTTAATAGTTTCTTCTATAATCTTTCCTATGGTACCCGTGTCTGTATGGTCTTTGATGGATGCAATTGCTTTTTCAAGCGCATCGTCGCAAGCCCCGATTAACTTGCCGTGGTTCTTTGTACCGACCTCGATAGTGGTTGCAGTATCTGCAATATATCCTTCGATATGAACTCCTATGTCTATTTTGGCAACATCTCCTTTAGTGAAGCATGGCACGTTGTCTTCCGGCGTGTAATGGGAAGCGATTTCATTGATGGAAATATTGCATGGGAATGCCGTCTTTGCGCCGAGGTCTTCTGTCCTGTCCTCGGCGTATTGTGCAATCTCAAGCAGGGGAATACCTTCTTTTACCTTCCTCACCGCTTCTGTCCTGACTTCTGCTGCAATTTTGCCCGCCTCCAGATAGAATTCGTGAATTGTGTCGTTCATAAACCGATACCCCGGTTTACGTGGTGTTCAGGTATGCTTCGCATACCTGTCCCGAGACACGCCTCGGGAGGGCGTGTCCGGGTATGGCGTGCCATACCCGTCGTTTGAAAGCCGACACTTCGGCTTGCGCAGTGTTGGGGTATGCCCAGCATACCCCTCGTTTGATAAAATTTTCCTAAAGTTTTTTGATAAAACTTTCTTAAAGGTTTAACTGACGCAACGGTTTTTGATAAAACCTTCTTAAAGTTTTTCATTTCTCTCCCGTAACTAATGCTCCTCCCGCCAATATAAGTACACCACCGATTATTTCAAGTGTTGAAATTTGCTCCCCCAGGATAAGAACTGCTAAAATAACCGCGCTTACTGGTTCAATTAAACCGAGAATACTGGCGCTCTGCGCCCTGACTTTTTTCAAACCGTTAAAATACAGGGATACAGCGAGTATTGTCGGGAATATTGCAAGAAGTACGAGATAGTTCAAGTTCCTGAAAACCACATCCATCGGCGCTATACCTACGGGTAAAAGAATCAGCATTGCTATTATGAAGCCCCAGAATGCCTGGGAATATCCTGAATATCGCAAGCTCAGGTATTTTGAGGTCATTATCTGGAAAGCGTATGTGATGCCTGACGCTATGCCAGCCAGTATCCCGATTGAATACCGCGATAATTCAAGTTTTCCCGGGTCAACGATAAGTACGATGCCGGCAAACGATAAAACAAGGGCTATTATCCCTTTTTTAGTGGAGCTTTCTTTCAAAAGCCAGGGAGAGAATAGCGTCACATATACAGGCGCTGTGTAGAGCAATAACACTGCAACCGAGACCGAAGCATTCAATAAGGACACAAAATAAGTCATCATTGTGGCTGCCTGCAGTATTGCGAAGAGGAGCAGGTAAGCTTTTTTATCCCCAAGCTTTATTATATTCAAGTTACCGGATATTAATAAGGCAATAAAGAATATTATGGAGGCAAATGCAACCCTGTAAAAAATAATACTCTGCGCCGGCATCCCGTTAATCATTTTTGCAAGTATTCCTGCAAGACCCCAGAGTATCGAGGCTGTAATTATCTCGCCATATCCGGAAAATGTGGTGCGATTCGGTATTAGTTTCATCTGTCACTGAATAGTCTATGATACAAAATAAAGCAATCATTTTATCAGGGAAGTCTTACGGAACGCTAAGAAATTGGCTTAAGAAAACCACTTCGTTATTTGCCGAAGTCCCTTTCGTTAGTTTTATATGCCTTCACATCGTAACCCGCCATTAACATGACTGAAAAAGCAGCTAACGCTATGCCCGTCCCCCCTGTTCCTCCCGCTATCAATGGTTCTTACCATGATCTCAGGAATAAATTAGCCGAGAAAATGGCTGGGGAAATAACCCTTTCTGACAACCCCGGGGAAACATTAAAAAAATGGCGCGCCAATTTTGAGATTCCCCAATCTGACCTTGCCTCTTTCCTGAAAGTATCCCCTTCCGTGATAAGCGATTACGAGAGCGGCAGGAGAAAATCCCCTGGTATTTTTATAGTGAGCAAGATTGTAGAGGCAATCCTGGAAATGGATGCAGCGCGCGGCGGGGCAAAAATCCGTTCTTACGAAGGCATGCTGCGGGGAGGGTTCAGCGCAGACGCCATATATGATATTCATGAATACCTTTCACCTATTTCCGTGGAAGAAATGACAAAACTGGTAAATGGTGAAGTGGTATACAGCCCGGGCAGCGAATACATAAAACCGTTGTACGGGTACACTATCGTTGATAGTTTAAAGGCAATTCTCCAGCTATCCTACAACGAGTTCCAGAAGCTATACGGGTGGAGTTCCGAGAGAGCCATGATTTACACGCAAGTCTCAACCGGCAGGTCGCCAATGGTAGCTCTCAGGGTGACAAATTTAAAACCCGCCCTGATTGTAATCCATGGTATTCCTGCATCGCAGGTTGACGTGATAGCCGCAAAGATTGCGGAAATAGAGCATATACCGCTCATTGCTACAGTCATGCCCATCACCGATCTAATTCGTGCGCTTCAGTCGCACGACCTGAAACATTAATATTTAGTATATTCTATTTTAAAAAAAAACCGAGGTGTTAAAAATGAATGTCGGAATTGTTTCATATGGCGCTTATATACCCAGATACAGGATAAAGATAGAGGAGATAGCTAAAGTCTGGGGTAGTAATGCCAACAGTATAATTGACGGGCTTATGGTTTATGAAAAATCCGTGCCCGACATGGACGAGGATACAATCACAATCGCGGTTGAGGCTGCACGCCATGCGATTAACCGTGCAGGCATTAACCCTGAAAAAATCGGGGCTTTATACACGGGTTCGGAAAGCCATCCTTATGCCGTGAAACCCACAAGCACGGTTGTGGCTGAGGCTATCGGCGCAACGCCCAACCTCACAGCAGCGGATTTTGAGTTTGCCTGCAAAGCCGGCACGGCTGCTATCCAAACATGTATGGGTCTTGTGGGCTCTGACATGATAGAGCTCGGAATGGCAATCGGTTCTGATGTTGCACAGGGAGCGCCCGGAGACGCGCTTGAATTTACCGCCGCAGCAGGCGGGGTGGCTTACATCATAGGAAAAGAGAAACAGATTGCCAACATCGAATCCACGTACTCTTACACCACAGATACGCCGGATTTCTGGAGGAGGGAGGGTATGCCTTACCCTGAACACGGCGGACGGTTTACTGGCGAGCCCGGATACTTTAAACATGTGACCCAGGCAGCGTCAGGACTTATGGAAAGGATGGGCACAAAACCTTCTGATTACGATTATGCTGTATTTCACCAGCCGAACGGCAAGTTCCCCACACGCGTGGCTAAGATACTTGGCTTTTCGAATGAGCAGATCAAACAGGGACTGGTTGTTACACGTCTTGGCAATACGTATTCGGGTTCCTGTATGATGGGACTTGCAGCCATTCTGGATATTGCAAAGCCTGATGACAGGATATTCATGACTGCATTTGGTTCAGGCGCAGGAAGCGATGCTTTCAGCATGACGGTTACTGACAGGATAGATGAGACACGCAATGGCGCTCCCAGCGTTGAACAATTGCTGGCTAACCCGATATACATCAATTATGCGACCTATGCGAAACATAAAGGTAAGATTAAATTGTGAGGTGAAATTATGAGAGATGTAGCGATTATCGGAGTCGGATGCA
>JAHFCV010000186.1 GCA_023249275.1 Candidatus Methanoperedens sp.
TTAGGTATACCTAATTAAAATGGAGAAGTATACCTTATGTTAGCAAGCTTTTTAATAACTTTCAGGGAAGCGCTTGAAGCAGCCCTGATAATCGGAATAATCGCGGCTTATGTCGCAAAGCTGGGAAGAAAAGACCTCAATCGCTACATCTACGCAGGAATTGCTGGCGCCATAGTCGCCAGTATGGCGATAGCTGTCGTATTTAAATTTGTATACGGCGAATTTGAAGGCAGGGCGGAAGAACTGTTTGAAGGCGGAGCAGCGTTAACAGCCGCTATTGTTCTCACCTACATGATTTTCTGGATGGCGCATAACTCAAAAAAGATAAAAGGAGAAATGCAGGAAAAAATCGACATCGCGGTGTCAAAAGGAGAGATGCTTGGTGTTGCAGCCCTTTCATTCATCGCCGTATTCAGGGAAGGAGTCGAGACTGTACTGTTCCTTGGCACGCTTGCCATCCAGTCCCCCTTTGATACCATTCTCGGTTTCATACTTGGGGTTGCGGTTGTGGTAATCCTGTCGTTTGTTATGTTCAAAGGCGTATACCGCCTTGACGTAAGCAAGTTCTTCAAATACACAAGCATACTGTTGATACTGTTCTCGGCAGGCTTGACAGCCTACGGCGTGCACGAACTCAACGACGCAGGCATCATACCTCCTGTAGTGGAGCATGTGTGGGACATAAACCCCCCACAGAACATGGACGGCTCATATCCCGCGTTTCATGAGAAAGGCATTATCGGCAGCAGCCTGAAAGCCCTTGTCGGATACAACGGCAACCCCTCGCTCACAGAAGTGCTCGCATATATCGGCTACTGGATAATTATCGGAATCTTTGTATACAGGACTTACCAAATACCAAAGGTGAAACATGAAGGAAGCTGATACTCCAAGGATTGAAGAATACCTTGAATCGATATATAAATTACAGCAGGAACAGCATCCTGTAAGCACATCCCGTCTTGCGGAGCATCTCAAGCTCTCCCCGCCATCCGTTTCCGAGATGGTGAAAAAACTGGTGCAGAAAGGTCTTGTGAACCATACGGAAAAAGGAGTATGCCTGACTGGTGAAGGCGGCAATATCGCCAAGAAAGTCATCCGAAGACACCGCCTTTCTGAGCGATTACTTACCGATGTCCTGGGCTTCAAATGGGACGAGGTGCATGATGAGGCGTGCAGGCTTGAGCATGCAATAAGCCCTGAGATGGAAGACCGCATAGCTTCGAGCCTCGGAAACCCCAAAACATGCCCGCACGGTCACCCCATACCTGATAAGGACGGAGTATTCGTAAAAGAAAAACTCAAGCCGTTATCGGAATTAAAAGCCAATGATAAGGGGATTATTGTCAGCGTGTTTGAAGAAGACCCGAAAATGCTCCAGTACCTTGCTTCCCTGGGATTGATTCCGAATGTGTGCGTCAGGGTTGAGGAAGTTGCGCCGTTCGGGGGACCGTTAATCGTATGCGTTGCAGGCTCAAGATATGCCCTGGGAAGAGAAGTGGCTTCAAAGATAAAGGTGAAATGAAATGGCTCTCTCATGTCATGGTGCCCTCAAGGAAATAAAGGGCAGCACGGATTTTACGTTTGCGCTCGCTGGCAACCCCAATGTGGGGAAATCAAGCATTTTCAACCGGCTCACTGGAATGGGTGTAGTGACCGCCAATTATCCGGGTAAAACCGTGGAACTGAACATGGCTGCCACGGCTTTTAAAGACCTGCGCATAGGCATAATCGACCTTCCCGGAAGCTATGCTCTCGGGGCAGTGTCGGAAGACCAGTGGGTGGCGCGGCGGGCGGTGCTTGATTGCAAACCCGACGCAGCAATAATGATTCTTGATGCCACGAACCTTGCCAGGAACCTCTACATGACCCTCCAGTTCATCGACATGGGCATTCCGCTTGTGGTTGCTTTGAATTTGATAGACGAGGCAGAGAAAAGAAAAATTATTATCGATGCGCCTCTACTTTCACGGTTACTGGGAGTCCCTGTAGTGAAGACCATCGCCACCACAGGAAGCGGTCTTGATGAACTGATACAAAAAGCCGTAGATATTGCAAGACAGAAGGAGACTATCAAATATGATATTCACTATGGCGAGGATATTGAATCCAGCATAAAGAAGCTCAGCAATTTACTTGCACCTTATGATTTCGGCATAAACCCGCGAGCCCTGGGAATCCTGCTTCTTGAAGATGACTCCGAATTCATAGAACTTGTAAAGAAACATGAAAATGGAAAATTCATTCTCCAGGAAGTAAATAAAATCAGCAGGGAAATCGAAGATAAACACGGTGAAAAAACACCGCTCCGAATTGCCCGCGAAAGACATGGGCTTGCGGGCTCAATAGCCTCGCAGGTGCAGGGCGATGTCGCACCTGCACCCTCGGATAAGCTATGGGCATACACCACATCGCCGATCACGGGCATACCTTTGCTTATCGCTGTCCTTGGAGTAATATTCGCTTTCCTGTTTTATGGAGGCGACTGGCTTTCAACCCTCTTCAGCAACCTCTGGGCATCCTATATGTCACCTCTTATCGATGGCGCGATTTTCTATGTATTTGGCGAAGGTCATATCGGAAAAATCCTTATCTGGGGATTTGACGCGGGCATCCTTGCAGCGCTTGCTGTCGGTATTCCCTACGTGCTCACCTTCTATTTCATGCTCGCATTCCTTGAGGACTCAGGATACCTGAACTCAGTGGCGTTCCTGACAGACAGGCTGATGCACAAGTTCGGGCTTCACGGGCGCGCCATTATCCCGCTTGTTGCAGGCGCAGGATGCAACGTGCCAGCCATCATAGGAACGCGTGTATTGACCACCATGCGCGAGCGGACTATAGCCAGCACGCTTATCACGCTAATCCCATGCAGCGCGCGGACTGCGGTCATCCTGGGTGCAGTCTCGCTCCTGGTGGGCTGGAAGCCGGCTGTTGCGATATACATCATCGTGCTGGCTCTTGTTTTTCTCGTGGGTGTCGGGCTGAACAAAGTAATGCCCGGAAGCTCCACAGGGCTTGTCATGGAGATGTTTCCTTTCAGGATGCCCCTGATGTCGAATATCTTCAAGAAGACGTGGCACAGGTTCAAGGATTTCGTGTTCGTGGCATTCCCGATAGTGCTTGTGGGCTCTTTGGTGCTGGGAGCGCTTTACGAGACAGGATACCTCTGGAAACTTGCAGCGCCGTTATCACCTGTTGTCGAGGGGTGGCTCGGGCTTCCCGCAGTGGCAGGGCTTACGTTGATATTTGCCATACTTCGGAAGGAACTTGCACTCCAGTTGCTTGTAACGCTTGCGGTTGTCATGTACGGGGGCGGCGCAAAGAACCTGCTGTTGTTCATGAATCCTACACAATTATTCGTATATGCCCTTGTTAACACAATTTATATCCC
>JAHFCV010000050.1 GCA_023249275.1 Candidatus Methanoperedens sp.
TCTCCTGATTGATAGATTGCTGGCTACAGGTCCTGTCCAGCTTATTTTAGAGGATGGCAGGGCAATTCCGATAGAGGGGGCTTCGTATTTTTCACTGAATGAAGTGTTGTTTTTCATCATAACGGCATGGCTCGGCGGCATGTCTTTCCTATACATAATCCTGTACCCCAAAGAAAAAGGAACTACCATAACAGATGCCGCAGGAATCATGGAAAATAAAAATGCAGCCCTGTTGGCTGCCAATTTGCTTGATGGTGATGAGAAAATAGTATTCAGGGAAATAATTGACAAGAATGAGATTCTCCAGAGGGAACTCATTTCAAAGACTGGTTTTTCTGAGCCCAAAGTGAGCAGGCTTCTGGATAAGCTTGAGAGAAGAGGATTGATAATACGAAAGAGGGATGGGATGGGAAACAGGATATTGATAAAATAGGATAGTTCAGGCAGAATTTCATTTTTTCAAAACTGCAAAACGCAGGATTGAGGGACAGCATGACAAATTGGGTGGTGGAGTATGGATTTTTATTTTTCGTTAAAAAATAGGTCATGCTATCATTCCTCCCTGCGTGCATCAGTTTTGTTAATCATAAATACACTTCCATCATTGCCAGAGTTTTTACACTTTTTTGCAATAAATAGTAGCATAACCATTCCCAGAATATGATACCAGCCGAAATCATTAAATTAGAATAATACTTAATGATATATCGAAAAACTGGAATCGAAGCATTCCGTGGAGAACATGCCATACTCAATCTATAACTTAATTACCGTCGCTATCATCGTTCGTTTTTTATTAGGTATCACTTTAACGATAATGGCACTGCGAGCGTTCTTGGGGACAAGAAATTTTGCCATGCTTTACCTCACCGCAGGCTTTGCATTGATAACGGTAGGTAGTCTATTTTCTACCTTTTATCGCATAGAAGACCTTCGCATAGACAGGTTTTTATCAAACGTTTTTGATATATTTGCACTGATAGCACTAATAATAGCAATTAAAAAGAGCTAATTAGAAAATGAAGTCAATATGGATAATGAAGAAATTATTGAGCTTTTGGCAAATCAACACTCAAGAGCAATAATTTCTCTGACCTCCATAAAGGAATGCTCAGCCATCCAGTTGAGTCAGGAACTCGGCATACCCCTTGCGACTGTTTACAGAAATCTGAAACTTTTAGAAGCTGCCGGGATTATACAGCACGTCAAGACAATCATAAATCTCCAGGGCAACGAGGAGAGGTTTTTTCGCTGTGCAATCCGTGAGGCAACAATCCGTATCAATAATGGGGTGCTTTCGGTTGACGTTACGAAAGAAGAGCGCAATTACAAGATTATCAGGCTCTGGAAAAGGCTCGCCCACCCAAAAATCAAGGATTTTGAGTAACATCACAATACGGGCAATAATTAAGAGGTTTAATAGGCTATCGGCATGCCTCATCGGCTAAATTTCTTTGGCGTCTATTTATATGATCATTACGTATTGACCTGAAGACGCTATTCTCATTTTTAGATGGTGGTTTTATCATTATTTTCATTTTATGAGGATGGCTTGTACCATATATATTCCAAGAGATGGTGGTAAACCGTGCTTAGACAATAGGTCTATAGTATGTCTAAGGAGGAACAACATGAATGAACAATCTGGGTATGCCAGTGTTCGGATGCTTATTTCAAGCATGTTCGAAGGCTTGGCAAATAGAAACAGTATGAACGACATCTGTTTTGAAAGGAAAATAATCAGATACCGCGGGGAATCTGAAATCAGAGCCCTGAGAGGCGGGGTAATCCTGATCAAAGAACCTCTTGTAGAATTGATAACAGATGAAACTCTCGTTGAAATGGGTTTCGGATGCTGAATATGGGGTGATATGAATATGATAAATAAACTAAAATGCATAATAGCCATGCGGCGATGCGAGGACTGCAGGCGATGCGCAGGTTACAGGGTGAAGAAAACGAGTGTCCTGCCCTGACCTCTGGAGGGTATCATGATAATTTCACCGCATTGTGAAAAATATGATATGGAAATCAGGTTTTTAACAGGATCCCAATGTGAACTACGAAACGGCAGCAAGTGCGGGCCTTCGCAATGCGGTCACTTCGGGATTCGGTTCTATCGTGGAGAAGTATGAAACTCATACGCGATGAAAGATTGCAGGCAGTATATCGGTTACAGGGGTGACTTGTGTGCATCCTGTTCCTCTCAATTGCAATATACATAGCAAGACCCTGATGGAAGACTAAAAATATAGGAATGTAAAAAAGTTTATGGATGAATTAGAGGGTTTTAAGGAGATTGCAGCCGATAACAGCACTCCGGGATTAAAATACATATAATGCATATAGAATTAACACTTGATGTAAAGTATTACTTGAATGGGGAGTAGGCTACTGCAGCTTGTTAATTGATAAAGTAACTGGAAAAGGTCTGGAAGGAAAAATAGAATCTGGAACAGCACGGGCTTATGTGGGAAGGGCGATCTTTATTTTTTTTATCTGCCCAACTATTTATTCGCACATATGCGAACATAGTATTTATCGTTTATGACCATTCCCAAAAAGTGATAATGCTAAAATCCCAATAAACTCCAATCAAAGCCGATATAATTTAACACAAGATAAATAACCACTATCACTATTACGATTGTAATGAAATAATAAAAAATCATTCCAGATAAAATCTCTGATGGTTTATATAATTCATCTTGTGGAGATGGAGAAAACAAAGCTTCATGAATCGTTTTCAATAATTTAATAATATTGGATTCCTTTTTTCCGTCTGTCATATTTATTGCCCATATTTTTTGTATATATTACGATCATTTACCAAAGTATGCCTCAACCTGAATTAAGTTCTTTTTCAAGAAATCTTCGTATCCAAAATATACCAATTGGGACAGTTCTGTGTTTTGAGACAATTTATGAACCTCTCTTTTGCTTTTATAGTTGAGAACCTAATTTTTCTAACATATTCTTGGAATACTCTGCGTACTTGACGCCTTTGCAGTGTGCGATTTTATTCACCGCAGAGCCGCAAATGTCGCAAAGATAGTTTTAATTATTTGGTTTTTAACTATAATTGGGAACTTGCGTAATTTCAATTTTTTATCTAAATCACCCGTTCAACTGTCGTTTCAGTGTAATAATCCATGAACTTGATATAGCCTTTTTTCCTGAAAAACAGCACACCAATCAACAAATCAAGTGGAAGCAAAAATACTTTCCCGATATTCCTAATAGCGCTTTCCAGAAGGGTCATTTTATCTCCGTTCATTTTTACGACCCTGATATTCATAACATATTTCCCAATCGTTTGACCATTGTATGCTTCCATAACAACAAAGGAAGCGTATGCGAATTGAAGGGTTAATTGAAGATATATCACGATAAGGAATGTATGCACGTCGAATTTTAGTCCGCCGCTCAATACAAAGAAAAGAGCCACGCCCGCAAACAAAAATAATGAAAAATCTATCAGTGCTGCTGCGGCTCTTCTCGCCAGTATTTGAACAGATAATGTCTTGTTATCATCGGTTTTGATTATTTCCTTTGCATCTTCCCATAATCTTGCATCTACTCCCTGGAACATGCTATAGGTAATTTTTCCGTACTCTGAAAGCCTGTAATTCTTTTTCTCCGTAAGTTCAACAAAACCCTTCATCTTCCTCAAATGAAAATTCAGGTTCCCTTCTTCGAGGTTCAGTGTATGTAGAATCTCTGTATATGACATTTCTATGTTTTCATGAAGAAGGGATATTATTTTCGCCCTGATTTCATGGGAAAGGACTTTAAAAAACTCTATGGTTTTCAGTTCTTTTATCTGTTCAATGGTCATTTTGATTAGTTGCATTAGTTAATCGTTATTGGCTTTAATCTTTACGTTTAATCATTACTTTTCTTCCTGTGGAACAAAAACATTTGTTTTGGATACATCATTTTTTTTCCTGATGTACAATTATTTTATTTCTTGAATAATTATAAATAAGGTCGATGCTAAAGAAAGAAATTGGCTTTAAGCCAACGAGGTATGAAGATGAAGATACGAAATTTTAAGTCTGTATTTAGTTTAGCAATACTGGTATTGATGGCAACCTTCCTTGTGGGGGTTGCCACGGCACAGGAGGAAGCTGCCCCTGCACTGGGCGCAAACGCCCTTATGATGAAGGGGTGGATGGATTATTCAGAATGGTTCGTGATTGTTACGCTTATGCCAACCGTAATAATGATGCTCTTTATCGCGCTCAGCCTGCATGTTGCAAGACCCATGGTGCTGCGATATTTAAACCGGATGACTCTACGTCTCGGCGCTGATATTCTCTGGGAGGCATGGATAATAGGAAGAGATGTAATGATACTCGCCGCAGTCGGTCTTTTAGGTATATTTATCGTTCCAAGGGTGGAGGCTGACTGGAATACCGGCGTTTTTATACCTGCTTTCGTGCTTGGTGTTATAACGTTGCTGTATAAGCTTGCATCTGATACTGATGCCGACAAGACCAAGTACATGGTCGCAACAGGGCTTACGGCTCTGACACTTGTCGCTGTACTGGTTCCATATTCAATCGGACCGCTCTGGGAACAAAAAGGTTCCGACTTTTTTATGGACACGTATTTAATTCCTTTATCGAATGCTGATACAATTAAGGATGTAAAAATTGCAATGGACGATGCCGTAAATGCAGCGCAAAAAGGTGACAATTCAACTGCCCTCACCAAAGCGCAGGAAGCTGATACTCTCCATGATAGACTCGGAAACAGTTTGAAGTCATGGGACAACGCGAAATCTTCGCAGGTCGAAGACGCATTCACCGCCCTTACGAATGCCGCAAATAACGGCGATGTTGCAGGAATGCAGTCTGCACGAAGTACAATCACTCAGATACTGACTGAATATGATGCAAAACTTGGTGTGTTGGATTAAACATCCACTTTCCGAGGATGACCTCTCAAGGTCATTTCTGGAGGATTTGTATGTCAAGATATAACGTATATGTCAACCAGTCCCAGTGCTTCGCCTGCGGGATATGCGAGGACATGTGTCCCCGCAGGGTGTTCCGGTTAAAACCCACTGATTTCAAAGGACCCGAGTATGAGGATAGAATCCCGCAGTGGATGGGGACTATCACAGAGGTGGTTGCCGAAGACATGTGCTTTGGCTGCCGGCTCTGTGAAAACCAGTGTCCCGTAGGGATAATCGAAGTAACCCAGAAGGAGGTCTGAAAATGTATATCGACATAGAAAAACATGCAGACAGCAGGCTCGTAAAACCTGTTGCAAGGGAATGCTGTGTTTACTGCGGTGCATGCGTATGTGTGAACCCAAGTCCGGGGGTAGGTTTTAAAGACGGGGAACTGGTGTTCGATGAAGAGAGTATCATGTTCGATAAGGACCTGCAAGTATGTCCTGTTATAAATGCCAACCATTCAACAACATACCCCAAACCTCCTGTAACAGAAGGACAAACTGTGGATGAGCTTCTCGGTCCCTATCTTGAAATTTGTTCTACGCGAAGCACGGACGAGACCGTTCTGAAAAAAGCACAGATCGGAGGCACAGTCACTTCTCTGCTTCTACAGGGGATGAAGGATGAGGTTATAGATTCAGCCCTCCTTGTGGACAAAGACAAAGGATGGATTGGAAAACCCAGACTGGCTGCAACCCCGCAAGAGATACTCGACTTCGCAGGAACGAAGCTTTCAGAGGCATCTGTTCTCACTTGCTGGCGGGATGCGATAAAAAAGGGCTATAAAAAGCTTGCAATAGTGGGCATGCCCTGCGTAACCATAGCAGAGCACCTTATTGATGGATCCCCGGATTTTTCCGAGTTCAGTGACATTCATAAGCTGAAAATAGGAATATTCTGCATGGAGGCTTTCAATTACCGCGGGCTTTTTACCGAGTTCCTGAAGGATAACCAGAAAATAAAACCATCTAATATCCAGAAAATAGATGTAAAAGGCAAGATGATAATCCATGAAATAACGGTTGAAGATAAGATCGCGGTACATACCTATAGCCTGAAAGAACTCCATAAATATGGTCTGCTTGGTTGTCTTCCCTGCCATGATTATGCGGCTGAATATGCGGATATCTCGATAGGGTCTGTGGGGAGCGATGATGGCTGGAATACCACGATCGTCAGGACCGAACTCGGAAAAAAAATACTGGATTCGGCAGTGGCATCTGGCATTCTCTTAAAAAAAAGAATTAAAAGACCTCGAACATCTAAGAAAAGTATCTGCACTTAAAAAGGCATTAAAAATAGGAGAGAGAACAAGAGAACCGGCATCAAAAGTAACCAGGGACTGGATTGGCGCTGAAACGGGCGTAAAGGATTATACATATCCCGGGATTTTGACGCCGATTAAAAAGGAAATGGCTAAAGAGAAAGGATCGCAGGCTCTTTGGTAAAGGGGAATGATTGGATATGGACATGACAATGGTTTTTATCGCTTGACGACGCATAATATGTTGGAGAAGCACCCTATGAGGAGGGATTGTATGAGTGTGAAAGTAATATATGGAGTAATATTAGGTTTAATGGTCATGCTGGTAATTCCAGCAGTCCAGGCTGCGGGAGAATTTCAGATCAGCTACTCTTGTGCCAACTGTCATCAGGACAGGTATGATGAGTGGTCGCGCTCGATGCATGCACTGGCAGTGAGCGACCCGATTTTCGAAGCAGAGTACTTGCGTGCACTTCAATCCGACCCAAAATACAGGAATTACTGCCTGACCTGCCACTCCCCCACAACAAGAATAACAAACGATTTCAACCTGACAAAATCGATATCTGTTGAGGGTATTACCTGCAGTTTCTGCCATTCCGTCACTGGAGTTGAGAATAATAATTATACTTTTAATCAGAGTAACCCCATGCAGGGCCCTTATAGGGATTCAAATACTGATGCGCATGCATCGGCGTACTCGGAACTGCACACAAAATCAGAGCTCTGTGGAGGATGCCACGATTTCTCGATCAACGGGGTACCGATCTCACAGACCTATACGGAATGGAAAGAAGGACCCTATGCAGCCGAGGGCAAACAATGCCAGGACTGCCATATGGAGACAAAAAGCGGGGCTGCAGCGAAGAACGGGACGATACGCGAGAAGGTCTACCAGCACTTCTGGTACGGCGGACACACGGGGCAATTCCTGGAAAAGGCTTTCCAGATAGAGTCATCGATGCAGAGGACAGGGGACAGGGTCAAAGTTACGCTCAATATTACCAACAGTAACGTTGGGCACATGATTCCAAGCGGCCTGCCCTCGCGAAAGGTCGTCCTGGACTTTAAGGCAAGCGATGAACATGGGAAGATGCTTTTCAGCGATCAGAAGGTCTATTCCAAGACGCTTGTCGATCAATACGGCAATGAGGCGGCTGACTTCTGGAAGGCGGTCTCCATAGCCAAGGATAACAGATTCAAACCGGGAGAGAGCAGGATAGAGGTGTTTGAATTCGATGTGCCAGATGGAACAGGTAAACTGGATACCCAGGCGGCGCTGACCTATCAGTTGGAAGCAGAGATTATTACCAAGGAAATAGAATCTGTGAACGTGGAATTAGCAAAGGTAAGCAATACCACAACATGGGAGACGGCTAAAACTACTCCGAAAGCACCTGCACCAGGATGGACTGTATCCATCATGGCACTGATAATAGCCGCCGTATTGTTAAGGAGAAGGAAAAAGCCTTAAAAATGGAAAAAAGGTACAAACAATCCTCACTTCATCCGATGCTGGCTAGCGTTAGTGTATAAGAAACTCCACCGCAAAGAGCGATTAAAGTTAATTAACTCCAAAAGGTCATTGGACATACCAGCAGTACAGAAAAAGGATAGCATGGAACTAAAACTGGACAAAGATGAATATACTGTTGGATATGCACGGATAGGCGGCGGAGTTCTAATTTTAACGAATTTCAGGCTTTTAATAGACCGCGGGTTCAGGGTGTTCGGAGAAAAAACAAAATCAATCCGGATAAAAGCCATCACAGATGCGAAATTTAACAAGAGCTTCCTGTTTGGGACGGGTATCGATATAAAATATGTGGAAAAAAACAAAGAACATACCCTTTTTACTGAATTTATTGTCGTTACAGAAGCAAAAGAGATAATAGATAAGATTCGCTCCTTGCAGAAAGGAGATATTCTGGCACCCGTTGAAGTTCCAAAAGGTGAGGTGGGCAGGATTTCATTGGAAGATGCGGAGCAAATTGCGCTGAATTTTATGGAAAAAAGAGCCCATAACCTTAAAGTGGATGAAATAAAACATATTGCAGGGGCATGGAATATTATCCTGTCAAATCAGGATAGGTATGCTGTCGTAGTGGGTGATGATGGGAAGGTGGAAGCCTGGAAAAGGCTTACTAAAATTTGAAATAGCCGGGATACAAGATGTTTCAGCAGGCTATCAATCAATAGACAGAATGCCAGAGAGAAGGAAACATGGTATTGCTGAAAAATGGATAGCTCTGGCATAATTTCATTTTTTTGAAACTGCTTTCACAACAATTTCAGGGAACTCTTATATGGTCTTTCATCTCTACTGACTGCATATGAACAAATGGAAAGTACTTGCACTGGTTATGATTGCCCTGCTGATTATTTCTGCCTGGCTCAGGTTTGCCTATATAGAGACGCATGCATTCAAGCTTAACGAGGAACAGAAGACTTACGCAATAAACTCAGCTCAGGAAGCACTGAAAAACGAAGTGGAAGGTTCCAACTATAATATTACAGTCCAGAATTACGGCAGGATAATATCTACGGCAAACGGAGATAAAAAGGTTGCTCGTGTTGTATTTACCGACGGGAATGTAATCTTAACAGCCCTTGTTGATATGGATACAGGTAATGTGGTAGAAAAGAACAAAATGGAATACAGCGGATGGATGGCAGAATACCAATATCAAAATCCCCAACGCTGGGCACATAAGCGATTGTTCAGGGCGACGTGATGGAAACTATAATGGAATTGCAGGATGTCTGGAAAATCTACCGCATGGGTGAGTTTGATGTACCCGCACTTGCGGGAGTAAATCTAACCATCAAAAAAGGAGAACTCGTTGCTATAACAGGACCCAGCGGGTGCGGCAAGTCAACTATGTTAAACATGATAGGCTGCCTGGATATGCCCACTCGCGGAAAAATCCTGCTTGAAGACAGGGACATATCGGAATTTAAAGGAAATGAGCTGTCGCGTATAAGGGGTAAAAAAATAGGATTCATATTCCAGACTTTTAACCTGTATCCTACCCTGACAGCCCTTGAGAATATCCGGCTGCCAATGAGGATTCATGAATTTCCTGAAGGAGTTATAGAAGATACATCAATGAATTTGCTCAATACGGTCGGGCTGGCTGAACGCGGGTCTCATTTCCCGGCGCAGTTATCAGGCGGGCAGCAGCAAAGAGTTGCAATCGCAAGGGCGCTCTCCACAAGCCCTTCTATTCTCCTGGCAGATGAGCCTACGGGAAATCTTGATACAAAATCCGGAGGCGAAGTAATGGATGTTTTTAAACGCTTAAACAGCGAGGGATTGACTATAGTTATGATAACGCATGACATGAGAATTGCAGGATATGCAGGAAGAGTTGTGAAAATGCTGGATGGAAAAATAGTAGGTGAAACATGAATAAATTCAATTTAATTTTAATAATCGTATCTGCGGTGTTATTTACACAGGTTGCGTCCGCACAATCATATCTGGTGACCGAAAGCGCGCCGGTTTTTCCCGGAGATACGACCTATGTCTATGTACCGATACAGAATACGGGATTTGGTTCATTCCTGAATGACGTATCAGTCAGGCTTGAACCCAAAGATAATGCATCAGCCAATGCAGCGACTATACTTGATGATACATATTCGCTTGGAAATATACAGGATTGGGGTGACCAGAGAACCGCAAAATTCAAAATACATGTGAACTCCGATGCAGTGGAAGGCGATTATTTTTTCAATGTATATATTACCTACAGGGGTCAACAGATAAGTAGCAATACACCAGCGCCTATAGTAACAACCGAGCTCAAGGACCAGATATTAACCATTAAAGGGAAGCCTGTGGTAGTGCTGCTCAATTCAACACTTGGCATCGTAGCACCGATGAGCATTAATAAGGAAACGCTAAAGTTTAAAAATACAGGTACAGGCACAGTACAGAATGTTGTAGCTGAAATAGACCTTACTGGCACTGGCGGGAGCAGCAAATCATCTTTTTCAATTCTGGGCGCAGGAACGCAATTTTCTCTCGGTAACCTGAAGGCAGGAGATGAAGCCGATATTACATTTGATCTGGCTGTAGACATTACCGCAACTCCGGGTGTATATAATCTTCCTGTAAAAATTACAGGACTGAACAATTACTCATCTGACAATTATGTCGGGCTGGTTGTTGCAGGAACAACTAATTTTGAGATAAGTTACCAGGAGTCTCTGGGCTCTTTTTCTCTTAATGTCGCCAATGTGGGGATAAGTCCTGCCAGTGCAGTGGCAGTAACCCTGCCGCGACAAAAGAACTTCACTTCAACGGGGAGCAGTTCTTCAGTGCTTGGGAACTTAAATCCCGGCGATTACACATCCGCCATATTCCAGATTGCAAAAATACCTGGCGCTGGCAGCAGTCTTGAGGTCGATATACAATATACCGACACACGTGGACAGAGACATACAATCACAAAGTATCTTCCTGTGGAATTATCCTCAACAGGAGCAAAGGCAAGTGCAGGGTCTACAAGTACCAATTATGCCGTATGGATAGTGGTTGTTGTCCTGCTGGTAATATACTGGCAGCGAAGTAAAATCTCCACCTATTTCCAGAAACAGAAAGGGAGACCCCGTATTTAAATACGGGGATTAGTATGAAAACTTTTGATACTTTCAGGCTATCCCTGAGCCACGTCAGAAAAAGCAAGATGCGAAGCTGGCTCACTATTATCGGCATTGTAATAGGAGTAGCTGCGGTCGTTGCTATTATCTCCATAGGTCAGGGCATGCAGGAGAGCGTGCAGGCGCGTCTTGGCAGTCTTGGAGCTGATTTGATTACGGTCACCCCGGGTTTTTCACGGGCATCAGGCGGCGGTTTTGAAGGGAGATCGTCTGGTTCCGGAAGTAGCATTAACCTCACTGATAAAGACGTGAACGTGATTAAACAGGTGCCTGGCGTGCTCTATGTAAACGGCATGGTATCAGGCAGGTCAGATATGATACTTGGTACAGAAAAGACCTCGGTATCCATAAGCGGTGTTGATACCGCGGTCTGGCGCTCCATGGTCACAACGCAGCTTGAAGCGGGCAGATACCTTCAGCCCGGTGATTCAAACGCTGTGGTTATAGGCTACTCTTTAGCTCATGATACTTTTTTACAGTCGATTACCCTGAACAGGCCGGTTACGATAGGAGGCAAGACCTTCAAAGTCGTGGGAATATTCGTCCAATCAGGAGGCGGCTTTGGTGGAGGAAGCGATAATGCTGTATATATGCCGGCAGATTATGCCCGGGATGTGATAACTACAAATGTACCCAGAAACACATTTACTTCAATCATGGTAAAGGTAGCTGACCCTACGATAGCGGATAAAATAGCTTCAGATATCGTAACAAAACTTATGCCCTCGAGGCACGTCAATCCGAGAACCAGGGATTTTACAGTTACAGCCTTTGCAACAATACAGCAGCAGATAACCAGCGTTGTCCAGACGATATCGCTGTTTCTTGCTGCGATAGCGGCAGTCTCGCTTCTTGTGGGCGCTGTTGGCATCGCGAATACCATGTTCATGTCTGTCATGGAACGCACAAGGCAGATAGGCTTGCTCAAGGCTCTGGGCGCTACGGATAACGAAGTGATGAAACTTTTCCTGATGGAATCGGGATTATTCGGGTTTGTCGGAGGAGTGCTCGGGATAATTTCCGGCGTACTGATATCGGTAATAATATCCGAGGTAGGACTCCGGGCAATAGGACCTGGCGGGACCATGAATGCAGTTGTCACACCCCAACTTCTTGTCTTCGCGCTTGCATTCTCTATATTCGTGGGTATAATCTCAGGTGTCGCGCCTGCGAGAGCAGCAGCAAAGATGAACCCGGTGGATGCATTGCGGTTTGAACAATAAGAAGGTTTCACTAAAAAGCCTATTTTTTTCAAGCATTCAAGGAATATTTTATCTGCTATATTCTCATAAAAGGATTTGATGGATCTATTATCTCACGCGCTGCTGCCATTTTTGCTCGGGAATTTCTTCAAACGCAGGAAGGAAGAAATT
Organism: Candidatus Methanoperedens sp.; assembly: GCA_023249275.1. Taxonomy (GTDB): domain Archaea; phylum Halobacteriota; class Methanosarcinia; order Methanosarcinales; family Methanoperedenaceae; genus Methanoperedens. The sequence continues at coordinate 12,272 of JAHFCV010000050.1, forward strand.
GCCGCGCTTACCATAGGAGGAATTGCGCCGGATTTTGATGTTTTTCTTTTATGGATTAACTTTATTTATCCCAATTTCTTCCTTTTAACCCACCGCGGCATAACCCATTCAATTTTTTTCGGGTTTTTCACAGGTATTATCATACTTTATCTTGCAACACAAAGCCGCGTGAAAAATATAGTTAAGCGTTATATCGATTTTGAACCTGTGTTCTCGCGCCGTACCGTACTATTTGCCTTTGCCGGCGTGATAATACACTTATTTCTTGACTATTCGACAACGCGCGGAGTCCCGCTTCTTTATCCTTTTGACGTGTCAAGATATTCTGCCGAGGTATTTTTCTACACAGATATTTCTCTCATGATACTGGCGCTGGTTATGGTAATATGGTTATACAGGAAGCCTTTGCAAAAAAATACTGTAACGAAATTTTTAGTGATTTATCTTATCGTTTTTGCAGGGCTTGGAACTGCAAGGTTTGCGGAAAAAACCAGCGCCGAGCAGTTTTTCCATGACGCAGGAATAAAAGCCTATCCCACCATGAGTATTTCTGACTGGTATGCTCTCGGAAAAGATGGAAACGAGATAAAAATATACGAATACAACGGGTTCAACAGGATTTCTGTTTATAATGAAACAGTTCCTGCCCTGAATGTATTATCAGACGCCGAAGGGCTGGAGCCTGCTCTTGGCGCGGCAGGAGAGCTTCCGCAGATAAAGATGTTCAAATGGAGAGCTTATGCGGTTGCAATCAACGCCACTTCAAAAGACGGCGTGTGGTTCCTGGAATACTATGACCCGCTTGGGAAAGCGATGGCAAGGAGCGCTCCTGCTTTTTTGATGAGAATCAATAAGCCTATCAGGGTCAAGGTTGAAGCGGGAAAGGCTGTAATAGCATAAAATTGCGCTGCATTCTGATAA
>JAHFCV010000187.1 GCA_023249275.1 Candidatus Methanoperedens sp.
TCTCATACCGCTTCAGCAACCGCGCCATCTCCTTTGCTCTCTCAGTCGTTAGTTTATTTCCCAGCCCACTCTCACAGCACATGACCTCAACGCCCTGCTCACCCATAAAAAAAGGATAGCACTGACATATCATTGGGCGCCACTCGTATATAGTGCATTCGCTATTCCTGTAAAAGACGCACTCTCCCGCCTCGTTGCGCCGCAGTATCCAACCGATAATCCATACATCCTCGCCATCGGATAAGCACGAATAAATATCAGGCTGCGCCACATCATCCCACATCTTTCCCGTGCCTTTCATTATGCGCCTGATATCATCCGGGAAAACAGAAATCGCATTGGACGGGCGCGAGATATTCGAGGTAATCCTTATATTGAAATTCTCACGGCAGCACCAGCCGCAGCGCGCGCATGAAAAACCCGAATTCAATATAGCAGGAACATATACCCCGGAATGCGTAAGGATAAGGCGTTCTATCCTCTGTCTGAGAACCAAGTCCATGAATAAACATCGTGAGGACAGGGATATATAATCTTTTAGTACGTGTGTTTAGTCCTTGAATGAGGCATTTATCACGAATTTCACGAATTTACGAATGACACAAATACGCACAGGTTTGTTTGCGATGCGTATGTACTCAACGCGTGGTGAGCCAAAGTTGATGAGAATCCCAGTGGATAACTATATCCTCAATAATACATCCACCTCCTGATATTCGTGTGATTTGTTTATTCGTACCATTCGTGATTTTCATCATGTGGGTGCTAAAAAATACATCTTTTAAAATATTAAACTCCTTGCGCCGATATGTTGCCGATGCAGCCTGATCCAAATGGTTTTTCCCGCCATTACTCCGCCAGCAGCCGCCCCACTGCCGCCCATATCAATTTCCCGCTGTCTGCTCTACTTTTTTTATCCTAAGGAACAACCACAACCTTCAACGAATCCCTTGCTTCCCCAGCTATCTTAAAACCTTTCTGGATGTCGTCCAGTCTTACCCTATCAGTTATCAAATCCCTGACATTAATCTTCCCGTCTTTAATTAATTCAAGAGCCTCCTCCAGGTCAACAGGCGCCGCGCCGTAGCTTGATACGAGCGCAAGCTCATTTCTCCAGAAATCTTCAACAGGAATTGGAATATTCTTATTCGGGATGGCAAACAGCATTATTATCCCTTTCCTGTCTATGTACCTGAACGCCGCCTCAAAAGCAGGCATCGCCCCGGTACACATTATAATCCTGTCAGCTTTTATATTCATCTCTTCATTTGCATTGAATACCCTGTCTGCTCCCGATTCTTTTGCCATCTTCAGTCTATATTCAGTAATATCGGTTGCAATAACTTCTGCCTTTTTCAATTTAGCCAGTCGAATATTCAGCAAGCCGGAAATGCCCGAACCCATGACTAACACAGTCTGCCCTTCGCTAACCCCGATAATTCTCTGCGCCCTCACAACGCACGCCAGCGGCTCAATCATCGTCCCTTCGTCATAAGAAACATTATCGGGCAGGACGTATGTGCCATTCTCGACGTTTATTTCAGGAACCCTGACAAACTCGCTGAACCCGCCTGGGTCGTAATTGCCCTTATGCAGCGTCTCACATGCGGTATGATTTCCCGAAAGGCAGTATTTGCATCCATTGCACGGGACATGATGGCTCACGAAAACCCGCTGCCCGATTTTGAATTTATCGGACTTTGAACCGACTATCTCCCCGGTCATCTCATGACCCAGAACCCGCGGCGCTTTCTTGATTCTGTACCATTCCATCAAATCGGTTCCGCAGATACCTGAGGCTTTGACTTTGACCAGGATTTCCCCGTTTTTTAGTTCAGGTATTGGTCTTTCCTCTATCCTGATATCGTTATTGTTGTAATATACGGCGGTTTTCATGGATATATAGTATTTTTTTGATTAAATTTAACAAATCTGCGTTCATCTGCGTTTATCTGCGGTTCGTTATTTTATATAGTCTTGCCTTTCTAACTTTGCAAATGCACTTTTATCTATTTTTTCTCTTGCTCGTAAATCTCGTAAGCATCATCCACTGATTTGCCATCGTGAACAATCGCCCTTACCGCTTTAATCATGCCCACAGGGCTATCGCTCTGGAAGATATTCCTGCCCATGTCCACGCCAACCGCGCCATCCGAGACTGCATTATAAGCCATTTGCAGGGCTTCCATCTCAGGCAGTTTTTTCCCGCCTGCAATGACAACAGGAACATTACCGCACGCTTCGACAACTTTCCCGAAATCCTCGGTGTAATAGGTCTTGACCATGTGCGCCCCGATTTCCACGCAAATCCTGGAAGCCAAGCCCAGATACCTGGCATCGCGAGCCATCTCTTTTCCGACAGCGGTGACAGCAAGAACAGGGATGCCATATTTTTCCCCTTCGTCCACGAGCTTTGACAGGTTGCCTATCGTTTCCTTCTCGTATTCCCCACCCACATATACTGAGCATGTGATAGCGGATGCGTTTATTCTTATTGCATCGTCTATATTGGTTGTTATGATTTCATTGGATAATTCCTTGAGAATGCTCTGACCTCCTGAAACGCGCAGGATGATGGGAATATCCACAGCAGGATCTATCCAATTTCTGATAGCGCCCCTGGTTATCATCAATGCGTCGGCGTATGGCAGTAACGGAGCGACTGTTTCGCCAAGATTCGCCAAGCCGGTTGTGGGACCCTGGAAGTAACCGTGGTCAACCGCCAGCATTACGCAGCGCCCTGTTTTGGGCTTTATTATTCTTGAAATCCTGTTCTTCATTCCCCAGTTCATTTTTATTTTCCTCCTGTAGTTTTTATTCGGGTCTTAGCAATAAATAGCCTTTTTCGATGAGCCAGTGATGGAATTCATAAGTGGTATGCAGGCAATTTTTGATGCATATTTCCCGCAGGTCATTGTAATCTGCCGTGTTCTGCGTCTTTTTATTCATCATCACCTGTATGGGACACTCAATATCGTTGCAGTATTCTCTTCTTTTGTACTCTATAAATCCCTCGATTGGCACAATCACAAAGATGATTCTGAGGATTTAAAATTAACGGAAAGCTTTCAAGAAAATAGTAGATGAAGAAGCCGGTTGAGTAAATACACAAACGGATAATCTCAATTGTGGCTACTGCAGGAACGAAATGCAAACTATAAAAGTTTACTTTTTGTATGTTCCGTTTGGGTTTATTCTCGTTGAAATATCTTTGATATAAGCATCAGCTTGCTCTTGCGTCGAGATTCCTGTCATAACACGATATTCGGTATTGACCCGATTATCTACTGATGTTTTAAATACTGCCGATACCATATATCATTCTGTGATAATATGGGAATTCGCGGACATAAATCAAAATTCAATGATATTGCCTGTACCAATCC
>JAHFCV010000188.1 GCA_023249275.1 Candidatus Methanoperedens sp.
GAAGCTTATAGCCAAATGAAACTTTTGGATTTTAAATGAAAACGAAACTACAAAGCGACAGCACAATCATGCCCCGCAGCTCTGCTGCGGTTGGGTGTGCTGTCGCAACGTTTGACTTAGAAAAATTACAATTTTTTGACCAAGGTTATGAAGACCCATTTCTATTTACACGTTGGATTACTTTAAAAGAAATAACAAAAGATTATAATTTATCCAAAGAGAAGCAGATTCAAAAAATAACTGCTTGGGTAAAAGATGCTGTAAATGATTTAGAGAATCATGAACTATTAAAATTGTTAGAGAAAAATTACCTAGATGGTCTAAGCAATTCAATCGAATGAAAATTTAATGAAATATTATTAAAACTTGTTTGGGTTGTTTTCAGGTCAATTTTTAGAAATTGGTATAAACGTAACCACAATTAACCATAACCCCGTACTTAATTACATGGGCTTGCTATCGTTTTTGGGTTATAAATCTTTCTCATCAGCACCACAATTCTGCGCGCTCTAAAACTCCTGTCTCACTTCTTCATCACTTCCCGCATCATCTTAATCGAACAAAGCTCTCCGCACATGCTGCATGTGTCCACGTTCCTGCTCGCATGAATTCGGCACTCATTTTTATCATACGATAGTATTATATATAATACGCTCGTATGATAAAATATGCTATCCGAGTGGAAAAAATTCAAAGGATGGGTTGTTTTAGAATATTTTCTCTCTAATCCATATACCAAAGTACACATCAAAAAGCTGGCAAGAGAATTAAACCTGAGCCCACAAACTTCCAACAGGTACATGAGACTCTATGAAGCTGAAAAACTACTGGAATCGGAATCCATAGGAAACCTGATTCAATTCAGTTTAAACAACAGGAATCCTTTAGTTAAAGAATGGAAAAGATTGTATTTTAATTTAATTTTGAACGAAAGCAATTTCTTAGATAATTTTGTTCAGCATAATCCGAGTATCATCAACATACTCCTTTATGGCAGCCATGCTACCGGAGAATACTCAGATAAAAGCGATATAGACATACTGGTAATCTCGCAAAACAAAGAAATTGACTTATCTGCATTAAAAAATTTAGAAATTCAGTTACATAAAGAAACCCAGGTAACTGTATATACTATTGGGGAGTGGAGGGGTCTCATTAAAAAGGATGATCCTTTTGTAAAATCTGTATTAAGCAAACATATTTTGCTTTATGGAGAGATGCTTGATGGTTAATAATATCAGTGATTGCTTTGAAAAAGGACTATTAAGGAGAGGCAGAGTAGATAAGGAACGTGCTTCTGGGTCATTGAAAATTGCCGATAAATTCCTGAACGAGGCAAAAGGAAACATAAAAATGGGCTATTGCGATGCAGCTTTTCTTTTAGCCTATAATTCCATGTTTCATACATCAAGAACACTCATTTTTCTGGATGGAATAACTGAAAGAAGCCATTTCTGTATGATAACCTATTTATTAGAAAAATTTAGAGCAAATACAACAATATACCCCTATCTCGAAATACTGGATACCTACAGGATTGTCAGGCATAAAATACAGTACAGTGGTGAGCAATGCGGTGAAGCTGATGCCCAGGAAATAGTAGATGACGCAATTGGATTTTTAAAGGCTGTTAAAGACTTATTTGGCAATGATTAGTAGAGGATAAACTCTCGACAATATAATTTATTTGTCACTTCCCTTTTTCATCACATCTCTCATCATCTTAATCGAACAAAGCTCCCCGCACATGCTGCACGTATCCACATTCCTGCTCCTTGCATGAATCTCCTTTGCCTTCCCGCTGTCAATCGCAAGCCCAAACTGCCTGCCCCAATCAAGCTCCCTTCGCGCCAGAGCCATCTCGCGGTCAGAAGCGCGCGCCCTCTCGCGAACCCCAACTTTTGCAAGGTCGGCTGCATGTGCTGCAATCCTCGTAACAATCGTCCCTTCCTTGATGTCATCGACATTCGGCAGGGCAAGGTGTTCTGCCGGCGTGGTCATGCACAGGAAATCAGCGCCGTGCATACCTGCGACAGTCCCGCCGATAGCGGCAGTTATGTGGTCGTAGCCGGGCGCAATATCGGTAACGAGTGGACCGAGAAGGTAAATAGGCGCATTACCTGTGAGGTGCTTCATTGCCGTGACAGACAAACCGATTTCATCAACCGGAACATGCCCCGGTCCCTCAACAATTGTCTGGACTCCTGCGGCGCGTGCCTTTTTCACGAGCTCGCCAAGAATGATGAATTCCTCGAATTTCGCCCTGTCAGAAGCATCATTGATGCATCCGGGGCGCATGCCGTCGCCAAGGCTGATAGTGAGGTCGTATTCCCTCGCAATCTCAAGCAGGTAATCATACTCTGAATAAAACGGGTTCTCCCTGTCATTATGCTTCATCCACGCTATTGTAAAAGCGCCGCCGCGGCTCACCACATCAAGTATCCTGTCGCTTTGTTTCAGGCGTTCAAAAGAACTCATGGTAACGCCTGCATGAATGGTGACAAAATCAATACCGTCATCCGCATGCTTTCTTACCGCATTGAACATATCGTCAGAGGTCATGTTTTCGATGCCCCTGCTTGCAGCCTGGTATATCGGGACAGAGCCTACAGGCACGCTCACGGCATCCATGATGCGCCTTCGTACAAGGTCAAGGTCGCCGCCCGTGGATAAATCCATAATGGTATCTGCGCCGTATTTTTCCGCAGTCAGGGCTTTTTTTACCTCGTCCTCGATATCAACATAATCCCTGGATGTCCCCACGTTTGCGTTTATCTTGGTGCGCATTAATTTGCCGATGCCCATGGGTTCGGACTTGCTGTTGATGTTTTTAGGGATAACAATAAGCCCCTGCGCCACAAGCTGTCTGATGGCATCGGCGTTGACTCCCTCTTTTGCCGCAACTGATTTTATCTCTTTTGTAACGATGCCGGCGTGAGCCATTTCCATTAAAGTTGTCATGTTTTCCTCGACCCGAACATTTTTTGAATCAAACCCATTTCACGTTTAGTCCTGAGTTTTTTTGTGCTTTCCTTGCCAGCCTCTTCTTTTTTTTGTTCAGTCTTTACTTCAGGTTCCGGCGTTTGTGGCACTTCTTTTTTCTTCTCATCATCCGCCGCTTTTACGACCGGCACGCTCGCTCCCCCGTGCTTGCTCTTTCGCGTCCTGATATCCACGAGTATCGGGCGTTCGATATAGGTGCTGACAATCATCGCCACGCCTGGCGACAGGCGCTTGATGTCCTCCTCCACGTCGGAGCTTATGCCTTCAAGACCTTTACTGATGGCTTTCAAGTCGTTGGGATTTGTCACTTTCATTATTATCTGGGTATTGCACTGCGACAGGATGTTCTTATCTATGCGGGCAGGACGCTGTG
>JAHFCV010000189.1 GCA_023249275.1 Candidatus Methanoperedens sp.
CGTATCACAGTCAATCGGGCATATTCCTTCAAGGAGGAATAATCCACAAACTAATGGGAAGCTGGAGCGATTCTGGTACGAATATGATAAACACAGGTGGAGGTTCGGTTCGTTGCAGGAATTCTTGAATTGGTATAATGGCAGGATACATGGCTCACTGGATTATATGAATGGCGAGAGTCCCGGAATGGCTTTTATCAGAAAGATGCCTATTGCTGCTGTTTTGGGATTGTTTTTTGTATGGAGTGAACAAAATGAAAAAAATTTTTGATAGGAAGCGAAAGAATAATCGTACTCAACATAGAACTGAAAGGCAATGTCATTAAGTATAGCTCTAAATCCTCATGACTGATAGTACCTTCAATAATACTTTCATAAATGAAATCTGTTCTTTGTTGGAGTTTTTTGAAAAATCTATTCACTTTATCGATATTTTTTAATACATCAACAATAAAGTATAATAAAAAAATAAATGGTATAATATATAATTTTATTCCATCCCATATGTTGGCAGGCATTTCTGTATGGGCGTAGAGCAAACCTGCTGTTAGCAAAAATAACAGAAGGGCTTTCACACCATTTCTTGATACACCACGCCCTTTAGTAATCGTTTTAGAGAAATTTATAATCAAATCGACAAAATACGCTATTGGATCTTCATCTAGCGATTTTTTCGGTATTAATATTTCACCCATTGGGTAATGAATACTTTTTTTAAATTTAAATAACTTGCTATTTAGTAAACGATGATGTTAATCACCGTTATATGTAAATTTTGCTTACGCATATTCTTTTTCACCGATACCATTATTTGCCATTGCATGCATTAATAAAAAGGAGAAAAAGAAATGAATTGCAAAGTCAGCATCGTTATCGAAAAAGATGAATACGGGTATTATGCCTATTGTCCTGAACTTGAAGGATGCCAAACTCAGGGCGATTCTTTAGAAGAAGTACTGGCAAACATAAAAGAGGCTATCGAACTCTATCTTGAGACACTACAACCTGAAGAAAAGACGGCATGCTTAAGCAGGGAAATTCTAACAACATCGTTAGAGGTACAAGTTGCCTGCTAAACTTCCACGATTAAAGCCTCAAGAAGCAGAAAAGATGCTGTTAAAGGCTGGCTTTGAGATGATTCGAAGCAAGGGCAGCCACAGGATATACATGAAAGAGGACAGAAGAGTGATTGTCCCTTTTCATTCTGGAAAGATATTACACCCAAAGGTAGTCAAGCAGGTTCTAAAAGCCGTTGAAGCTATTGAATAAAAGTTGGATGCCAATAAAAGAAAATCTAATAAAGGTTTGCCCAGTGTTTTTGGATAAATTATTAAACCTGCAAATTATCTTGAGTGTTTATTATGAACATAAACGACTTAAAATTCGAAGACGGCTTGATTACAGCCATAGCCCAGGATTATAAAACGGGCGAAGTGCTCATGGTCGCATTCATGAACAGGGAAGCCCTTGAAAAAACCATCGAGACAAAACGAGGATACTACTGGAGCAGGTCAAGGCGCAAGCTCTGGAAAAAAGGCGAGAGTTCAGGGCATGAGCAGCTCATCCATGATATACTGATAGACTGCGATGCTGATGCCGTGCTGCTTAAAGTAGAACAAATCGGAGGCGCCTGCCACACAGGCTACAGGTCGTGTTTTTACCGCACTATCGATGGAGAGGTAATCGGAGAGAAGTTATTTGAGCCTGATGAGGTTTACAAAAAATAACCCTGCAATAACAACTCTTTTCCACAAGATTAATTAACACAGTAAAATATATAACTGATGCACTACGCAGGTGCATAATGGTTCATAAGCAGCAAATTCTTGATATTTTAGAGGGTTACGACAAAGATAATCTAGCCATCGCCACGGTCTGCTCCCACAGCAGCCTCCAGATTTTCGACGGGGCAAGAAAAGAGGGCTTTAAAACTATCGGCATCTGCATGGGTGCGCCGCCGAAGTTCTATGACGCTTTCCCGAAAGCAAAACCTGATGAATTTTTTATTGTGAAAGATTATAAGGAAATCCTCTCAAAAACAGATGAGCTTGCATCCAAAAACGCCATAATTATCCCGCACGGCTCGTTTGTTGAATATCTCGGAGCCGATAATTTCCAGAAACTGCGCCTGCCCACATATGGAAACCGCCGCGTTCTTGAATGGGAATCCGACAGGGAAATGAGCCGCAAATGGCTTGAGGCGGCTGGCATAAAAATGCCCCGCCAGATAAAGAACCCGGAAGATATCGATTCGCCCATGATGGTGAAATATTACGGCGCAAAAGGCGGGATGGGGTTTTTTGTCGTGAAAAATTATTCCGACTTCAAGAAGAGGATAAATCCCGCTGAAAAATTCACCATACAGGAATTCGTACTCGGAACACGCTATTACATGCATTATTTTTATTCACCGATTAAATCAGACGGATACTCATTGAGTAAAGGCACTCTTGAACTCCTGGGCATAGACAGGCGCGTGGAATCGAATGCGGATGAGATTTTCAGGATAGGCTCACCCACTGAGCTTGCAGGTGCAGGAATCTATCCAACATTCGTTGTTACTGGCAACCTGCCCCTGATTGTGAGGGAATCCCTCCTTCCCAGGATATTTGATATGGGTGAGCGGGTGGTCGAAAAATCGCTTGAGTTGTTTGGCGGCATGATAGGGCCTTTCTGCCTTGAAGCCGTGGTAACAGACTCGCTTGAATTGAAAGTGTTTGAAATTTCGGCGCGTATCGTAGCAGGTACGAATCTTTTTATTTCCGGCTCTCCTTATTCTGACCTGATGGAGGAAAAACTCTCCATGGGGAGGCGAATAGCCCGCGAGATTAAGATTGCAAAAGAGATGAATTTACTTTCCGAGGTAATCTCATGACGAAAAAGAAGGAATACGATGTCGTAATCGTTGGCGCGGGACCCGCAGGCATGTTCGCGGCAGACGAGCTTGCAGGAAAAATGGATGTGCTTGTCGTGGACATGGGACGGGATATAGATGAGCGCGAATGCAAGATGAAGCGCCGCGGCATCTGCACCCACTGCGACCCCTGCGACATTATGTGCGGCGTGGGCGGGGCAGGAACATATTCTGACGGGACGCTTAACCTTCGCCCCGATATCGGGGGAGACCTTGCTGAGCAGACCGGCGATACCGAATATGCATGGCAGCTTGTTGACCATGTGGACAAGGTATTTGTGAGATACGGCGCGCCCGAGCAATTGTACATCCCCAAAGGCGACGAGGTCGAGCAGTTAAAACGCCGTGCTGCAGCCGTGGAAGCAAGGTTTATCGAGATAATCCAGAGGCACATGGGATCGGACAATGCGCCAAAGGTTATGGGTAATTTTGAGAAAGACCT
>JAHFCV010000051.1 GCA_023249275.1 Candidatus Methanoperedens sp.
GATGGGCGCAGGGAGATATTTAATATTCATACACGGAACATGAAACTTGAGAAAGTGGATTTTGAAGAGCTTGTAAAAATGACCGATGGATTGAACGGGGCTGAATTAAAAGCCATTGTCACGGAGGCTGGCATGTTCGTAATCAGGCGAAAAGGCAGGGCTGTTACCATGCAGGATTTTAAGGATGCCTATAACAAGATGATAATCAAGGAGACGAGAGAGGAAGTAGCAGGGATGTTCGTGTAATTTATTTTATCTGAATTTGCATTTTTCTCTACAGGATGCGTGAAGGAATCTTAGGATACTTTCAATAGCCACTTCCACAACGGCATAAACCTGACCTTTTCTTTTATTCCAAACCAGCTTATAGCTTCTTCGCCTTCGTAGTCCTCTGTGAGAACCAGAAGATTTTTGCATCCGAGTTCTTTGCCTGCTTTTAATAATGCCCTTACTTCCCTGTCTTTTGTTTTAATGTCGCCGATATCATGGCAAACCTGAATTAACTGCTTAATTTTTATCCCCTGCTTGACAACGAAATCCACTTCTTCCTGCTGTTCTGACTTCCAGTAATAAACATTTGCAATTCCGTTCATTTCCGATTTTTTAAGCTCAACAGCCACGAGATTTTCGTATAATTTCCCGATGTCAGGGCTGAATTTGAAGGCTTTGGCATAAATAAAACCGTTGTCAATGCAGTATATTTTTTTATTTGAAGCAATTTGTTCCCTGACCTTGAATGAGAACCTGTCTATTTTGAAAAAAATAAAGGATTCTTCCAGATAGTTAAGATATTTCTGGACTGTATGAACGCTTTTGCATTTTGTTACCTTGCATAATGCATTGTAAGAGAATTCCTGCGCTGTGTTTGAAATCAGATAGACAGCAAGGTCTTCTATTGCCTGAGCGTACCTTATCCTGAATCTTTTTACTATGTCCTTGTAAATTATGGAGCTGAACAATGTGGATAGATAATCTTTGTATTCTGCTTTCTTTAGAAGGGGTTCGGGGTAGCCGCCGAAAGTGAGATAACTGAATAATTTTTCTTTAATTTCGCTTTCTGTTAATTCTTTTTCTTCGGCATTCAAATATTCTTTGAAAGAAAATGGAAATATGTTTATGAGCGAGTATCTGCCTGTGAGGTGGGTTGCTAATTCTTTGCTCAATAAATTTGAGTTGCTTCCTGTAATGACGAGAGCGTATCCCTGCCTCTGGAGCCTGTTGGCGAAAAGCTCCCATTTGTCAAGATTCTGAATCTCGTCGAGCAGGAGGTATTTTGGGTTATTGTAAAGTGAATTTATTGCATCGATTATTTCGTTATAGTCTTTTGTTTCTACGAGCTTTTCATCGTCAAAATTTGCATAGCCAAAAGCGCCCAGCCTGCTTAGCGCATGAACCGCAAAGAAGGATTTTCCTGCTCTCCTTGGCCCGATTATAACAGTTATCAAGCCGCTGCCAAGCTTTTTTGAATCGCCTGCCCGTTCCAAGTATTTTTCCTTTAGCCTTGTTTCAAGCTCCCTTTTCTGAATCAGAAGACTGTCGCGAATCATCATATGCATTATACTGCACAAAAGTTTATAAATTTATGCACTTTGATGCAGGAATTGCTGGATTAGGCTTCCAAAGCATATAAGCCCTGCGCGCCAATACTTTATTTATGCGGACTCGGCAAGGGTAAATGCGATTATTTGAGTTTCCCCTCTATTTTCCAGGCAAGCCCTGTGATGTGGTCAATATTATCGGCTTTATCTATTTTATATTTTGCACTTATTGCTGCAAAAACATTGTTTTTCAAAAACAGCAGGTTATACGTAGTCCCATCGCTTTGCTTTTTCTTAAACATAGCCGATGACTCCCCGATGGGTTTTGTTTTTACAGGTCTCCCGTATCCATTTTTCGTTAAATGGTTTACATCCGCATTATAAGCATTGCTCGCCCCATCCCGATTCTGGTATGTGGTTATCACCTGTATGAGCACATCCTTCTTATCCTTTAATAAACAGCTAAAACACCCTTCAGTAAAACCCCAGTTTTTCAGCTCCTCTGTAGTTGCATAATTAAAACACAGTTCAGGCTCGGTTGCAAGCGTGCATACGTTTTCACGTACTGTTTCCGTGTCGTCTCCGGCTTCAGCCCGTGTAAGTGCGATGTCAATAGAACGTCCTGTCATGTTCGCAATAGATGCAGAAGATGAATATGAAATTATCGCAGGAATAGTAAATTCAGCCCCACGGGATTTGCCAGTCGGATAGAATAACTTATTAATATCCTTGATTATATTTGTAGGTTGGTGGCTTAAAATGTTTAAGGCAGTAATAGGCGCAGAAAAATTAAAAGATTCAATCGAATCAATATCAACGCTGGTTGATGAAGCTAAATTCAAACTTACGCCTGAGGGCATATCGGTCAGGGCAGTGGATCCAGCCAATGTCGCAATGGTGAGTTTTGACCTTGCAAAAGATGCTTTTGATTCATTTGAAGCGACGGAGGGAGAACTCGGCATCGACCTCACAAAATTGATCGGCGTAATGGAAATGGCTGATAAGAGCGACAATATCGAACTTGAACTTGACGAGGCTGCCCATAAACTCATAATCAGAATGCGCGGGCTTGCCTATACCATGTCCCTGCTTGACCCATCTTCTATCAGGAAAGAGCCGAAAGTCCCGACTCTTGACCTGCCTGCGCGCATTGTTATCCGGGGTGAAGATATAAAACGCGCAGTGAAAGCCGCTGAAAAGGTAAGCGATTATATGTCCATGGGTGTAAAAGGAAATGTCTTCTTCATGGAAGCCGAAGGGGATACGGACAAGGTGCTTGTGGAGATGACCAAAGACCAGTTGATAGAGCTCCAGCCGGCAGAAGCCAAATCATTATATTCGCTTGACTATCTCTCAGATATGAGTAAAATCTTAGGGAAAGCCGCTGAGGTAACCATCGACCTCGGAAAGGATTACCCACTGAAGATTCGGCTAAAGCTTGCCGAAGGTCATGGCGAGGTCAGTTATATGCTGGCTCCGAGAGTCGAATCAGAATAGGCATGGATGTTTTTGATTTTGCCAGTCTTCCTTTTGTTAACGGCGCTGTAAAATATGTAGAGGGACTGGATTTCAAACTCGATGAACTTTTTTCTGAAAGAGCCTTTGAACAGGTAAGGGAGAGAGGAAAAGGGCGCGTACTTTCCGCTATCGGAGAGGGATTAACAAAGGAAGTGTTTTCAGACCGTGTAAGCGCTGAAAAGGAACTCCTCTCTTATCCTGTAGCCAGGATACTTGTTTCGTGTATCAACGACAGCTATCTTATCAGGCGGTATGCGCTTGCCGAGGCAAAATCCGCATACGAGAAAGTAAAAGGACTTACAGATGACGGGCTCAAAGAACTTGCTCTTGATTTTAATATCGAACCTGAAATTAATGAGCGGCAGGTTATCATACATTTTACAGATTATATCAGCTATGCAAACGTCATCCATGAACCCAAATGGAAGCTCATAAACAGGAATATGGAACACGGCAGGGTGACTCTCACAAAGGAAGACTTCTCGCGCATCATGGAAGAGGCTGTCAGGAAGAGGATTGAATCAAGCCTGCCGCTTGTTGTGCCGCCTGAGATATGTGCGTCTCTTGAAAATTATCTTGTGGAAATACGCAATAATCTTGTTGCGCGCAAATCCGAGTTCAGCATAGAAGAGTTCAAGGAAATAATGCCCGATTGTTTCCCTCCCTGCATGGTTCATGCCCTCTCCAATGCACAGGCAGGCGTTAATCTCCCGCATTCGATGCGCTTTGCCCTCACCTCTTTCCTGCTCAATATCGGGATGAATACCGAAGGGATTATGGAGCTTTTCAAGGTCTCGCCTGATTTTGACGAGGAGCGCACACGCTACCAGGTGATGCACATCCACGGCGCCACTGGCACGACGTACACATCCCCCTCATGCGCCACCATGACAACGTACGGGAATTGTTTCGGGAAGGATGTGCTGTGTGGGAGAATCTCGCACCCGCTTAACTATTACAGGAAAAAGGCTTGGATACTGAAGAAGGGGAAGCCTGTTGGGAATTGACAATAACCGTGAACATTTAGAAATCTTTTTATCTCATCAGTCTATCTGCACGCCCATGAAAAAAGTTTTGATAATTTTATTATTACTATTAACATCAAACATTGTCTCTGCGGTCTCTGAAATCACATTGAACGATGTCAAAAGACCGCAAAGCGCTATCCTTTTTATTGTTGACGGCTTTGGCTCTTCGTATTATTACCCTGAACTTGCACCCATCGCCCTCGACGGAAGCGCGCTTCTAAAAGCCCGGGCTCAGAACCTGACATTCGGGACACGGATAATATATGTAAAAACACCCCATCCTGTAACTGGTATTGCCCATTCTGTCATTGTGACAGGTTATTCCGATGCAAACGAGGAAATTGTAGGTTATCCCGATGCAACGATTTATGATGTCACGAGGCAGCACGGCTTCGTTAACCTTGCAGTAATGGAGACGGGTGATTTTTCCAATATGAGGCAGGAGCAGGATATAATCCTGTTTGCGGAGAACAATTCTCTCGATAAACCAGGCATATCAATCCAGGCAAAATCTTCACCCCCGGGTATGTATGAATTGATGTATGACTGGAAGATGAAAATGCCTTCATATCTGAACAACATATCCGGAAGAGAGAGGTATCGAGCTTACAATAAATGGAGCATCGACGCTGCCAATGCAGTTGCAAATGCCATGATAAAAGACCACCCATCCCAGAAATTCCTGCTCACCGTGAATGTTGGAGAAATCGATAGTGGAGGTCACAATCTCGGCGACGATGATTATGTCAGGTTGATTGAAGACCTCGACAGGGATTTTTATTCTATATATAAAACGGCGCAGGATAATGATATTGCCCTGTTTTTAACCGCAGACCATGGGATGTCTTTTGCCACGAAAAACGCAAGGCGTGGAGGACACAGTTCTGATAAATATTCCTCGAAGCTGGAAAGCCTGAGAATCCCTCTTGTGATGCTCTCACCAAATGCCGTATCCGGGGTTGTCTCAGGAGAATACGGGCAGGAGGATATTGCGCCCACGCTCCTGAGCGTGCTTGACCTGCCTTCCCATCTCCAGTATGCCGACGGTAAAGCCATCAATATAAAAAAATATGCCAGCATATTCGTAAAAGCAGATTCGCAGTACACGGTTTCATTATGGAATGATGGCAGGAAAATATCGGAAAGCTCGGATTCCGAGCTTGTTTTTGCAGGGCTGCCTCTGAATACGAGTTATACCCTGAAAGCAACTGGCGCCAGAGGGACGTATGAGGAGCATGTGTCGCTTGATTCTGATAAGCAGGTCAGTTTCCGTAAACCCGATGGAGGAATCGGCAACAGACAAATGTTTGCGATTATCCTGGTATTGATTGTCATTATCGGTGGAATGATAGTCATAAAGAGGATTAAGGATTGAATCAGCCCTGCATCGGCGGGCATTTTTTATCTGCATACGAACAGAATACGCAGCAATCGCCCTCTTTAGGTTTCATTATGTGCCCGCATTTTTTGCATTTATAAAAGACAAGACAGCTATCTGAGGGCATGATTTCCTTGCTGGAATTACCGCATGCCGGGCAGGTTATTGTGGCTTCATATGATACCATATACGCTTGTATTTATTTCAGACTATATAAGAGAGAGCGGTAACTTGCAAAAGATAAGTACGACCAGACCGTCATCTCTCCACCGCCTCTCACTCTTTTCGGTTCGGCGGGCGAATGTTTAATTCTCTGAACATGTGTTTAATAATGTGAACAATTGTTTAAAAATATTTCCATTGCAAGTCCGCTTTTGTCTTTAAGGTCGCGCCATATATATCCCATCCACAACCCTCTCCATCCTCACAAATACCTCAGAGCCAACTTGTAACCTATCAGCATCCACAATCGTTATCATCCTGCCCCTCGCAACAGCCAGCTTCTCTCCTTTCATCCAGCCACTACCGACAACTTTCACCTTCACTCGTTCATACCTTTTAAAAACACGCGGCAGGGCTTTACACTGGAAACTTCCAAAATCCTCGGGTGCAAGAACAAGTTTTGTCTTATAAATTTTCTCCCACTCCTTAAGCTGTGAATAGAATTTCTCCCAGTTCATTACCTTTACATCAGGTTTCCTCCCATACTTATGCGGCAGGAACTTCTGTATTCCCAGCGCCGGGAATTTTTTCCCGGCAGCTATTTTGAGGGCAAACTCGATTAATTTTGGAATCTCGGTATCGTTAATGCCCGGCAGCCACACAGGCGCAATGAGGAGGTCGATATTTGTATTTTTTGCAATGTATTCGGCATTTTCAAGGACATTTTCTACATCGTAAGACCGGGTTCCGGCAATACTCTTCGCAAGCTCGGGATTCAGGGATTCGATGGAAATATTGATGCGCGAAAGCCCTGCCGCTTCAAGGGAATCGATAAGCTTTGTATTCAGGAGAGTCCCGTTTGTCTGCATGGATACCGTCCTGACATGCCCATTCCCTGATAAACCGGATACAAGCTCAATAATCTGGGGGTACATCAGCGGCTCTCCCACCGTGTCGATATGCGCCTCAATCTCGTTAGTTTCCTTATATGAAGCAGCCCATTCAAATGCAGCGAGCAATTGCGGAAGGTCAACCATATATTCAGACATCCGGCGCATTGAGTGAGGACCGGCATCGGTTGAGCAGAATACACAGGATAAAGGACATTCGCTGATGGGGCGCACCTGCAGTACATTTGTTCCCCTGTCGATGATTCCGAAAGCGATGCAGCCGAATAAAGGGATGTCGCGGATAAGGAAGTGATTACATTTTGTCATTTTCTACCAGTTTGATGAACCCAATAATATATCAATTCTTTTTGACGGGTTCATCAAAGTATGCACTCCCCGCATCGTTTTTTCCCGCAGAACTGCTTTCCGTATTCAACTATGAGGGCATGGAACTCCTTATACAGGGGAACATCATGCGGCAGCGACCCTTCAAAAACCGACTGCAATTTACCGTAATTCCCATCTATCCCAAGGCATCCGCACATCCTCTTCGTATAAGCGTCTATAACAAACTTTGGCTTATCTGCTGCGTATAATACGATACTGTCAGCCGTCTCCTCTCCTATGCCGTCAAGAGATAGAAGCCAGTCTCGAAGTTCATCGTCAGGCAATCCGAGGATGTCCGGGTTATTATGGAAAAAAGCGGAAATATTTTTTACCCTTTTAGCTTTCTGCCTGTAAAAGCCTGTACACCTTACCAGCCCTTCCAGTTCCGGAATATCAGCCTTTGAAAGGGTTTCCGGCTCCATCAATCCTCGCTCTTTCAGGTTTCCTATCGCCTTTTCTACATTTTCCCATTTGGTCTGCTGGGTAAGAACCGCGCCTACAACCACTTCAAAAGGAGTATCGGCAGGCCACCAGCACTGGTGTCCGAGTGTATCCAGAAGTTTTTTATAAATCTCGATCATAAAGGGTTACGCCCCTTTATGACGTATAGGGGATGTGAAACATCCCCTTCATTTGATAAAACTTTCTTAAAGTTTTTCATACAAACTTAACGCCAAGGTCAGAGAGTCCATTCCGGATAGCAAGGTTAATCAAAAAAGGTGTCAGGGACTCTATCATATACGAAGATGCAAGACCCCCGCCATCAAGAGGGCGAAGAGACTTGATTTCCCGTGTTAACTCCATCACGGTTTTTTTTGCCTCATTATCATCGCCGCAAACCACAACATCATAGTCAAGAGCCAATTCAAGATTCGCCAGTTTTTTTGCAGACACATTGTGGTATGCCGATACTACTTTAACGCTTTTGGAAAGAATCTCCTGTATCTCAAGCGCTGCGCTTCCCTGTTTTGGCGGCGTGTATTCAAACAGCTTGTTTTTTTTCATGGGAACCACAAGTGAGATAACAATCTGGTTCTTGAAAAAAGGCGCAAGTTTTTTCAATAAAGAAATAACGCCCTGATATGGCACTGAGAGCACGACAACATCAGAATCTTCAATGGCAGCTTCATTATTACACCCTGTAATGCCGCAGCATACCACCCCTTTATTTAGAAGCATACCTGTATACTCACCTGCGGCGTTAACCGCCTTATCAATCTCGCGCGAACATACTAATATCTCGTGTTTTGCTGCCCACCTGAGCGCGAATCCTTCCCCGATGCTGCCCGTGCCTCCAAGTATAGCTATTTTCATTGTTTCTCCTTTTCCTTTAGAATTTTACGCATCATGTGCATATTTTCCCTGTGCATGGATACTATAAGGTCGCTTAAAATCGCGAAAATGAACATCTGGATGCCGGTAACGATGAGAAGCGTGGCAAGGATGGTCAGGGGTATGTGGGTTATATTTTTCAGCCATTCATCTGTTACATAGACCCCAACCGCTATGCCGCTTACAGTAAGAAGCCCGCCAATTAAATTAAAATAAAAAAGGGGATTGTGAGTTCGGGCAAGCAGGTATATGGTGGAAGCGATTCTGAAACCATCTCTGATAGGTCGCAGCTTGGTAGCAGCGCCGCTTACTCTTGCAAGGTATGTTATGGGTACTTCTACTATCTTTAAGTCCTTTTTTACGCATTCAACCGTTATTTCAGTCTCAACCTCAAAACCTGTTCTATTCAACTCTATCTGTTTAATGGCATTATTATTAAATGCCCTGTAACCTGAAAGGATGTCCCCAAGCCAGATGCCATAGGCAAAGCCGAATATCTTGTTTAATATCCTGTTCCCAAAAAGATTCAGGCTGGTAAATGCGCCTTTCTGGTAATTCGCAAACCTGTTTCCAATAACGTGGTCTGCTATTCCAGCGACAACAGGTTCAAGAATTTTGTTTACTTCTTCGGAAAGATACGTTCCGTCCCCGTCAATCATCACCACATATTTGTTTTGTATTATACTGAACGCCTGGCTCACAGCCTGTCCCTTCCCGGTTCCGCTCTGGATCACAACCTTTGCCCCGGCATTTTGCGCTTTCTTTACAGTATCGTCCGTGCTGTTGCCATCAATAACAAGAATATCAGAAAAACCCATGGATATAAATTCCCGCACTATCCCCTCTATTGTCTTTCCCTCGTTAAGCGTGGGAATTAATATGCAGACATCGTCTTTATTCATGTACCATCCTTATTTATTTGTATATACTTAATAATAGTTATTTCGATTAACTACAATTTAACGCCAGAATAAACCGTAACTATCCCGAAAGTGAGGTCATGAAACTCAATATCAGCCAAACCTGCTTCTTTCATAAGTCGAACAAATTCACTCCTTTCTGGAAAGGCAATTACCGATGACGGCAGATAACTATACGCTCCTTTTTTTTTCGAAACCGCACAGCCTATGAAAGGCAATATTTTTTGAAAATAAAGATAATATATAGATTTGAAAACCTTATTCTCAGGCTGCGAGAACTCAAGTATGACTACTTTCCCTCCTTTTTTTACAACACGATGCATCTCAGATAATGCTTTTTTTATGTCAGCGACATTCCTGATTCCAAAGGCTACAGTGGCTCCGTTAAATGTTTCATCTTTAAAAGACAGGTTCTCAGCATCGTTCTGGATGCAGACGACATTACCTATGTTCTGATTTTTTATTTTTTGGGTGCATAGTTGCAGCATTTCGTAACAGAAATCCGAAGCAATGACTTTGTTTCGTTTCGAAGCTTCTATTGCTACGTCACCGGTTCCAGAACAGACATCAAGTATAAGCCCGGATGGCAGTAAAGCTACTGCAAATCTCCGCCAGTATTTATCCAGTCCCAGACTCAAAAAATGATTGAGAAAATCGTACCTGTGAGATATTCCCGCAAACATCTTCTGAATATATTCTTTTTTTTGCAAATGATACATCTTTTACCTGAAAAACAGAGTTGAAATCTGTTTACCAAAACTTATAACTTATCCCGATTCTTAGAAGATGGTATGAACACCATCGAAAAACCGGATATTAAATCCGAGATAATGCGTATCATCCTTAATATCTCAAAAAAGCTTGCCAAAGAGAATCAGGGCGCTTTATTCATCATAGCGGACAGGGACAAAATTGAGGGTAATTACCGACTTCACTACCCCCAACTCCAGTTTGCCGGGAACCTTTTAAGTAAAGGCATGGACGCAGTTGTTGAAAAACTTGCCACACTTGACGGTGCCATGATTTTTACACCTGAGGGTGAGTTAATTGCATACGGTTCAAGAATCTTAAAAACCGAAACACTGATTGGTTTCGGTACAAGACATTCAGCAGCAAGAGGAATAACTTTATATGACGATTCATTTACCGCAGTCCTTGTCTCGGAAGAGAGCGGCTGGATAAAAGTCTTCCAGAAAGGAGAAGTTGTCCTTGAAACCGACTCGGTGGATATCGAACCATCCACACTTGATAAAGTTTCCCGCTTTCTCACAAACCATGACATGGCGCTGCTTGCGAGCGCAGGAATAGCTGCCGCCGCAGGTGTTACCGCGCCGGCGATACTTGTAGTGGGCGGTGCATACATGGTGGTGAAAACCGCCGGCTCTATGATCTCTTCTGCCTTAAAGAAAGAAAAGAAGTGATATGATACATTTCACGAAACTTCACGGAAACGGGAACGACTTCATCCTTATTGATGAATATAAAGTTGAGATAGTACCTGAAAAATCTGCATTCGCAGGAAAATACTGTGACCGCCGCTTCGGGATAGGCGCGGACGGAGTCCTTTATCTTGGGAATTCGGATAAAGCCGACCTGAGCATGCGTATTTTCAATTCAGACGGCACGGAAGCTGAGATGTGCGGCAACGGCATCCGCTGCCTTGTGAAATACGCGCTGGATGTAGGGTACATAAATGAGAAAGCCAGTGTTGAAACGCTTGCAGGAATCCTCTCTATAAACTCACGAATTGAAAATAAGACCTGGATAACAGTCAATATGGGAATACCTGTTTTTGCGCGTGGAAAAATCCCGGCAAAAGGAACTGGTGATTTTCTCAATGTGCCTCTGCATGGGTATAATGTCTCTGCGGTAAATACTGGGGTTCCCCATGCTGTAATTTTCGTGGACGGGCTTGATAATCCTGAATTGATGCCTGCTGCGCCAGAGATTCGCTACGACCCCATATTTCCAAAAGGTACAAACGTGAATTTCGTGGTTGTAAACACAAGCGGCGAGATTTCGGTGCGTACCTATGAGCGCGGGGTGGAAGCTGAAACCTTAAGCTGCGGCACGGGTGCTGTGGCATGCGCTGCAGTTGCGTACAGGCTTGGGAAAACCGGCAATAAGGTTAAAGTGAATACAAAGGGCGGGGAATTGAGAATTACCCTTGCTCATGATGGCGCTTTTATGGAAGGCACTGCCGAGCGCGTGTATGAGGGTATGATTTAGAAAGGCTCGGTTGGTATCGGGGTTATAAATTGGGCAACATACAACACCAGCAATAAAATGGTTGTGATAACAAACCCAAGATACACAAGTTTATTCCATGCCCAGACTTTTCTCCCGTCAAATACACTGAATGGAATCATGTTGAAAAGCGCCAGTGTGATATTTACTATTACCCCGTATCTCCCGATTTCATAAAGAATCCCGGTCTCGGATAACAGCGGAAAGAAGGCAAGCGCAAGAAGAAGATTGGAAAGCGGTCCAGCAAGCGAGATGCGCCCGCTCTCGCGCCGTCCCACGTTGCCGCCGTAAATCATGACAGCGCCGGGAGCTGCGAACAATATCCCGAAATCATAAACAAGCACGAGCATCAGAAAGAGCATGAAAGGGCTCATCCTAAATTCCGCCCATGAACCATATCTCTGGGCTACAATCTTGTGGCTCATTTCATGGACGATGAATGAAATACCCACGGTAAAGAGGGAAATAACGAGGGGATTGGCAATACCATTTAACAGGTCTTCTGTCGGGGGTCTTCTTCCCAGTTTGAACCAGAGAAGCAGGATGGCAAAGGCATAGGAGATGGCAAGCCATGAAATAAGTATGTGAGTAAGCTCCGTATTGCTGGTGCGAATGCTGCGGATGCTCCTGATCCTGACTGCCTCCCTGTGATATTTTTCAAAATCCGGCTTCCCCTTAAGAGCATTATCCATGCACAAGAATTGGACATTCTTGCATTTAACCATTATCAATAAATTTAAATTGGAATGCCGCCTAATATGTGTGATGTTGCGCCATATCATCTCAATGAGGGATTTTTCGCGGGATGAGATTGATATTATTCTAAAAAAAGCAAAGAAATTCGAGCCTGTCGCCAGGGGAAAAAAATCCACTCTCCTATCGGGTAAGCTCCTTGCAACGCTTTTCTATGAACCAAGCACACGCACACGCTTATCCTTCGAAACTGCCATGAAGCGGCTTGGCGGGGAAGTTATCGACCTTGGCGCGCTTGAGGCAAGCTCGGTAGCTAAGGGTGAGACGCTTGCAGATACCATAAGAGTGATAGGGAATTACGCAGACGCTATCGTTTTGCGACATCCCAGGGAAGGCTCGGCTCGTATGGCGGCTGAGTATTCAAATGTTCCCATAATCAATGCCGGAGATGGGGCGGGGCATCATCCCACGCAGACGCTGCTTGACCTTTACACAATCATGCGCGAGAGCAGCCTCTCAAAACTCAGGATTGCGCTTGTGGGAGACCTGAAATACGGAAGGACCGTACATTCGCTTGCGTATGCGTTATCGCTTTATCATGCAGACATGACCCTTGTTTCGCCGGCGCAGCTCAAGATGCCTGACGTTATCAAGAAAGACCTGAAAAAGCAGGGCGCGAGCATCAGCGAGACCGCGAATATCGAGGATGTTGTGGGGGATATTGACGTGCTGTATGTAACGCGGATA
>JAHFCV010000052.1 GCA_023249275.1 Candidatus Methanoperedens sp.
CCCGGCAGAGGATTATCATATCAAACTTAAGCCATTCGACGTGGTTTATGCCGACGGGGTGGACTTAAGGACTAAACCGCTAATGGAACGCAAGGAACTCCTTGCGAAAGTGGCGTGGTCAGAGCACGTCCATCCCGTTAAATTCACGGTAGCAAAGGATGCCGCAATAATCCCAGCCATATTGGATCAGGCGACAAACGAAGGCGCGATGGTCAAGGACATGACCAGCACCTATAACGTTCAGGGCAAAGGCTGGTGGAAGTGGAAGCGGCAGTTCGACATAGATGCAAAGGTTACTGCAGTCAAGAAGGTAACCGGCGGCTACGTTTACACCTGCGAAGCCGGGGGCAAAGAGATAGGCGATACCTACGCCACCGAGAAGGAAGCGAAAGTGGGGGACATAATAACCGTTTCAGTAGACAAGGTCACGAAAAGAGAAGGCAAAGATGGCGGGTTTACATGGTACGCACCGAAGGTCACAGCAGTAAGAAAAGACAAGACCGCCCCTGACACGGCAGCGGTTCTGGAAAAGATGGCCGCAGAGAAGAAAGTCGAGACCAATGCAGTCGATCCAGCGAAAGGACAGGAAGCGCCGGTACTTGA
Source organism: Candidatus Methanoperedens sp. (assembly GCA_023249275.1). Classification (GTDB taxonomy): domain Archaea; phylum Halobacteriota; class Methanosarcinia; order Methanosarcinales; family Methanoperedenaceae; genus Methanoperedens. The sequence continues at coordinate 604 of JAHFCV010000052.1, forward strand.
AGGCGACTTCGTACTCCACGAACACTGGTGGGGAGAGAAGCATCATTTTGACCTGAGATTCAGAAAAATCAATAAAGAAGGCAAGGCGGTGATGATAGGCTTCACGCTGTTTGCGGACAGCGAAGAAGAACTCAAGTCGAAACTCGCGAACGGCGAGAAGATCCTTGCCAAGGAGAAGGAATATCACGCACCTGAATGGCTGACGTTCCATGGAGACATCCCGCCGGGCCAGACGGGCAACCCAACAAAGAACTTCACGGCTCACATGGAAATCCGCGACAAGGGGCATTACACGTTCGCAAAGCGGCAATCTGATTTCGTGGACATGACGCTTGACGGCAAAATCCTCAAAGGCCGCTATTACGTGAGGAAGGTCGCACTGAAGGATGCTAACGAAGATCCCAATAGCGGGCCGAAGCCGGGGGACAAACAACCGAGCGGTCAGGCGGGAGCTTCTGAGACCACGGCGAGCAAGGACAACAAGTGGCTCTTCTGTAAGGCAAAGGATAAGAAGGTCGATTCGGCAGACCAGGTGATGTTCGCCGATTCAACGGGCCACCAGATTGACAGTTCCAGGCTGGTTGATACCAAAGACGGTCTGCTGGTCAAGGACGCCGTAATATGCAGGGCGATGGTACTGGACTACCAGGGGAAGAAGATACTGAAGTCCCCTGAAGTCCTTGCGGAATCAATGCCCACGATGCAGCGGATGATGGTAACGGATGAGCATCCGCGGTCGAGAGTGATAATGGACGTATCAGAGATTAAGGGCAGGGTTCTTCCGGAAACTGTCAGGCTCAAGAATGACATCGCCACGGGCGACCTGCTCATTACCGACAAAGCACTTGCTGACAAAGTCAGGAAAGGGAAGCGCGATCTGAGCCCTGGTTATTTCGCCGATATTATTGAGGAGCCTGGGACGTTCAACGACGAGCCGTATGAGGCTGCTCAAAAGAATGTCCTGTACGATCACCTGGCGGTGGTGAAGCTCGGAAGGTGCCCGACGCCAAAGTGCGGCATCGTGGATTCTGCTTATTCCGATTTACAAGAAGGAGATTTAGAAATGTTTACACAAATACAGGATGAAGCAACCCTGACCAGCCACATGGCTGCGTATAAAGCCATGATGACGGGCATGGAGGAGATGCTTAAACAGGCGCCCGCAGCAACGCGCGGCCAGATGGTTACGCTATTGAACAAGATGAAGTCCCTCATGGGGATTATAATGGCGCTGGGCGACTCGGACGATGCGAAATCACCCCAGTTCAACTACAACCCTGATAAAGGCAGATTATCCAGCATGATGGGCATGATGGCAGAAATGGAGCGCATGATGTCGGAGCTTCCCGAAGACCTGAAAAAGAAGATGCTGGAAATACATGACAAAATAAAGAGCACCATGGCAGCTATGGATAGCGGAATGGCAGATTCAAGCTCATCAATTATTGATGAAAAAAAGGCAAAGGAGACAAAAGAAACAATGGCAGAGAGCATAGTAATCGATGGCGTGGGGTACACGCCTGAGATGGTAAAGAAACTCGTAGCCGATTCTGCAGCTCTCTCAGAAGCGCAGAAGGCGGCTACTGAAACCAGGAAACTGCTTGATGCGAAGGAGGCGGCGTTCGTTGAGCAGGGCAAGACCCTTACGGCGAGCGAAGCCAATGCCGCAGCATTGCAGGCACAAATAGACGCCGTGGAGCAGGAGAGGCGGGCGCCGTTAATCAAACAGATAACGGATGCGATGCCCGTGCTCAAGGTGGATGACCTCAAAGCATGGGATATGAAGCGCCTCGTAGACACTGTTGCAAGCATCCCCGAGGCAGTCAAGTTGAGCATGAGAGGCGGGGCAAAACCGTCAAAGAGCATCGTAGACGATGCGTATGCAAAGGTGGGTGAGAAATAATGTCCAACAATCCAGTGAACGTAGAGGAACTCGGGAGCGGTATAGGCACAAAGAGAGCCGCCGCAGCAATAGCGTTCCGCGATGCGGTTGAGCGCAAAGGCGCAATCACCATCGGAAAACACATGGAGAAAATAATCGACGATTGCCAGGCCGCATGGGCGGCGGCAGCAAACGTCACGGCAACAGCCGATGCAGCAGCCAGGAAGGTCAATGCCAAAGGCGCAAAGCTGGTAATCGCCGCAGCTTTCACAACCGGTTTAGTCGCAACACGCGACTTCGCGGCGATTGATCTCTCAGGACACAAGTACATCGGGTTCTGGATAAAGTCCGATATCGCAGTGGGAGCGAACGTGCTGCAACTCGTATTAGACGAGACGGCGGCATGTGCAAGCCCGGATGAGACATTGAACATCCCGGCGCTCGCTGCTGGCGTATGGAGATACGTCAGACTTGCAGTAATAGGACTGAGCACGACCAGGGATGCAGCAATCTCCGTGGGCATAAATGCCGCAAACGACCCGGGCGCAGCGACCCTGTTCGTGGATGACATCAGGGCGGGTAACGAATACCTCGGCGTAGCGGACGAAATGCAGGACAAGGATGCATACGCCCAGTACGACCCTGTGCACATCATAGACCAGGGCAAAGCCGAAGTCGGTCTTGCAGGGACAGCCCTATCGGGCCAGTACCTCGAACCTGTAGGTAACGGCAAGTTCGCCGTGAGCACAAACGGCGTTGCTGGGCAGGACGGAATGAAGACCATAAACAGCAGGATGGTGGCGGTTGAGGACCAGCCAACTGAAAACGGCACAGTGCCAGCAAGGATGGTGTGAAAATGATACAGAATGACGGGCTCTCAATCCCGGATAAATACCTGGAAGAGTGGAGCAGAGAAATAGAAAGATGGGTAAACCCACGTCTGGACAATCTGTTTGCAAGGAACGTCCTTACATTCAGAAAGGTGGACGAAAGTGTACAGATCGACGTTGTGGCAGAATACGAAAAGACCGGACCGGGTGCGAAGATTGTAGCAAAGGGCTCCACCCCAACCGGAAAGACGGGCATAAAGCAGACCACGAACAAGCAGGACATATACCAGTTCATGGACTGGTTCAGCGTCCATGAGAAGGATCTCAAATCAGACCCGAAGATGTTCAACCGGCAGGTGGACATGTGCCTCAAGAACATTCACAGGCTTGAGGACAACATCACCATAAACGGGGAAACAACACTGGGGCTCAACGGCATAGTCCAGGCCGCGCAGGCTAATACCAATGGCAATATCGGCGCAGCAGAGAACAACGGTATCTGGGGAAGCGGAACGCAAGACCCGCATGCGGACATTGTCGCCGCCCTGGAGCTTATTGACGGGCAGTTTGACGACAGCACGTTATTCCTTGCGGGGAAGAAAAGCGATCTCGGAAAGTTGTCCAATCTGGACAGCCAGAGGCAGCCATACTGGAAGACGATAGCCACGCTGTTCGGATACACAGAGCAGGACAGGCCATACAAGACGTGGCTGAGGAGAAACGACAACTTCACAGCAGGAAAGGTCTACATCATAGCCAAGGATCCCGATGCGGCAGAGTTCGTGGTGAGCGAGAACCCGTACCCCGACAGGCTGCCGAAAGCCGCAGGCGGGAACTTCCCTGTAGAGATGAAAGGCTGGGCAGTGCCGAGGATATACAAGAACGAAGGCTTCGTAGAGATAGAGGTAGGAACCACCGCATAAGTGGTTTCTCTCTTTTTTTTTGAAGCAGGAAGGTACAATGCCCGGAGACCTTGAGGTACTTAGCCAGCAGATCACCGACTTGAAGGAAGTAGTTGAGCTGCGATTCGGCGCCCTGGAGAAAAAGATCGATGATGATAGAGATAACTGCCAGAAATTGTGTGTGACGATGATAGGGCACGCACATGAGAAGGCAACCGAGGCGCACGGCAGACTCGATGAACAGGCGAAGGACCTCAAAGACCTGGATAAGAGAATCGACAAAGTGAGCAACTGGCAGTATAAAGCAGCAGGGGCATTGCTCGTGGTCTCACTCCTTGCAGCCATTATACTTCCAAAGCTCATCGACAAAGTGTGGTGAAACAATGGAAATAGTAATCTTAATCGCGGCGGCAGGCGCCGTAGGCGGGCTCATAAAGAGCTTAGTAGAACAGAAAGGAGCAGTTGCATTACCAAGAATTGAGATGGCACAGGATGGCACAAAGTACATCCACCTTGGTGGAGCTGCGAACCTGGTGCTCGGGGCGGCAATGGCTGTATTAACAGCGACTACACCAGCCACGGCAGTGTTTGCAGGCATATCGTCAGCATTCCTTGCGGAAAAGGCTCTTGAAAGGGTAAAAGACTTGCCATTACCGGTGATGAGTCCGGGAAAAGGGAACTAAGGCAAAGTCGCGAAGAGATGATCCTGTGATGGCGGATGAACCGGTAGTAAAGGTCAAACTGGTCGAGCCAAACAAGGTGAAGATCAGCTTCAGAGAGCCGGATAAAGTAAAACAGGATTTATTACAGGTGGCGGGAACATGAGAGAATATGACGCTGGGGAGACTGCATACATTGAGATCGAAACACGGGACAAGTACGACATTTTAGAAGACCCCAGTTCAGTGACTGTAGACATATTCGATACTGACGGGGTCAAGGTATCTACCGGGTCGGCTACCAGAGAGGGTACAGGCAATTATTTCTATACATACACGATCCCGGCAACTGCTGTCAGCGGAGGCACATACACCACAAAGGCGACAGTAATAAACAGTTCAGATTTCGTCACAATCAAAAGAGCGCGCTTTAGGGTGAGATGACAAGATGTACTCCACCGTAGATGAGATCAGGGAGATATTCGAAGAGAACGACATCGGCAACGAAGCGGTGATAACCGACGCGGAGATAATCAAGATCATAACAGGCGTTGATTCAGAAATCGATGCCGCCTTATACAGAAGGTACACGACGCCGTTCGCTGACAAGCCGCAGTTAATACAGAAAATCAGCAAGTTCAAGAGCACTGCGCAGGCGATGCGGGATATACAGCGCGGCTCAAACGGCGCGCTCATAAAACCGGAAGTGATGAACTACTACGAGAAGAAGGGGGAAGCGCTGTTAGAAGACCTGAGAACCGGGCGGCTTGAAATAGCAGGAAGCCGGAGATTGCAGATGGCGGCGACCACGCATTAAGAGCATGAAAGGTTATGGCACTGGAAGTTAAACATTTCGAACTGAATGGAATAAACCTTGCGCAGTTCACATACAGTATCACTGATTCCCAGGAGCCTGAGACAGATACAATCCCCAACATGGGGAATGAGAACAGGCAGTTTTCCAAAGATGACAGAGGATTAAGGACGATAACCTGGGAAGGATATGTCAGCAATGACGAGACATACCTGAACCTGAGGAAGGCACTGTTCGATAATACAATGAAAGTCCTGAAGCTTCATCCTGAAAGGAAGATAACGCTGCTATCACTGGGCTTCAAAAAGAGACTGGATGTGAATAAGCCAGAAGACAGCAAGATGACAATAACAATGCTGGCGGCGGACACAAGGGAATACAGTACAGTACGGGCATCCGCCACAGTGGCATTAACGTCATCACCAGCGGACATTCAGCTAACGACAAAAGGACGTGCGTCAACGACGCCCGAATGGACGCTAACTGCTATCGAAACTATCATAAATCCAGCGATAAGCAATGGGGCAGACAGGATGGAGTGGTACGGGACGCTTAATCCGGGCGATGTCATGGTCGTATCGAAGGATGGCGCAGTATCAATAAACGGCAGCAGGTCGGGCAACATAAGCGGCACAGTGCCTGAGGCGGATGCAGGGGAGAATACATTCGTTTACAGCGACGACCCAGGTTCGAGCCATAACTGCACGATAGAGGTAAGTTGGAATGATGCTTATTACTGAGGTTATTATTAGCCCAAAATTTTAACTCCCAAATCGGGCCCCAAAACATTCCGTAAGTGATATTGTTTTGAAAGTGATGATAAATCGTTGCTTTTTTCGCTTTGAACCATGAAAAACTTAGATTTTCTTCTCACCATCAACAACCATCAACAAACATATACAAAATACAAACCTTTAAATAATAGCAAAACAATTGATAATTATGGATGATTATCAACAATCTCTAGATACTTCAGATAGAACCACAAAACTACAGTTTAAAACTAATAATGAGCTTTGGAATAAAGTCTTATCATACAGATTGAATAGACAATTAAAAAATAATAATGATGCAGTGGAAGAATTATTGAATAAGGGCTTAGAACCTTTTGAATCGACCAAAATTATTCAATACCAAGTATTGTCCCCTCAAGAAGTTGTTGCCAATATAAATGAATTCAAAGATAAAATTCCTACCTATGAGAAGAAAAATCTCATCCCTTTGCTTATATTAAAAGATGCAAAATCTGGTGCGTTTTATTGTGAGTGCCACATTTGTGCAAAGGACTTAATTGAGTTAGGCGACCCTGATGCTGTAATAGACCCTGAATTACAGGCAGAGTATAGAGCCAATAGACAACTCGAACCAGATAATTATTATTTTTTACAAATGGTTGACGATGCAGAAAAAGGCAGACAATTTTCAGATATTGTAATAGAATACAATGTAAACTATACACCTTTAAAACCACTTAAAATATTGGGCGGGCAACATCGACGTGCAGCGATTATTGAAGCGCTAAAAAAAGAAATGAACGCTATTCATGGCATTAAAGTTTATTTTAATCTAAATGATGACCGCAGAGCAGAAATAATGCGAATTTCAAATACAAATATTAACGTATCCCCAGATCTGAGAGATAGAATAGAAGAGCAAAGACTGAAACCAGTTGGTATGTTAAGGAATTTTTGTTATCGGACAGGAATATTAAAACAAAACGAGGATTTTGGTGATAAAAGACGAAATGAAGATTTTACACCCACTGTAAGAATGATGAGGGGATTTATTGTGAATTTCTACGAGGGCAAATCATACAAAGGCGACATAGATACGGATGCTGCAATACCCTATCTACCTGAATCTGGAAAGCAAATTGACCCTGAATATAAAACAATTTTTGATAAACATATACCTAAAGAAGCATTTGATGACCTCGATTTATTGGAAGCTGGGAAAAATTTCGCAAAGCTACACGAAACACAATCAAAAAATGCTGAAAAATTTTCGGGAGCTGCAAAAAAAGAGTATAAAATAAAAGCTTTTAATTTAGCAATAATAACAAGCTGGGCATTCACTGCGGGAGTTCTTCAAGCATATCCAGATAGGTTAAAAAAGTTTTATAATTTACCAGATTTAAGCGGGAACGATGACCCACTTAATGCAGAAGCTATGAGTGTAGCCAAACATAATACCGACCTCGAAACATATAGAGGATTAGCAACAAGAACCGACCAAAAGGAGAGGGGAAGGGTCTTGCAGTTATTCTTAAAATATTCAAGTTCACAGAAACCAAAGATTACAAAAGAAATGTGTGATGCTGCAATTGCTTTGTTTCATTCAAATAAAGCACGAATAGACACTGAGAAGAAATTAAAGCAAGCATTTTAATGAAGACTTAAAAGATGCCCCCGTGGTCTAGCTCGGATAAGATGGTACTCTTACTAAGTGCCAGACACGGGTTCAAATCCCGTCGGGGGCTCTTTTCAAAATAGATATATGGTTAATCTAACTTAAAGATTTCGATAGAAACATTTTTATTTAACTCATACTCCTTAACTTAACAGAATGCATCGGAATTTATTCTGTGTGTTCATAACATTACTCTGATAATACAATAGTAAGTTACTTTTTAAATACAATCCCCGCATTTCATTAAAAAAGAGTGTACACTCTTTGAAAGGAGACTCCAAAATATGGTACAGGTAACTAAAGGCAAGAATGTCGTCATAGAGACCTATGACGCAGAGTTTAGAGAGTTCATTGCAACTGCAGCGCAGACAGCGTTCGCAATGGCGAACAAAGCCGGGGAGACAGATCCCGAATACACCAGGGTCTATGTCGATAACATAGAGCTTGCGTCAACAGATATCATAGTATCGGGAGCGACCCCAGCAGTGGTGACAATCCCGGCGTGCAACGCAGGCCAGATAGTGCAGATATATATGCCAAAGACCAAGAACGGCGCATACAGCGTCCAGCAGGCAATCCAGATGAAGGTCTCAACCAAGACCATAGAGATATCAGAGCTCGGCAACGATGCTGTGACCGTGGATGTGGTACAGAGAGTCGGCGCGCTGAACGTGGCGTTCGCCCAGGCAACGAACCATGACCTGATGAAGAAGCTCAGTGAAAGTGCAAAGAACGACGCCTACATGGTCATCGCTAAGAAGTACACAAATACCAATCCGGTAAGCTACCGCATATTCAAGGAAGCCAGGGTAAATGAGATGAATGACAGTCTGGAAGCAGGCGGGATTGCGATGGAGACCTTCACGCTGACATTCAAACACCCTGTAGCGTTTAAGACGACATAAGGTGGCAAAATGGAAGAAAAGGCAGCGGGCGGCGCGGATAGCAAGCCAAAACCACAGGAGACCGGCGCAGAGGCGCCGGAACTTCCGCAGGAGCAATCAGGATTGGCTGTGGTGCTGGGTGGACAATTGATACAGTTAGCGGCTCCGGGCGTACAGGACTTCCCGCTGATAGATATAATCACGGGCGGTACGCCTGCTGGCGTTTTGGATAGAGCGAAGGCAAAAAGCAGTCTTATAGGCTCGGTCCTATCCAGGAGCAAACTGACACCCGATCATGTCGAGATATTGAAACTTGATCCGCTCAGGACATATAAAGCGGTCAGCGCGGCGATAACACAGGAACTTTTCGGGACGGATGGTTAGACCGAAGCAGTAGTCACTAATTGTGGCGGGCAGGAATATAGTATGAGCTTTGCTGAAATTAAGAGGCTTAAGGAACTTCTCAAAACGCTCCAGGAATCCGGGGAGATAACAACTGGGATCAGGATGGAAGTCGGCAAGGCGATTGAAAAGATACAGAAGGAGCGGTCGGCAGCCAGGATGATGGCTGACGCCGACGTAAGCCAGCCGCTGGGACTGTTTGAGTCTTCATATGAGAAATCGTCGGTCTTGGGTGAGAACTGGAAACCGCCATGGGACCCGACATGGAACCCTTTACCTAAGGAAGAACTTCTAAATGCACCCGATGTTCTGAACCCGCGGGCATTCGATATAAATCTTAACCGCGGAGCGTTGCACGCAATAAATGAGCTTACTTCTGGTGGCGAATACTATAGTCTCAGTCCGAAAACTAAGGAGATATTATTGAGCAAACTGAATTACCGCTTGAGGTTAGAAGAGGAATATGCAACCCTCTCCCCATACAACGCAGATTCGGCGGCTTCGGTTAAAAGGAAGATTGACGCTCTTGACGACTCAATCTACAAGATGGGGGCTACCCGGTGGGATGAAGCAAGGAACATCCCGGAAGACTGGAAAGATACACTGAAGGCATACTCAAAGCGGGATTTGTTTGAAGAGATGTCCGGGCCTCACTTCACTGGAGGCAGTGTTTCAGGGAATCTCGGAACGAACTTATTATCCGCCAAGGATCCGAAGAGTGTCTTGAACAAGGCTTCGATATTCACACAGAAACAGTGGAGAGACAAAGAGGCAGCGCAGCAGGAACTTCAGTTCATAAATAATTATTTGTTAAATCCTGAGACGGCTGCGGAATATGCGAAGACTGCCCCGCTGTCCTTCTTCAAATATTGGTCGGAAAAGGGCGGTACCCTGGGATTGAAGGAGCACATGCAATCATTGAAGTCAGCGGCGCGCGCGGAGGACGATGAACTTCTTAATACAAGATGGGGCGCACTGACAACAGTGAAGAATCTAAAGGATAAGGACTTTGCTTTCGCTTCGGTGCGCGGACAGATAGTAGAATTATGGCCCCCAAGCAGTCCGAAGATCTCACAAGTAGGACTTTTCCAAGATGCTTCGGGCGAAAAGACCAAGTTCACGATATTTAAGAATCAACAACATGACTTCCCTTTGGTAAAGCCCGGAAAGAGTTATTATTTCGGTAATGTCGTCAGTAAGAAGTGGCAAGGCAGGTCCGACCTCAACTTCAACCGGCTTTCAACTATAGAAGAGATAAAGCCAATGCCGTTCAACACGGCGTCACCGCTTATAGTGCCAGGGCGTAGCGTCGAACTCCGTGATTATTCAAAGCCATACTCGATAGACCCCACAAAAGGCACCATAACCTACACTACAAAGGCAGGAAAGGTGGTCGAGATGCCAATACAAAAGGCAGATATGTCGGCATTGAATAAGGCCGGGCTCGGCGGCGAGCGAGGAGACCTGGCAGCATTCTTGCCCCTGGTAGGATTGCAGTTTATACCGGGCAATACGACAGGCGGTAATGCGCTACTTAACTCACCAACGACTCCGCGACGCAGCGCGGCTGAGTCGCTCGTAGGCGCATACAACACAACAAACGAACTGAGTAGCATTTGGGCTCAGAAGATAGGGGAAGCATGGGGGCGCGTACAGGCCCGAGAGGCAGTAGGGAAGGCAATGCTCGCCGAAGGCAAGGGAGGGTCATTGGATTATATTGCGACCGGTTTGGGGTCATTCGCGATGGATACATTGGATATTATGGGCGGCGCGCTACACCCGCTCTCTTACCCAGCACAGGCATACTGGGGCATTAAGAAAGGCGTTGGGGGTATGGAAGGAATCCGCCAGGAGACCAGAGCATCAGAAGTACTTGACATAGATAACCCGCTGGTAGCGCTGGGCGCGGATATCACTCTGGACCCCATAAACATTGCATTCCTGCCAGGAATTGTGAAAACAGGGCTCATAAAAGTGCCAAAGTTATTCAAGATATTAGAAGATTTGCCAATAGGTCTTCGGGTAAAGTTTGACAAGTCTTTGGTAGATGAAGGCGCCAGAATAGAGCAGACTTCATGGGAAAAAGCCGGCATGTCGCGCTCGGAATACGTGCGAAAGAGACTTGCGCATGCCGGAGACGTTGGGATAGATCAACCAGTGGCAGGCACATGGAATTGGGATGAGTTCAGCGCGTGGAAAGCATACAACGAGGCAAATGACGCGCAGAAGGCAACAGTCAAATCGTTCTGGTTCGGGAAATGGGATCAAACGACCACAGGCAGTAAAGAGTGGACAGCAGATAAACTGATGGCAGAATACGATCAGAAGCGCCTAGATACACTCTCTAAGAAGCCATACGCATCATTATCGTGGGCTGAGAAGAGTGAACTGGATACATTGGCGTTTGAGAGCGACTTAAAGAACCTCGGTCAAGTCCCATACCAGTCGCCGCTAACAACAGAAGATTGGCTCAATATAGATAGATATAATACAGATATCCAGAAAGCAATGAAGGAGAAGTCCTACAATACAAAACCCATTGCAATAATCGACAAGAAGCCAGCAATCCCAATAACAGAGGCAGATAAAGAGCGGTCTTTGAGAGAACTGGAGGAGTATCGCAAGTTGCGGGGGGCACCTGCGGAAGACTCCATATCCATACTGGCAGTCACAGAGTTCCCAAAGAAGGAACCACTTCAACCATTGATCATAGATGCGGGGGCGGAAGAAACGGCGCGGGCATTAGCTGATAATAAAATAGCGCAGGGCAAGATTGTCACAGAAAAAGATGTAAAGAAGATAGAATCTGCATTAACCCATAACAGAGGGAACACTCGACAGTTGGCAGATGAAAAGACATTCCCGTGGGGCACTTTAGCATTTGGCACTGGCGTCGGGGCTGGGGCAACCGCCTCGCTCCTTTCTGTGCCGCAGGAAGAACGGGAAGCAGGCAGGGAACAGGTCAGAGAGGCGCTGAAGCCATCTGAAGAACAGGGCATTCTCGGAACCTTTGTGGATGTAGTGAGCATGGATAGCTACCTGGAAGGCGCCGCAATAATGAACGCACGAGCCCTGCTCACAGGGGATACCAGACGATATGGCTGGGAAGACAGGATTACCCCCTCAATCGCCCTGGGCATCCAGGATAAGGACACGGACTTCTTCTCACTTCAGGGGCTGGCAGGCACGGCACTGGATATAGCAGTCGCCCCGACCACATACCTATCGCTGGGTTCAGGCGCGGCGGTCAAGATCGGATCCATTGGGGGAAAGGGTGCAAAGGCACTGAAACTGAGCAAGAAGGGGGTTAAGGAGCTCAAGACCTTTACTGAGAAGTATGGCAAAGAGATGGGGACTCTGGAGTTTGCACATCATATAGAACAGAACCCAGAGTTCCAGAAGAAGGCTCTTGCGG
>JAHFCV010000053.1 GCA_023249275.1 Candidatus Methanoperedens sp.
CTATCTTGCTGTTGACATTGCCCACCAGTACCATCCTTGCAATCTCAAGGGTATCGTCGTCCGTGATTCTCAAGCCTGATACAAATTCCGGTTTTTTCCCCATGCGTTCCATTTTTTCCGTGATTTCAGGTCCGCCGCCGTGCACTATCACCGGATGGATGCCCACGAATTTCAAAAGAACTATATCCTGCACTATTTTCTCCATTATACCAGGATTCACTATGGCATGCCCACCCATCTTTATTACCATGATAGAGTCGTAAAACTCACGTATGTAGGGCAGTGCTTCGATAAGGATATTTTCTCGCTTTAGCATTCGGGGGTAAAATGGGGATACGGATATTAAAAGTTATTCTTAATTCGAGAGCGTAAAATCTTTTGGTGTTGTTAAATTAAAAAGCAAAATAGCCACCGAGTCGGCTATGAACGCGGTTCATAAATGAAAATGAAAAAGCATCGGTAACGGACTTTTTCATACCAGACACGGAGTGCACAGAGCTATTATTTCTCTGTGGTTTCTGTGCCTCAGTGGCAAGTTTTCGTAATCAGCCACAGAAACCCAGAGGCACAGAGACCGTTGCAATGAGCTTCATGAACATTCCCCATAACTCCAATCTCTGTGGTCTCTGCGCCTCCGCGGCTAATATTTTATGTCAAAAACCAAACTTTTTTACAGCCCCATTAATTCGAGAGAAAGGCTTATTATGAATGGAATTCGACAGTTAATAATGAATAAAGGGGTGAATGATTGTTCAGGAAATTTTTAGAATCTTATATCGATGTCTGTAATAATATCGTTACAGAAGCTGCCAATTCCGTGTTGATGTTTGAAGCTGGAGAGCAGGCGGCACTGGATATTAAGACAATAAGAATCGAGGATATCCAGAAAGAATTTGAAAGTGAAGGCATCACAATATCAGTTGAAATATCGGAAAAAAAAGTTACATTTCATGTTAAAGGATTGCCTCTTCGCGGCAATAAATGTATATTTTGTAATATATTGAGGGGATTCTTCGGGGGACTTGCAAGAAAACACCTTGATACGCGTTATTATTGCAAAAAAGGCGCAGAATGTCTTATTGAGGGTGGAAATCAATGCATTTTCGTGGCGGAGCTGGCTGAATGAACACTATAAATTATTCACCCGATTTAGATGGGAAAAGAGCTATCAAATCTTCAATCAGGTTTTTAGTTTAAAGGTGTGAAATGCCAAAAGATTTGAAAGTAACACTCAGCGACATAGAATATGAGATTCTTAAAAAAGTGAAAGTAGTTGAAGGGGAAGACGGTGAGAAACTAAGAAATCTTTTGAGACTTTATATATCCACTATACCTGAATTAAAATCATCCGAATACGCAATAAAACGGGTCGAAAATAAGGACGAAATAGAAGAAAACCTGAGGAATGTCTGGGCGGCATATGAACTAACAGATAACCCGACAGAACAATGGAACGAAGACAAGGTTAACAAATTGATTAACAACCTTATTGAAATCAATGTTCTTGTAAAAACCGGGGAAAAACAATACATCCCCTCCAATAAATTCAGAAGCCTTTTCAAAATGCTGCTTCATGATATTACCACCGAATCCAAGGACATGGATGAATATTCAGCAGCCTGCGTGGCTACAATCCAGTTGCTGATGGAGTTCGGCGCCGGGACGACGGGCAAGGAAACTATAAGGGATGGGACTATTTTTATTAACGAAGGCTGGATGTTTGTCTATTCAACTGCAATTAAGAACGCGCGGGAGTTCATGAAATCAAAAAAGTTGTTTCCTGTGGCTGAAATGCCAGTGCCTGAAGTATCATAAGAAGGACATGATGCGATTGGGATGGATACATTTCCAAAAGTCTTTTTAACCACTTAAACCAAATCGTATCTCAATGATTCTCGGCATCGATATCGGCGGCGCAAAAGTAGTGTAGAGGGCGGAAAATATCTAAATGAAGGAATTATGAAAATAATATTTACAAATCATGCCAAGATTAAGTTTAAAGTCTTTGAGAGGCATGGGTTTAAGATAACCGAAGATAACATAAAAGAAACTATAAAAAATCCCACATCTAAAACACACGGAAAAAAAGACAGATTGATTGTGCAGCGACCATTTGACGATACACACATGATAAGAGTTATTTGTGAAGTTGAAGATAATGAAGATATAAAAGTTATAACGTTTTATCCTGCAAGGAGAAATAGGTATGAAGATTAGTTACAATCGTGAACAAGATATTCTTATGTATGAGATAACTGAAGAGCCTATTGATTATGCCGAAGAGGTTGGGGACATTATTGTTCATTTTACCAAAAAAGGAAAACCTGTTCTTCTGGAGATACTGGATGCCAGTGAATTTCTTGCAGAGACTACCAGAATTACAATGAGATCCTTTGATGAAACACCTGTGGAAGCGCTATCCTAATAAAGAACCTTTAACCCTTGCATGATTCTCGGCATCGACATCGGTGGCGCAAATACAAAAATAGCATCAGGTGACGGCAGGATAGTAGAACTGCATTACATCCCTCTCTGGAAGAACACAAAGCTTCCCGAGGCGCTTCTTGACATCGCAAACCGCCTGGAACCTGAAAAGGCAGGCGTGGTAATCACCGGCGAGCTTGCAGATTGCTTTCCTGACAAGGACACAGGTTTATCTTACATTATCGATGCTGTTAACAATGCCTTTTCTGATGCTTATTTCCTGGACAGCAGCGGGGTTTTTACACAAGAAAAAAGGCGCTCAATAGCTGCTGCCAACTGGATGGCATCCGCGCTTCTTGTGGGAAGGGAATATAAGGACTGTATATTCGTGGACACAGGCTCAACCACTACCGATATAATCCCAGTCAGGAACGGCGTACCTCATGCAAGCAGGACGGATTTTGAGCGCCTGAAAAACAACGAGCTTGTATATACCGGAGCGCTGCGCACCAACATCGCGACAATTCTTGATAAAGTTATGCTTGGCGGTTCAGCCTGCCGAACTTCCTCTGAATTATTCGCCATAACTGCCGATGCGTACATGGTACTGGGCATGATTTCAGAGGAAGAATATACCTGCGACACGCCGGACGGGGCGGGAAAAACCAGTGTTGATGCAAAACGAAGGCTTGCGCGCGTGGTATGCTCAGACCTGACCGAGATTGGAGACAGGGAAATATATTCGATAGCGCAGCAGGTGATGGAAAAACAGGTAAAGGATATCAATGAGGCTTTACGCGATGCGGCAAAAAGGCACGGCATTCGAAGAATAGTAGCCTGCGGTCTTGGCGAATTCCTGGTTGAAAAGGCTGCCGAAGAACCCGGATTTGAGTGCACCCGTGTGTCAAAAAAATTCGGAAAGGAGATATCAAAAGTTTTTCCCGCCTATGCGGTTGCAAGATTGCTGGCAGAAAAAAGATAGCCCCGCTGGTTTTATTTCTTCAAAAGCATCTCAATCTTATTCAGGTCATTATTTTTCAATACGAATTCCTGGTTAAATCCGCCCAGCCTTGAATAGTCAGCATGGAAATCATTGGCATCCTGTGGTGTATCAAAAACATATATTGTAGCATTGTAGAATTCAGCAGATGTATATGTCTGGTCGTTGATTGCGAACCTCTGATTGTCATCAACTACAATCTTTGGGACTGTGGCTTCAAGGTAATAATACTCGATGCCCTTGATATTCCAGCGCCTGTAGTTAGTAGAATTCCCGACATCGCTTACTTTCAAAGCCAGCCATGCATGTTGTCTCTGGTAGGAAACGATTATTTTCGGAGCCACATGATATTTTGCCCTGGTATAATTCCAGAAATATGTGGCCATCCTGGAACAGTCAAGTTCATCTCCCTGGTAAAGATTGCCCCAGCCCTTATCATAATATGAGGTCAGGTTTTCCGATATCATGTCAATCATCAAATCGCCTGATTTAATTTTAGGAGGGGGTTCCGTGATATTTCGGTTATTTTTCGTGATATTGCTGTTATTAGGAGTCATAGTTGCCTCCGGCTCCTGCGTTAATGGAGTCTCATTGCCTGATGAATTTACTATATCTGAAGGATGATTTGAGGCAATGCAGCCTGAAAAAAATATAAACGATACTACAATCAGGATGAGTGAGATACGCTTCATTTTTATTGGTTTTTATTATCTGTTCAGTCCGGGCAGGACTTTTCTTTTAATCCATAATGCTATCACATATATCACGGCGATAAACACCACTATTGGTAGGATAAATCCTATGAAAATGATGACTCCTTTTACACTGTCTATAAATCCTGCTACTGCCTCGCTCAGCGTATCTGTTATACCCCATCCCTGCCCCCCAATAGGCGCAGGTTCGCTTGCGCTTACCGTAATAGTTGACATTTCAATGCTCTGGTTGAGGTAGTTCAGCCTTCCAGTGAGGCGCTCTATCTCGCCGCGCACGCGTTCAAGCTCTTTTTCTACTTCAAGAACGTCTTTAACAGTAGTTGCATTTTTCAGGATATCCTGAAGCCTTGTCTCCTGTTTTTTGAGGTTGCCGAGGCGGGCGCCAAGGTCTATGAACTCCTCTGTAACGTCCTGTCCTGAAATCTGCCTGGACTTCACAGTTCCAAAGGTTTCAATCTGCTCGATGGTTGAATAGAAATTCTTCTGGGGAACCCTGACTGTCATTTGACCGTTTTTGCGTCCTGCTGTATCGTAAGTTGATGAACTTGAGATAAAACCCTGGTTTGCCTGTACAATCTTCGTGATTTCATCGAAAGCAGTCTGGACGCTCTTTACTTCGATTGTGAGACTTGCGGTCGAAATAATCTTCCTGTCGAGTGAATTAGCCGATTCTGTAAAGGTTACTTGTTCCTTTCCCTGAATGGATGGCACTGATTTTAAAGGCGCCTCATACCTTCCCTGTATAGCGTTATCTTTTTGGCTTTGTTCACCCACGCATCCGGCTGTTATTACAAGAAGCAAAACCGTAAATAGTACCAACGTTTTATTTTTCATTATGCTTTCATATTAACCATGACAATATATAATGGTTACTTTCACTTCAAAAAAAATCGAGTTTCAATCTGCACATATCGGGTTATGTGATGTATATTGCAATGCATCGGCAGCTTTAAATTCATTGGTGAGTAAGCATTACAGGAATATCAGATTGGGTATTATGAGAATAAGAAGTTTCTCCATGAGTGCGGAGAAAAACAGAGATAACGATGCTGATATATGTTTTAAAAGCTATATTAGCATGATTAATATGGACAGGAAAGAAGTCATAAGAAAAATAGGGGAAGTAATCTCTAGATTCGATGAAGTAGAAATCGCCTATCTTTTCGGCTCTTTCCTTGAAAGGGACAAATTTAGCGATCTAGATATTGCAATATTTCTTTCTAAAGAACTAAATCCCTATGCAAGATTCAAATTTGCTATGGAGATGGCAAGGGAACTGGAAAGAGAAATTAAGCCAAGGTTGGAATTCGATGTGAAGATATTGAATTATTCACCGGTTGAATTCCAGCATGAGGTGCTAAAAAAAGGCAGGGTGGTATTTTTAAGAGATGAAAGTAAGAGAATCGAATACGAGTCTAAACTCATTTCGACATATCTTGATTTTAAAGGGATGTATGAATTTTTAGATAAAAAATTTTTAGCGAGGGTTTAGCATGAGGATTTTGTCATATCTAAGAGAATTAAATGATGCATTAACAGATTGGGAAAATTACCAGAGCATTTCTATTGAGGAGCTGAGAGAAGATAGGGATAAAAGAAACATGGTATTGCATGCCTTGCTGGTAAGCATTCAGGCATCAATCGATATTGCGACGTATATAATAGCGCAAAGAAGTCTTGAGAAACCCTCTACCTATAGGGAGACGTTCGAAATTCTGGGAAGAGAAAAGATTATCCCGGAAGAACTTGCAGATGAGCTTTCAGACCTGGCTGGATTCAGGAATGTTCTTGTGCATATTTACTGGGGATTAAATCTTGATGAGGTTTATGGTGTTTTGCAGAATGATTTGAGCACATTAAAAAAATTCATGGCGTGTGTAAAAGAGTTACAGCGTGAGAAAACATGATTGAAAATAAGGAGTAAAAACATGAGAAAATTATGTGGTATCAAACTATTGCTTCTTGCATTCCTCTTCATAATACCTGCATCAGCCCAAAATACGGCGCTGGATACCTTCAACGTTCCCGCATTCGGACAGAAAGACACAGGCTCTTCTGTAAACTCATCCATAGTCCTTGAGAGCGGTGCAGAATACAGGATAGTGATATCTGGTACATTCCAGTTCAAAACTGGCGTGGACTGGGGATATGCAGACGCACAGTACCGGATGGGTGCGGGTCGCAATTATAACCAGCCGTTCAATTCCATTGAATTCGATGGTGAGCGCCCTGGCGCCGATATAAGCGACAATGCCAGCCACACATACACATTCTACAGGAAGGGCAATGGCAGCAAGGTCAGATTCAGTATCTACGACATAACGACCACAGGCGAAAGAGGAGATTATGATAACAACGCCGGCAATCTAAAAGTCGAGATATACAGGCTTGATACAATAACTCTCACAAAATCCGTTTCTCCACAAACCATAGAACAGGGACAGACCGCAACCGTAACCCTTACTTTTACAAATACAGGAACCTCTGAACTAATAAATATTACAGTAATAGATTCCCTCCCGCCCGTTTTCACTCTGGTAAGCGGTAAACCGGACAAAAACTACGAGCTATTGAAACCAAAAGATTCCAGGAGTTTCCAGTATGTTTTACAGCCATCCGAGATCGGCACATTCAATCTGGAGCCTGCAACCGTTTCATATTACGACAAAGACGGCTCCTCAAACACAGGCAAATCCAACATTATCACAGTCCAGGTCATCCCATCCAATGCAACGCCAACGCCATCACAAAATTCAAACGCCAGTGTTCAGTTGTACGGCGAGAAAACAGATGTCGTGATCGGGGAAGACGTTTCTCTCAAACTTTCTGCCGTTAACCTCATTAATAAGCCCGTGATGCATGTCCAGGTCATCATCCTCCCGCCATCCGGGATGAGCGTTACCTCATCAGATTTCGTCGAATCAGGCGCAGGTCAGTTCACAACCACGTATGAGATTCCGCCAGGCAAAGGAAGGGACATCGAGGTCAGGATAAAATCGAATCAAATCGGCGAGTTCGAAGTGCAGGGAAGGATAGTATACTACTTTGATGAAGATAGCGCGCATTCCGAGGACCACACGCTAAAATTGCCCATAAAGGTAAGGGCAAGTGCAGGGCAGCCAACTGCCACGAACACGCCAGCTAACAGGATGTGGATACCGGGTTTTGAAGCACTGCCCGCAATCGCAGGATTATTGGTTCTGTTCCTGATCAAAAAGCGGTAATGCTTTTCCTTATTTGCGTTTGCGCAGTACAAGATATGCGACGGAAAGCAGCCCAATTATCGCAAATACAACCTCGAAGCCAGGTTCTTTTGGTGTTTGTTCCCTCGGAGTGACGCCTGCTTTGGCTATCTCGGCAGGAGTATGGACTGCAATTTTTGCGGATGTAGCCGCTGGCACTGCTGTTGCTGCCGCTGTTGCAACTCTTGGCATTACTCCCGGTGTTACTCCAGGCGGTGTTGATGCGTATGAAACGGCTGTTGGTACACTCTGGGGCTGGGTTGCACTGACTGCCTCAGTCTTTGCATCTATGGCAGTAGCGGCACTCTTAGTGTTGCTCACCGGAACCTCAACGAAAAGCGAGGTATAAGGCGTCACGAACTTGAAATTCAGGGAAAGCCTGGTAATCTCGGATTTGAGGGGTTCTGTCTCGCCTTCCACATCTATCCTGTCCATAAGTTTTCGAATCGTTGTATATGCCCAGAGCCTTGGAATGAAGGAATTTTCCGGCTTGGAGGCAACATTAAACGAATTCTTGAAATTTCGGCTTCCCGTACGCGTAGTTGCAATAACATCGGAAGTTATGGTACTTGCGCCAGTGCCGTACTTACCCAGCACGATGGCATCCGAACCTGCAAAAAGATTATTTTGCCCGGTGTTCACTATCTCCGAAACTGCATTATAAGTAAAGTTCATGTTTGTGATTAACGGAGTAGAGATGGTTTTGTAGAACCCTTTCATTTCCTCCTCGACGCCCCCTTCCAGGTAAAACCGCTGCGCTTTACCGTAATTCTCCAGGCTCAATGCCTTCAGGAAATCGTAGTTGCCCTCGTCCTCAATCCCGAAGGCGATAGTGAATATCGACACCTTTAGTTTATTGGCATCCCTGATATTCTTGCGGATAACATAAGGAGATGTAATGCCTTCCGTAGGCGCGCCATCCGTAAGAAACACTATTATAGGAACACGCGAACTGTTACCGAACATGGCAAGGGAATCCAGCAGAGCCTGGTTGATGTTGGTTCCGCCGCTGGCATCCAGGCTGTTAACAAAGTTTGCTGCATCTGCTTTATTCTTTGTATTTGCTTCCATGAGAGTGGTTGAAAAGGATTGAACTGAAGTATCAAAAAAGAGTATATTGAAGTAATCATCAGGCGGCAAATCGGAAATTATACTGGTGAACACCCTCTTCACCTGCGCAATCTTTTCGCCGCCCATGGAGCCTGACTTATCTACAACAAAAATAATATCCTTGCTCAAGGCGGTGGTGCCAAGGTCTGTTTCCGAAGGTGAGAAAACATGCATCATGTATCCCTGACCTCCGGCGCTGTAAAAGAGCATGTCACCGTTAAGGGGAGGATTATTTGTGGTATAGACAACCGTAAGATCCTTATCAGGGAGTGCATTAGAGCTGTATTTTACCTGTCCTTTCGTGGTGGAGAGGTATTTTACGCTTGCTCCCGTAAAACCCGGGGTTTCAAGGGTAGTGATATCGTTCACGGATGAGATGTTCAGGTTCACTGAAAGGGCATTCACGATGTGCGCCTGGTCAGTGCGGCGCAGGAACAGCGCATATTCATATTCGCCCAGGCTTTTTTTCACTGCCTGCTCGTATTTAAGGCGAACAATGATGCTCTGGCGCGGCGCAAAGCTCAGGGAATAAGAGAACAGGTTTTGCTTCTTGGTTTCAAGCAATCCGGCTGACTTGCCCTGGGAGGCTGCCTGCTCGAATTTTTCCTTCGCCTCCTGCTTGGGAAGCACATCAGCATTGTATTCCTTGCCATCTATGATTAAAGTGAAACCTGATATAAACGCCTCCTCAGGAATCATGAACTTAAATTCATCCTCGGTAGAAGTGTCCAGGGGATTCGTCAGTTTTTCTTCAACAGTGGTTATGGCATAACCATTGTTCACATCCGCATTGATATTTAAATAATCCACAACAGGCTGGGCTGCTGCTATTGTGGTTAATGCCAGCAATACCAGCGAAATAACGATTAGTTTTTGCATTTTATACCTACCTCACCATTTTTTACCGAATGTAGTAAGATTTAAACGTTAATTAATTTTGCGGTCAAAAGAAGTATTCGGAGAACGTCAGCTTATCTGCGACCCTATTTTCTTATCAAGTATCCTCAAGAACTCGTTCTTGGATTCCCCGGGTATAAAAGCTCCTGCTGCTATATCATGTCCTCCTCCAGTACCTCCTACAATTTTTGCAGCCTCGCTTATCGCCTCGCCTAAATTCAGCCCTTTCCTGATAAGCTCGTGGTTTCCCCGTGATGAAACCTTTACACCGCCGTTTGAGTCCGCAAAAGCGATTATGGGAAGGCTCCTGTTATTAATAAAAGACGAACTCATCCCTGCAACAATACCTACGATGGTTTCCCTGATTTTGTTCCCGGCATCAAAGTACTGCAAATTTTCCATTCGTGTCATCCCCTGCTCTTTTACAAGATTCAACCCTTCGACAAGGTTCTTCCTGTGCTCGTTAAGCAATGTGCTTGCCTCATCGAACTTCGCGCCCCTGTCGCCCATGCATACCGCAAGCCCTATATCCGCATGGTCATAACGCGCTGTTGCATTGAGTAAAGTTGAGAATTCGGAAGCATCCCTTACATCTGTGCCCTCACGCTCGCGTAATAACGTGTAAACCTCTCCTATCAACCTCTGGGCATTGCACGCCTGTAATCCTGATGAAAGACAATACTGCATGATAGCTGATACTATCTGCTGTTTTTCTTTTGCTTCCAGATCTATCCACCGCCTCCACTTTTCCCCGTGCTGGCGGATGCCTATTTTTTTCAGGAATTCAATACTTGCATCCTCGCTTCCCGTAATTCCAGGCAGGTATGGGTCTGTCGAATATTGCAATAATTTGAAGATCGGGCGCGTCTGTTTGCCGAACAAAAGAAGGTCTTTTTCATAGCGCAGCACGCCGTTTTTGACGCCTGCTTCCAGTATCTGCCGGTTCATACCCATCAACTGCCCGTGTTTTGCATGCTGTAAATCCCCCACAGCACCCACAATAGCTAGGTCTGCAAGGTCGCCATTATCGCCAAGCGCTGAAGCTAAAAAAAAAGTAACTCCTGACCCGCTTAATTCTGTTGAGCCGTTAATGCCGAAAAGATGCGGATTTAAGTGATGCTCATAAATCCCATGTGGCTGGTGATGGTCCATAATCACTGCATTGAGCTTTAACGCGCTTATCGCATCGAGCATGCCGCTTCCAAGGTCTGTGAATATCACGAGTTCGGGATTCTGGTCTGCTATGCCATTTAGTGTCTGTATGTCGAGTTGCTTCACAAAACTGGTATTGTATTCGATGCCTTTTCTTTCCAGCGCTTTCCCCATGATAGCAGCCGAGGTCAGACCGTCTGCGTCTATATGCGACACCACGAGAATAGACGTGTGTTTTTTTATGTATTCCGCACACTGCGCTGCTTTTTTTTCAAATGTCATCAACAACTTCCTATGAAACCTGCTCGACGATTCCGTTGAAATGAGCATCAAAACCAAAGTATCTTTCTATATCAAACTCATTCATGATTTCAATAGATACGGCATCTGTAAAACTCAGGTTCCTGCCTGAATACTGTTTAAATGTTTTTGTGGAGCTTTCTAAGAGATGCGCATCAATGAAGACCATTTTGATCCTTGGAGACTGGATTACTTCCGCAATATCCATCGCCACACCTATATTATTTGTCCTGGCAAGGGCAAGAGTAAGAGCCTCATTGTAGATATAATCCGAGGTGTATATCTGTCCGTATACACCGTTCAGCGCATCCCTGAATAATTTGCTTGCAGTCTCGTGGTACTTGTCCTTTTTATTCCGGTATGCTAAAAATGCCCCTGTGTCAACGAACACAGACATTTTCAATCCTCTGTGTAGATGTATTCATCCACTTTGCTGGCATCGGTTTTAACTCCCCAGTCGATAGGCGGCTGCATGGCAGGGTCTTTCTCAAGCGAAGGTAATTTTTTGGTGTCGAGAAGTTCATTCTCATGCCGCAATGCAAGCCTGGTTATTGTATCGACCAGCTCGGTAAGTGTCTTTTTCTTGCGGAAAGTCAAGGTCATCTTAGCCTGGAGCATATCAAGAAGCTGCTTTGTTTCATCCGAGACTTTGATCGTTGTGGTGGTCATAAACTATTTTTATACAATTTATACTAATTATACTTTTTATACTAATATACTTTTCTACTTTTACCCCGCTTTCACCAGAAGAGAAAATCCAACTAACTCAAAAAATCGCTTTTCTAATTTGATAGAGATCTCGAAACCCACGACAAAAATAACAAAAATATTGCATCAAAAATTTAGAGATGGAAGTTAAGACGTCCATTATTAGAAGACGCATTTAAAAAACCAATTTTTAACGAAATAGTTGATAGCCTGAGCTACTCATAAAACTAAACTGATTTTTTTCAGATAACTAAATATAATTCTCGAAAGCGTTAGCAGGTTTAATTCCGTTCTGCAAATTCGTCAGCAGTAGCAATTGATATGCAACAAAGTTAAACTTCGAATACAGCTCCCTGCTTTCTTCCCTTATACGCCTGACATCGAATTTCACAGTATTCTTGATATGCCCATGGATTCGCTCGCATTCCTTCCTGAGTTTATATGAATCCGGGAAGGTTTTATCTTTCAGATTCTGGTTCCTGAGATACATTCCCACCTGTTCCTGCCTGCCAATTTCGTAAAGAAACCTCAGCTTATTATCGGTTTTCTGGTGGGGCGAGCCTCCAAGCTTCCATTTTTTGTTTGCCCAATAATTTATTCTTTCAAGTTCGCCTTCTTTATTGATTACAGCATCAATGGGTAAGGAAATCAAAGGCTTTGCCTTCAATTTGTACCAGATGTCGGCATGATTTTCAAAGGAATCATAGCTACCATCAAGGCGATATTCGTTAAGTTTTGCATTCATCCTTAAAAGAGCAGCTATATGCAGCGGTAGCTGTGGAGAGTCTCCATCGTTTCCATCGGTATACGTCATAAACACTGGATATGTGCCGATCATTGTAATGTGTGCTTTATCCATTTTGCATTCATAATATGGATTAAAATCGCTATATGCATCGTATCTTGAAGCTTCAAGGGGAGTCGAGTCCAGTTTTGCTTCTTTTGAATCTATGAGTTTGATGATTCTTTCACCAACCATTTCCATGATTTTGCTGATGCCCTTGATTCCTAAACGGTATTTTACAAAATGGTGAAGTGTTCCACCGGATGGGATTGATATTCCCCCATCTTCCCTTCTTTGAAACCAAGAAGCCATGCCTCTTCCTCTGATAGAACGATTTTCTTAAAAGGCTGCTGCCTGAAGAATTTTAATACAGCAAATTTAATCATTGCAGACACGTCATACCTGAAAT
>JAHFCV010000190.1 GCA_023249275.1 Candidatus Methanoperedens sp.
ATGGATCGGTTGCCGAGAAGTGGTACACCGGCGATGATTGAGAAATTGACAAATCATCAATGGAGCTGGGATGAATTTTTTAATTTTCAATTAAGTATTCTAAATTAGGACAGTGCCGAAATATCAATCAAAGATTTATGACAAAATGGGATTCAAAGAATTGGAAAACAAAATATGATGAATCATTAAGAGTTTGTATAAATGATACAATTTCAGCTTTTTTATATTTACTATATAAAAATTATAGGGTAGAACATGAAAAAATGAAATCAAATACTATCATGAGTCTTGATGAATTTTGATATTATCTTTTCATAATGGTAATCAATGCCTCGCTTCCGCATGAGCCGCTGCATACCTCTCCGTAATCAGCGCGCGCTTGAGTTTGAACAGCCCTTCTGCGTGTCAAAAACATATTTCTCAGCAAGCGGTTTGATCAGCTAACAACTTCCTTAACTGCTGCTACTTTAACCGCTTTTTCAACCGAAAATCATTCCCATGCCGCTCGCTGCATTTTCCTCTTCCGCGACAAAAGCGGCTGTAACAATCTTCTTCTCCTCGCCCATGAGTTTTTTAAGACCACAGCCCTCGAATTTTTCCTCTGCGCGGTCGATATCTTCTGAATTGGCTTTGATATACAGGAAATAACCCTTGCGCTCAGACCCCAAAAGCTTGCACTCCCTTACAGTATAGCCAATGCGCTTGAAGAAATCGTCCTCTAATACTTTTGTGACGTCTTTACTGACGTTGTCTTCATAGAAATAAACGGATTCCATAATTTCTTTCCTCTAATGCTTAATTGCAGTAGCGGTTAATAAAGAATCCTCTTGCCCAATATAAAAACAACCATTTTTGATTGTAATTTGAAAAACAACTAAAGTAAGTCATTACGCAATCCAAAGGTTAGCCCTCTATGTATTGCTTTAACATCTTGTGGTTCGCAAGTATGACATCAGCGCCCATCAACCTGCTTCGTTCAACATACGTTGGGATTGCTATGCAGTATAACCCCGCACTCTTTGCCGACTCCACGCCAAGCGGCGCATTCTCGATAACAATACATTCATCCTTTCCTACCTTGAGCATCCCGATCGCTTTCAGGTAAGGCTCAGGCGAAGGTTTTCCCTCCCTGACATCGTTTCCCGTCACCACAGAATCAAATGTATTCGGGAAAAACCTCTCAAGCAGTTCCATAACAACTGCCCTGTCCGAACCCGAAACAACCCCAAGAAGGCATTTATTCTTCAAAAAATCGAGGCACTCATATATTCCTGGAAACACGCTCACTTTATTTATCCGTGAAAAAATCTCTCTTTTTTTCTTTGCAAGCTCCACGAAGTCCCCTGGCGCAGGAGTCCTTCCGGCTTCCTCAAACACCAGCCTGATGATGCCTTCATGGTTTGAGCCTTCAATATCGTAGATATCCTGCCTTGTGATATGGATACCCAGTTCGCCAAAAACAGTTCTCCACGCATCCGCATGGTCGGGCATGGAATCCACAAGCACGCCGTCCATATCAAAAATCACTGCCTTTAGCACCATTTCATATCGCTCCTGGGATATGCCAGTGTGTTGCAAAAGTATTTTATACCTCCCTTTAAATTGTAAGCATCATGAAGGCTTATGAATTTGAATTCCCGGAAGACAGGTATTACATGAAAAACCATGTGTGGTTAAAGCCAGAGAACGGGCACATCATCGTAGGGATTACTGAACTCGGGCAGTCCCTGTCCAAAGGGATAGTGCACATTGACCTGCCCCAAGCAGGTGAGTCCATCAAAAAAAAGGATTTATTGGTGGCGTACGAGACCATAAAAGCAGTATCGCAGATAACTCTTCCATTTGATGCAACAGTCACAGAGGTCAATGAGAAACTCTGGGACGACCCAAACATCATCAACAGCGACCCCTACAACGAGTGGCTCGTAAAAATAAAAGGGGAATTCCGTGAGAGCCAGCTTATGAACGTGAAAGACGCCGCAGAATATTATGGCAAGCTAATCCAAAAAGAACGGGAAAGGTATGCGGATAATTAATATTACATTGCATTAACTAAAGTCAAAACTTTCAGGACTCTACAGTCGTTCAGGCTTGTTGGGGCGACATCAAATTGCCTCCAAAGCCTATTATCCAGAGAAGTACAGGATATACAATCAGTCTCTCCATTCCGCCTGGACCCAGCCCCAGATAGATTTCAGACATGAATAGAATCAGTGCAGCGAGGCTCGTTATTCCCATCAGCACGGAGATATATGTAAATGGCGCTTTCACCAGTTTGCTTGCGGCGATAGCTGATAATCCTCCAAAGAGGAAAGCCATGAATGATACAATCTCATGGATTATACCCGCTGTTTCAGGGAATAATCCAACACCGATTGCGCCCGCGCCGCTCAGACCGAACAAAATAGGGACAAAAGAGCTATTGAATTCGCGCCTGATGAAATATGAACATATCAGGACAAGGATGCTGAGAATTGTTACTGAGGCATTAAAGATAAAAGATGAGGGCTGCTGTACCCCGAGGTCGCTTATGTAATTCAAGGATGCGCTGTACCCCGGATATAGAAACTCTGCCAGAAGAATTCCTATTACAAACTGCACACCGCCGATGAATATTAATGCGCCGGCAAAGCTCCTGTGATTCATAATGAAAATTATTTATCTGTCTATATAAACCCTTTTGCCAGTGGAGACCGGAACGTGCGGGATTATCAGCCACAGGGACAAAAGTTACAAGGCGCGCATGTGAGAGGAGGCTGGGAAGTTGTATGGTGGGGGAAGCAGGGTTAGTATTGTCAAAAAAATAGCGAGAATTAACGCTTTTCCAATGATTTAAATACCCCAGCTAACACCTCCGGAGAAGTCCACAATCCTGCCTTAACAAGTTTTTGTACCGAATCAATAGTCTCGGTTCGTGTAATAACACCCGTTTCATGCGCTTTCATCACAACACCCAGGCACCCAATAGCCCTCAAGCCTAAAATCCTGGATGCTATCCTCTTCAACAGCGGCGAAAGTTTGTTTGCTTTGGTCTAATTTTATCCCTTCATCTTTTCCCTGACCAGGCTCGCCGACCCCTTCGAACTGAACGCCCTGAAGAAAATAAGAGCTTCGGCGTACACAAGAGCCTCAATCGCCCTCTCGGTATCCTCATCCACGCTGTAAATCCTGTCAAAGAACTGTTTGATTGCGAACTTGCAATTGCTCATGAAGATTTGATTGTCTTTCTTCCCCGGGTTCTTCGGGCGGTGAGTCTCAACAGTCC
>JAHFCV010000191.1 GCA_023249275.1 Candidatus Methanoperedens sp.
ATTATCTTCAAAGATTTTCCGGCTTATTCAGCGCTACCATAATTCATTCTTTGCAGGCAAATAAAAAATTCAGTCAGAAAAACTACGCCCCGCCGCCATTAATTGAATGAATTACCCGGTAATTACCAGGCAATACATATCCGATTCGGGATGCGGTGGCTTTTCGGTCGTGCCTGTATCTATCCTCTCATCAGGATACCCGAGCTTCTCGCACACCGAAATCCGCCTGGGTAAATGCTGATACAAAAGAAAGTCTGCAATCTCAACCGCACCAAAGGAGGAATCCGGGAGAAGAAAAACGTTTTTCCCTGCTCCAAGTTCCATCAATAGCTGTTTTTTTACATGCTCGATTTCACGTGAGTGCGCAGAAATCACAACGAGATTCTCAATATCCACGCGCAATCGTGCGCAAGCAAGCTGCAGCGAAGAAATCCCGGCGATAATCTCATCCCCTTCCTGCGCATATTTCCCAAGACCTGAGAGCATCGGGTCACCGGTTGAGAGAACGACTGCATTTTTGGGCAGCGATTTTAATGTATAATCCGAAATCTCATGAGTCTCGCATTTTATATGCTTTCTTGCAAGCTCAATCGCCCGCTTTGAGCCGAATATTATTTCAGCGCTCTCGATTGCCGATATTGCTTCCTGAGTCAGTAGATTCGGACCTGCGCCTACGCCCACAATTTTCATCGTGAATCACCACTATCACGCAGTATTGTCCCGTTCCTGTTTAAAAGCACAACTCTTTTTCCTGAAGCATTGACAGCTTCCGAAAGTCCACCGTCTATGAGAGGATTTCCAGGATTATCATCTATCATTTCCTTGACTGTGAGATAACCGCTGTCTTTTAAGAGATTTGGAGACGCCCATTTCAAGATGAGCCCCGCAAGTCCGCAAATTATTACATCGCTATTTGCTTTTGCGGCAGCCAGACCCCGGGAAATATCGCTCCCGATAAGTATAACTGTGTGGTCAGGGAAAAGCATGTGGGAAAAACGCATCCCAAGCCTGCCTGTAGTAAGGACAATCTTCTTGGCATTGCGGATAAGCTCATCTTTTGTCTCGCCCAGATGTTCATTCCACGGTTCCACAAATCCCGTGGTACCTAAAATCGATATTCCCCCTGTTATCCCGATTTTCTCATTCAGGGTTTTTTTCGCTATCTCCATACCTTTCGGGACAGAAATAGTGACATGAGCGCCTTCCAATCCTGTTTCTGCCAGTGCCTCTTTTATTGCTTCCTCTATCTGTCGCATTGGGAAAGGATTGATTGCTGGAATGCCTTTTTTAGAACCTATTCCGGCGCCGGCTTTTATTACAATAGTCCCATATTCACTGGCTTCTGCTATTATTTTTAATCCCCCTGTGACATCATTTGCATGGTCGCCCTTATCTTTGATTGCGGACGCTTTCCCATGCGACACCTGAACAGGAAGTGTTGCACGTATCCCGATTGGGGTGGGAACAGATATTTCAGATACCTCTTTTTTTAAAGAGAGAACCGCCGCCTTTGCCGCAGCCGCAGCAGTCGTTCCTGTGGTGTAACCCCGCCGCAAAAGCGACCCGTCTGAAAGGAGCACATAACGCCCGCTGGATATACGGGTTTTGAGTTCTTTAAGAGGGAATTTTGCTCTTGCAACCCATTCTTCAGGGATTTGAAAATTGTTAACAGGGTCAATCATCTTTATTCTCATGATTACCGTATCCATTATTAAGCATACTTTTTTTTCTGAGAAAAAGTAGAAATACCACGAATGATAATTATAATTTGTGGGAAACATGCCAAAACTCGTAATCATCTACGGCACTGGTTCGCATAATACAGAGCGGATGGCATTGGCGATAGAGGAAGGCGCAAGAGCGGAAGGATTAGATACGGTGCTGAAAAACGTTAATGAAGCAGACAAAAATGAACTCAAAGATGCTGATGGAGTAGCCGTAGGTTCGCCCAACTATAACCATGCAATGATGCCTACGGTTAAGAAATTCCTGAAGGATCTTGCTGATATCGAATTATCCGGGAAAGTAGGTCTTGCGTTCGGGTCATACGGCTGGAGCCTGGAAGCCACAGACGATATCCATAAAATATTAACATCACATGGCATGGAAATGGTACAGGATTTATTGATTAAGAGGATGCCTGGCGATGAGGAGCTTGAGTTATGCAGGAGGGTTGGCTCACTGTTAGCATGTAAAATCAAAAAGTAAGGAGGCAATATGTGTAGCGTAGGAGATTCGTTTGGAGTAGAGCTTGAAGGCGGCATGGAACCGCGACAGTATGAATGCAACCAATGCAGCAAGAAATTCAAGGGTATTGGCACCAATCTTCGCTGCCCGAAATGTCATTCAACTGATATTAAATGCATCGAATAAATAAGGCGACAGAGGCTGTAAGAAGCATTTAATAGAATAAAGACAAAATTGGATTCAATAGATAATCGGAGTATGATAAAATGGTCGTAGAATTAAAAGAAGGCGTGTACTGGGTAGGATATGTGGACTGGAATATCAAGAAGTTTCATGGTCATGAATATTCAACGCACAGGGGCACTACATACAATGCTTACCTGATAATCGATAAGAAAATAGCTCTTGTCGATACGGTCTGGGGTCCTTATTCCAGCCAGATGATAGAGAACATTGGAAAAATAATCGATGTCGGGAAAATTGATTATGTGATAGCGAATCATGCCGAAGTCGATCATTCAGGCGGGCTTCCCGAATTGATGAAACTCATCCCCAATGCCACGGTGGTAGTCTCGGATAAGGGAAGAGAAAGTATTCCCAAACATTATCACCAGGACTGGAATTTCAAGATAGTAAAAACCGGCGATAGCATAAGCCTCGGGGAAAACAGTCTTGTTTTTGTCACCGCTCCCATGCTCCACTGGCCTGACAGCATGTTCACATATCTTACAGGCAAGAATATCCTGATGCCAAATGATGCGTTCGGACAGCATTACGCCTCTTCCGGGCGGTTCAATGATGAAGTCGATATGATAGAAGTTTACCAGGAAGCCATTAAATTCTATTCGAATATCCTGACGCCTTTCAGTGACCTTGTTATCAGGAAAATAGAAGAGTTCAAGAAACTGAACATCCCTGTGGATATCATCGCGCCGAGCCACGGGATTATCTGGAGAAAAGACCCGCTGCAAATCGTGAATAAATATTATGAATGGGCATCAGGCGGTAACGATGGCTCTGCTGTTATAATATACGATACCATGTGG
>JAHFCV010000054.1 GCA_023249275.1 Candidatus Methanoperedens sp.
GCTCGTAGGATGGTCGCAGGAATTGAACAGAAGCGTGTATATAGAGAATGAAGCAGAGAAGGATAAGCTCAAAAGGGTGAGGGAGGTGAATGTGATGATTGCGGTGAACCACCTGTCTGGAAAAACATCTACCATCGAACTCACGGATGAGGAGGCGGCGCAGTTTGAGGAGGTTTATAGCTTATTTCTTGAAAAAGGCGGGCAGTTGATGTACGCAAGGAAAAAGATAGGCGCGAAGACCGTGTCTTTTTTTGAGGTTCAGATGGTGGAAAAAAAGGTTACAGAGGCGCCGGGGAGGAGCCTGCTGTCTGAGAGGATGTAACTGATAGTTAAAAGAATAAACGAGACTAAATCCCGCTTATCCCGTACGACTCCAGGATAACCTCTCCATTCAGATGCCCTGCGTGGTACGTCTTGCCAGTCTCAAGGTCGTTCACCGTAATCTCAGCAGGCGCAAACACATTGGCATCTATCTTGAAGAAATCATAACCTGCATCCTTGAATGTCTTGTAGAAGGGCTTGCCGTAATCCTTCGACGTGCTTGAAGGAACCATCTTGAACTTCTCCTCGTCGAATCCCCTGATAGTAAGGAACACCGAGCCGTAGTATATCACGCTGTCGTTGGTGCTGCCCATGGCTTTTAAGTCATCCTTGACCACAGGCGCAATCGGGGCGCATCCAGTGCCGCTGACGATTTTGGTGGTATCGTAGCCTAACTCGTTCAGTTTGAATATCGCAGTTTCAACCACGCGCCCTGAAACCTGCACGGAGCCAACGATACAGGCAGTTGGCGCCACTAACGCTACAACATTTTCAGGTTCCACATGGCATGCCTCGGCAATGTTTTCAATCACCTTCTCGTCAGGGAGCTGGTTTGACTCAAGAGCAATAACTGCATGCTCGTAATCATCCTCGTATTTTATGCGCTCGTATGTTTTCTTGGGCTTAAGAGCAAGCGCTCTCGCCGGTCCTGAGCCCATTGCGAAATACTTATCCACGCTTATTCTCCACCCTGCTTTCTGGGCGCCGAGGCACGACATTGCGGGATGGTCTGTGGTAATATCCACAAACGCAAGCGGTATTTCATTCACTTTGTGCACGGATATCGAAGCTGCCCCGAATCCTCCCATGCAGATTTCAGTAAATAAAAGACCTGCTTCATACCCGCCGTCAACGTTTACCCCGCAGTCTATTATCTTTCCGCCGTTTTTAAGTTCAAAGACTTTTACTTTTAACTCTTCCGACCAGTCCATCATTTCTTCCGCGATTTCCATTGCTTTTTCATTAAGGCTTAACAAATATTTCACCACCGAAGTAGATGATAGTAGGCAAAACAGGCTTATAAGGTTTTTGAATTATGCTGCATATTCCTAAAATACCTCTGCAAACATAGAATTTAATACTGTTGCGATACAACACCCAAAGGGTGAAACACATGCCATTCGTCAAAATAATCGATACCGTGGGCTCATCCACGGAAAGCTGGGAGCAGGCTGCGAAAAATGCGATAGAAGAAGCTTCGGAACTTCCGATTTTCAAACGGAAAGGCACAATTACAAAAGCTAACATCAAGGGCTTTGATGTGGAAATCAAGGATAACAAGATTGCTGCTTACCTGTGCAGGGTGGAGATGTTCCTGAGCGGCTCTGAGTAACATGCCTGAAATAAGCGACGACGAGCTTGAAGCAATGCTTGAGCGCCGCCCCACCGTGCGCGAGGCAAAAGTGGATGACCACGCCCTCATGGTCAAGGCGCTGGAACATCCAGTCAGGCGCAAGATGATTAAGGCTGTCGGGGTATTCGGAAAAACGAAGGGTGAACTGCAAAAAGAAGCGGGCGTGGATGATGCCATATTCAATTTCCAGACTGATTTTCTTATTAAGGGGAATTACCTTAAAATTGAGGGGGATACTTACAGGCTGACAGACAGGGGGCTTGTGCTGCTATCGAATATCCCTAAATAATCCAATAGTATATTTAGCCAGGGCAACACTTTTCCCAACCGATGTCATCATAGTATCACATCGCTTCACACTTACCGGGAAATCCTTTTCATCCACAGTATCCCTTTCATCACTCACCATAATATCCAGGATATCCCCGTAACATTCTGCCGCGCCCCTTGACGACACTGGAAAACCGCAGGCAGACATCAGCTTCCCTGCAGGTCCGCTGACAGGGGAATTACCGATAATCGGGCTTATTGCAATCACTTTTTTCTTCGCTAATATCTCCCGCATCCCTTTTAGCGCCAGAATTGGTCCTATGCTCGTTATGGGGTTACTCGGTCCTATAATCACATTTTCCTGAGCCTCCAGGGCATCCACCACCTCTTTAGTAGGTTTTGCCTTCCCAATCCCTGTAATTTTTACCTCAAGAACCACAGGCTCACCCCGCGCGCCTACCCAGAAATCCTGGAAATGCATATGCCCTTGCGGCGTTTTTATCATTGTATCCACTTTCTCATCACACATGGGGAGGATTGTTGCTTTTATTCCAAGAGCCGATGAAAGCCGTTGTGTCGCTTCTGTCAGGCTCGCTCCATTTCGCATCAATCCGGAGCGGAAAATACAGGTGGCGCGGTCGGTATCACCCAGCATGAGCTTTTCATTGATGCCCAATTTTTGTAAAGCCTTATTCGTGTGAAAGGTGTCATTCTTAATTCCCCACCACTTTGCGACATCCAATTGCCCTGAAAAAAGGTACAAAACCGTATCAAGGTCAGGAGAGACAAGATTGCCTGACACGGTAATATCCTCTGCCGTATTCACTATTACCGTAATTTCCTCATCAGGGACAAGCCTCCGTAGACCCCGGATAAGCTTTGGTGTGCCAGTCCCTCCCGATAACACTATCATATCAGACCCTCATTTTCCCGAACAATCTTCCTCCCAGGGCAATCATGGAAAGAGAAAATATTAAAAGGACTGCAATACTCAGCGAGATTGGGATTGTGGAATGCCCGAGCAGGAAAAAACGGAGCGCTTCCACGCAATAGGTGAGCGGATTCGCATATACAAGCGCCTTGAGCCAGCCGGGGAGGTTTGAAATCGGGAAAAAAGCACCGCTTAAGAGTACGAGCGGCATCGTGAGGAAACTCATGACCATCTGGAAGCCTTCGTGGCTTTCGATTTTAGAGGCAAGCGCTATGCCAAGCCCGATAAACCCGATACCTGATACGAACATGATAACCATGGCTGCAAGGATACCCCAGATCGAGTCGTATTGAACCCCGATTAACCATGCAATAATCATAATCAATATCCCCTGGATCATGGCTGTTGTAACGCCGCCTATTGCTTTTCCGAGCGCGACAAAGAAACGGCTGACCGGCGCGATTAAAATTTCCTTGAGAAACCCGAATTCCCTGTCCCAGATAATGGATACTCCCCCCATCAACGAAGAGAAAAGTACTGCCATGCTTATTAAACCCGGCGCAAGATAGCTCTTGTCAAATGCGCCGCCTCCTTTAACCTGAAAAGACGAACTGAATCCTGTCCCAAGGATGACCAGGAAAAAAAGAGGGGTTGCAAGAGCGCCGATAATTCGCGATTTTGAGCGTGAAAAACGAATCATTTCCCGAAGCCACATGGTATATACCGTCTGTATCGCCCTGTTGACTGCCGCGTTAACCATTATTTCCTCCTTGAGCGGAGTTTATATTCTACCTTTTCAACTTCAGTTACCTCTTTATCCCTGATGGCGCGACCGGTGTGATGAATAAATACGTCATCCAGCGTGGGTTTTCGCAGACTGACCGACTGTATGGGGATACCCGCTTTCGAAGCCAGAGCCAGCACATGGGGTATCTGGCGTTCCCCTTCCTTGACTGTAATAAAAACCTCGTTCATTTTCCTGGAAACTATATTTGCGCATCCGTTTTTTTGATAGGCTTCGCATAATCGGGTTATATCATCCGGGTTTTCCAATCCAAGTGTGATTACATCCCCGCCGAGTGAGTTTTTCAATGCCTCTGGTGTATCAAGCGCAACAATCTCGCCATGGTCGATTATGGCAATCCTGTTACACAGGTGGTCAGCCTCTTCCATATAATGGGTGGTGAGCATGATAGTCACGCCTTCCTCTTTATTCAGGGTTTTTATGTATTCCCAGATATGGAGCCTTGTCTGCGGGTCAAGACCCAGGGTTGGTTCATCAAGAAATAATACATGAGGGTGGTGCATAAGCCCGCGCGCGATTTCAAGACGCCTCATCATTCCGCCTGAATAGGTCTTGACGATGGCGTCTGCCCTGTCCGTGAGTTCTACAAGGGAAAGAACCTCGTTAATCCTGTTTTTTCTCGTCTTGCTGTCAAGACCGTAGAGCCTGCCGTGAAGGTCGAGATTCTCCCTGCCTGTGAGGCGGTCATCCAGTGTGGTGCCCTGGAACACCATACCTATGTTTTGCCGCACCGAGCCTGCCTGTCTTTGCACATCAAAACCCCAGACTTTAGCGCTGCCGCCTGATGGTTCTGTCATTGTGGAGAGCATGTTTATGAGTGTGGTCTTCCCTGCGCCATTGGGACCAAGAAGCCCGAATAATTCACCGGGTTTGACTGATATGCTGATGTTATTTACAGCAGTAATTTCATTGAAGTGTTTTGTTATTCCTGATGTTTCTATGGCATAGAGCATATTTGCCTTTTTATTAATTTTGTAGATTATAGAACTATTCCCAAACCCATCACCGATGGATTTATCAGTTATTGTTCATATTATAGCATCGCTATTTTTACTCCAGAAGCGGGGTAGGGTAGTCAGGATATCCCGACGGGCTCATAACCCGTAGATCAATGGTTCGAATCCATTCCCCGCTATAAGCGAATTACTTTTTTTTGACGCATATCTTTTAACAGGCGGTAATTTTATATACAACTGTCTTCACAATAAAGATTATGAGGCGGTGGTTAAATACAGGCTTGGTTTTCTTAATTTTATTCTCTTTGTTCATTCAGCCCACTTATGGGATTGCCAGCCCAACAATCCAGATAGAAGTGAACGGCACTAATAATTTGCCGGTCAAAGAAGCAACAATAGAGGTTTTTTCCCTTAATAGGTCTGATGCATCCAGTTTATATCTTTATTCAAATGAAAATGGGACTGCACTTTTTCAAGGTGAACAAAATCAGACATACACATTCAAGATTACGGCTGAAAACTATGAACCTGTATCGAAGAATATAACGATTTCACCGCTTATTGCTGAGAATAAATTAAAGTTTACTTTATCTCCGCTTAAAAGCCAGAAAGACTCTGGATTTTTACCGATTTTTATTCCTGCATTATTGGGGCTTTTAATGTTTATATTCTGGGCTTATAGATTTTATAATAACCATGTATCTCCCCCCTGGTATGAAAAATACATAAGAAATTCTTTGCTCTTGCTGTCATTATTTTCATGGATTCCTGTTATTATGTATTTGCTGTACAAACAAAAAGAGTATATAGTATTATCAGATAATCTTCGCTTTCCGGTATATATACCAGTAGCCGCGCTAATAGGGGTTCTTTCCTATTTGCTAATGAGCATTCAAGAGATTTTTTCTCAAAAAATACATGTATATAAGAAAAAAAGTATCGTGTATGGTTACCTGCGACGAATCATTATTGCGCCATACATTGCTATTTTGGGAGTTTATATTTTGTTGGATGCTGTTAAAATACAGAATTTGTGGTTCGTTCTGTTATTTTCGTTTTTTACCGGCATGTTCACTAAAACAATCGAGGTTTGGTTATATAAATCAATTCAAGGATTATTGCCTGAAGAATTACGAAACGAATTTAATGAACGTGATAAATACAACGTTGAAAATTCCGAACTTGTGGTTCGGCTTAGTGTAGAAGAAGACGTTGCTAATCAGTTGTATCTTTACAACAATATAGACTCTGTGGAACAACTTGCAGTCGCTGATTTTCATAAGTTAAAAAATAATAAAGGGATAAATGAAAAATATTTTGACTATATTTTTGAGAAAGCTAATGAACAAGTTGTTGAAATAAATAGATTAAAAGAAATTTTATGTTTGACTCCGTTTCAATTGAACTTGTTGGTCGATAAAGCTAAAGTATATTCAGTAAAAGATTTTGTAAATGTTGATGTTGAATCAATTGATTGGAAAATGAAAGAAGCTACTGAAAATACGAAAATATCTACCCTGTTTAAACAAAAACAAATAAAAGCTAATGAAAATTTAAAAATCCTGTCTCTTGAAGACTTGAAAAAATCACGTGATATTTCAAAAGAAAAGGCAGATTATTTTGAAATTTTAAATTTACATTCAGATATCAGAACGATTGGGATTTCTAACTGGAATGTTGAAGATACCCAAAAATTATTGGGATATCAAATTAAGACATTGAATGATTTAAAGAATCTGTGCGAGAGTGAAGGAAAGAACAATGTTCTTGAGAAAATGAAAGATATTCCCAGAATTTCTGACTTAATTGAGAAGATACTTTTGATTGAGGTTTAATCCAATTTAATTTCATTCTTCATCCCGCGTTATCCAGTAAACCGCTTTATACTTCTCAGCAAAACCGAAGATGTTTTTCGCCATTACCGCCCTTCCATATTCCTTAAGGTCGCCGCCCTGGTCATATATGAAAGTATTTTCACCCAGTTTTGTTACTTTAAAAACTTCCCCTTTTTCCTCTGTTCCTACATGCAGCACATCCCCAATTTTTAAATCCTTTATCTTTGGTCGGACTGTTGTTTTCTCTACCATAATATCAAATCCATTTTCCTCTGTTGCGTGTATTTCATATCTAATAAACCTTACCTGATAGTACAGCCTATACCCTTAAGAAGAACCTCAATACTTCCCTGCACCGGGGCTGCATCAATATCACCAAATATTGTGACCCTATATGTCACACTTTGTGTATTATCTTTATTATAAACATCAATAATCTCAACTGAAACCACACCATCTGACTTACCAACTACGTTTCTTATAATTTCCGCATCAGAACCCTGCGGGATAAAAACTGAGATGTCGCGTGTCACATTTTTTAAATTTGCGGCTTTCCACTCATATAACTCTTTTTCATCCAAAAGCCTTACATTCTCTATCAAAAGCTCGGTCGTCCTTCCTCCACGCTCAATGAGGACTGTCCTGGGCGTTACTTTTTTAACAATCCCGAGGTGAACCACGCCAGAATATATATGCGAAAGTGCCCGCTCATTGCCAATGGAGCGCACAAGTTCCTCATGCTCTGCTATTTTAGTGCCTATAAGCTTCTCCGAGCGCCGGAGTGCGGATTCCGTATCCCCGAAATGAGCCGCGGCTTTTTTCATTATGCCCACAA
This sequence comes from Candidatus Methanoperedens sp., assembly GCA_023249275.1. Classification (GTDB taxonomy): domain Archaea; phylum Halobacteriota; class Methanosarcinia; order Methanosarcinales; family Methanoperedenaceae; genus Methanoperedens. The sequence goes on from JAHFCV010000054.1 coordinate 7,308, forward strand.
AGCCTTCAATATCTTTCTTCCTGACAGTTTCTGCCATGAGGTTGCACTGGTCGATATATGCCTTATGCACCTTCGAAACCTCAGGGTTCATCTGTATCATGGCATACAGGTAGGGATTTTGCGCCAGTATCCTGCCCACGAGGTCAAGCATAATATCATACATCGGGCTCATGAACCTTCTTGAATTCGCAACGTCGAATTCAAGCTCCCTGAAAACAGCTCCTATGGAAATGTAAGCAAAATGCGTGAGCCCCTGCACCACAGCCATCATTTTGTCATGCGCCACCGCGTCCATTATCTCGATATGCGCGCCGTTGTCCTCATACAGGCTTTTGATTACCGGAAACCACTTTTCGCACCTGCCTTTTACCGGCGTAAATATTACTATCTGCCCTCTTATATCAGGAATGGAAGGGCCGAACATGGGATGCGACCCCAGGATTTCAACATCTTGAGGCGCATACTTCCGCATTGCTTCAAGGGGACCTGTTTTAATGGAGGTGATATCCATGAGCAAACTTCCCGCAGACAATTTGGGTGCGATTTCCCTGATAGTCTTTTCCGTGATATTGATGGGGACTGAAATCATGACGATATCACTTGTGTTTATCTCTTTATCGAGGTCGTCTGCAAATTGCACGCCCAATTCCTCTGCTATGTCTTTTCTTTTGTTGATGCCCCATATCACCACGTCAAAACCATGCTTCTTATAAAATTTAACAAACCACCTGCCTGTCTCGCCTGTCCCGCCAATTATCAATATTTTCATTCCAGCCTCTCCCTCACAGCCTTTTCCATGACATCAACAGGCGGCGTCTTTCCTGTCCATATTTTGAAAGCCTCAGCGCCCTGGTAAACAAGCATCATCACGCCATCGATTGTTTTTGCGCCTGCTTTTTTAGCTTCCGAAAGTAACATGGTGTTTATCGGGTTATAGACAATATCGAATACCACAAGGCTGCTGTGCATCATATCCGAAGTGACGATTGTTTCGGATATTTTGGGGGACATGCCTACAGCAGTCGAATTTATGAGAATATCGCTGTTTTGGACAAGGTTTTTAAGGTCACCAAAACCCGATGCTCTTGCTTTCCCGACCCTGCCAACATCTTTCGCAAGGGCAATTGCCCTCCCCGGCGTCCTGTTGGCAATGGTAATGCTGGCGCCATCGGATGCAAGCTGGAAGGCTATCGCTCTTGCTGCGCCTCCTGCGCCAAGGAGCAGCACGTTCTTTCCTCTGATTTTAACGCCGCCGCCTTCAAGAGCCATTTTAGCCCCAAGACCGTCCGTGTTATACCCCACGATGCCTTTTTTAAAATCCACGGTGTTCACTGCGCCTATCTGTTTTGCAAGTTCTGCGGGCTTGACTATTTCAAGGGCTTTTTCTTTTAAAGGTATAGTAAGGTTTAATCCCCCAAACCCAAGAGCATGCGCCCCATATATCGCATCATGCAAGGATTCGGGACCGACCCTGAATGCATGATATTCACAGTCCATGCCGAGAGCCCTGAAGGCTGCATTGTGCATAGCTGGAGAAAGGCTGTGGGACACAGGGTCGCCAAGAACTCCGAATAGCTTCATGCTATCCTAATTAATTGTGATGGTTAAAAAGTATTTTGATAAGGAACTCGTACACTGAAGTAAAACTATTTTTTGCCAAGCATGCCACACGGCATCCACACCGCAATGTTTTTAAAGGGATTCGTACAATTATAGAAGTGCTTGCATAGATGCGAAAAGATTACATCCATGCAAATAATCATCCAGAGAAAAGTAGTTAGGATTAGATATTCATACTCACATAGGGGGTCACAAAACCAAGAGTGACCTGATATATCAATGTTACCTGTCATTTCCGGTTTGGGATATAAAATAAAGAGTCCGAAAACCAACAAGGAATTTGTTAGTCCAGGATAAAAAACGACAAAATTAGCAAAGCCCAGACCCATGACATTCTTTTTCTAACGCTATTCTAAGGGAGGGTAATATATATGCAAAATTCAGATACCACAAAATATATCATTCACGCTTCAATAAAAGCGGATGGAGTTATAGAACGCCCTGACGTTGTAGGGGCGATATTCGGACAGACAGAGGGTCTCATCGGCAGCGATCTTGACCTGAGGGAACTGCAAAAAAGCGGGAGAATCGGACGGCTTGAAGTCAACATCAAATCAACCATGGGTAAATCAAGCGGAACAATAGAAATACCTTCCAGCCTTGATAAGGTTGAAACAGCAGTCCTTGGAGCAAGCCTTGAAACGATTGACAGGATAGGTCCCTGCATTTCTAATATCAGTGTCGTAAAAATAGAAGATGTCAGGTCATCAAAAAGAAAACAGGTTGTAGACCGTGCAAAGCAAATACTTACAGCGATGTTCGATGAAATGCTCCCTGAAAGCCAGGAAATCGTAGATGAAGTAAGGCAATCAGTGAGGATTGAAGAGATGACAACCTATGGGAAAGATAACATCCCGATGGGACCAAATGTCCTGGATTCGGATGCCATAATTGTAGTTGAGGGGCGCGCTGATGTGCTGAATCTTCTGCGTTACGGTATTAAGAACTCTATTGCAGTTGGCGGAACCAACGTGCCTCAGGCTGTTGTAGACCTGTGCAAGAAAAAGACAGTTACGGCTTTTACCGACGGCGACAGGGGCGGAGAACTGATAATTAAAGAACTGCTCCAGGTCGCTGATATCGATTATATCTCGCGCGCTCCTGATGGGAAAGGCGTAGAGGAACTCGTCCAGAAAGAGGTTGTGAAATCGTTAAGGCAGAAAATACCTGTGGAGCAGGCGCTTGATTATTACCAGGTTGGTAAAAAGAGAAGGCTTGCTATCGTGGCTGCAACACGGAAAAAGACATCCGGAAAGGGCGAACCAACATTTTCTGAAGAAATGGAGATGAAGCCCGCCAAGGAAGAGCTTGCAGAGTTTGAAGTTCCCGAGACAGAAAAGGCAGAAAGACCCAGGCAGAGGGAAGAAGCCAGGGAAGAAAAGAAAATGGAGGTCGCACAGAGCCCCTTCCATGAACACATAGCTAAATTGAGTGGCACACTCAGCGCGCACCTTATCGATGAGCAAAACAGTACCATAAGCGAAGTGCCTGTGCGCGACCTTGCAAATGCATTAAAGGATTCAAACGGCAATGTCAAAAGCGTGGTGTTTGACGGTGTGATAACCCAGCGCATAGTCGATATTGCAACCGAGAAAGGAATAGAGACCCTGATAGGCGCAAAAATGGGAAGCCTGGTAAAAACCCCGGCTTCGATGCATATTGAAACCTCAAATGAACTTTAGGAATCAAGATGTGGATAAATCCTCACCCTGATTTTAACCCTGAAAAACCCCTGTTCGTTTGCATCCTTGCTAATACGGAAACCGCCAAAATCCCGAATATATCCGCTGCAGGAAAATCCCCGCAGCTTACGGATTATACCCCTGCCGCAGATGCGGAACTTGTAGAAACAGGGAATGCAATAAGTATCAATGAGCCTGCAATGACGCCATCAGGCGCGCCTACTCCAGCCGTCTTAACCAGGGCTTCGATGCTGCTTACGGGGATTCCATGTCTTTTTATCAATTCAGGACTGCGCGTTCGTCCCATGGTGCCGACTATCGATATTAATGCCATGCCAGGCGGGGATATCAGGAAAGGACATGCGGTTGTCGATGCCCTTGATATTTACAAAAAATCGCAGGCTCTGGGAAAAAAGCTCGGGAAACTCTCGGATTTTGTGATAATAGGCGAAAGCGTGCCAGGTGGAACCACGACAGCTCTTGGGGTGATGAATGCCCTGGGTTATGATAGTAAGGTTTCTTCCAGTTTTCCTGATAACCCTCTTGACCTTAAACACAGGGTTGTATCAGAGGGGATGAAGTCTGCAAGGATTTCATTCGGCAGTTTAAAAAATGAGCCCTTGCGTGCAGTTGAGTGTCTTGGTGACCCCATGATGGCAGCCACAGCCGGGCTTGTGGACGGGCTTGGCACAAAGACCGTGCTTGCAGGCGGGACGCAGATGGTTTCGGTTCTGGCAGTAATTAAACATCTCGGGCTGAAAAGGGATGTCTCAATTGCTACCACCCGTTACGTTGCTGATGATGCAAGCGCAAATTTCAGGGAAATGACCGAGATGCTGGGCTATCAGGCATTTGCAGCCGACCCGGGTTTTGGCAGCTCTAAACGCGAAGGGCTTCGGATGTACGAGCGCGGGGATGTAAAAGAAGGCGTGGGGGCAGGCGGCGCCATGTTCGCTGCTGCAATGATGGGTTTTTCGCAAAAAGAGTTCAGGGAAAAAGTGGAAGAAGTGTGCGACAGTATTTTTGGCGCTGCTATTTCATAAAGCGACACCTCGCTTTATGCGGTGTTCAGGTATGCTTCGCATACCTGTCGTTTGATAAAACTTTCTTAAAGTTTTTTCATAATATCCTTATCGATCTGCGCTACCAGCTTTTTCATCTTATTATACCATGCATCTATGTTTCCATTAACCATGTCTTTCATCCTTTGCGGTTCAAGCGCAACATATTCGTAATAGTATCCGCCTGAGCTGATGGTTTTGGTATCGCGATGCACAAGACCGCAGGTCATCAAACTCTGCAACGACCTGTAAGCTGTGCTTCGTTCCCTGTTTAAAAGTTCTCCAAGACGTTCTGCCGTCATTGGACCATTTGAGACAAGAACCTTATAGGCTTCAATGTCAATGTTCTTAAGCCCGAGAATACACTTTGCGATATCCTCACATTTGAAGTCTCCTTTAATCATTTCAGGGATTGATCTTGGCATAATTACCTCATGTAAACCAAAGTCCTGGTTTTTGCACGTTTTATACAAAACCTATCTAAATATCTATAAACTTAAATAGCTTATGAGTGGCGATGACAGGTTTGATAACAGTTCTTGGGTGCATGAAATGCGGCAGGTGCGACAGCGTGTGTAATTCCGGAGCCCTGGAGCGCGTTGACGGTATTGTAAGAATATATCACGATAGATGCACTGAATGTATGCGGTGTGTTATAGCTTGCCCTAATAAAGCACTCACGTTTCTTGAATAAAGGTCACAATAATTTTATATTCCCCTGTTACTATTATACAGACTACGCTTTAAGCGTGAGGTGAATATATGGTATTAAGTTTAGGAACTGCAATTGTTGGCATTATACAGTTGGTTATTGCCAT
>JAHFCV010000055.1 GCA_023249275.1 Candidatus Methanoperedens sp.
TGAGCGTGGCTGCAAGCACCACTATCATATAATTGATATAATATGGGGCGGTGACGGACTGCCCGAAGGTATGCACAGAAGCAATTATCCCGCTGCGTGTGAGCAGTGTCCCGTACACCGTGAGTTCCCATGTGAAAAGGATGAGAAGGATATTCCAGAACTTCATGCCGCCTTTACGCTCCGTTATCATAGTGCTGTGATAGAATGCGGTCATTGTGAGCCAGGGAAGGAACGAGGCGTTCTCAACAGGGTCCCAGCCCCAGAAGCCGCCCCAGTTAAGCACCGTATAAGCCCAGTAGCTCCCGAACATGTTGCCAAGAGCCAGACCAAGCCATGCCCACAGCGCCCAGCGGCGGGCGCGGTATGTCCAGGTATCATCCGAAAGATATATGCCTGCAACCATTAACGCGAACGGGATAATTACCCCTGCATAACCCCAGAACAACGTGGGAGGGTGGAAGAACATGCCGGGGTCCTGAAGTAGGGGATTTAAGCCGTTCCCGTCCGCAGGCATGAAATCAAGCATCCTGAATGGACGGGATACCGTGAGCAGCATATAGAAGAAATAAGCAAGAGTGATAAGAACTACGGGCATTGCATGTTTTATCAGGTTGTCGTAGGATTTTCCCCGCGCTGCAATAACTGCAATATAAATGGATATGAGCCATGCCCAGAGCAGTAGCGAACCGTCAGCGCCTGCCCAGAATGCCGAGAGGGTGTAAGCCAAAGGCAAATCCAGGCTGCTGTAGATAGCAACGTATTCATACTGGAAATTGCGGATGATGAAGAGATTAAATAGCCAGATAGATGCGATTGTGGTCAGTATTGCGATCCCGATTATTGCGATCCTGCCGCTGTCGATAAGTTCGTTTTTCTTTTTCCATATCCCTATTATATGAGCAAAAAGCGCATATGCGCTCAAGATTAACGCAATAGTTAAGGTAGTCTCTCCTAATTCCATTAGAATTCTCCTCTATGTTTCATTATGGTCTCCGTGATCCAGGTCTCCGCCGTACTTTGAGGGGCATTTTGTGACAACCTGGGTTGCCTGGAAAGTGCCGTTTATGAAAAATCCAGTCACTACTGCCGGGATACCCTCTTTGTAACTTCCAGGCATGCCTTCGTTCGATACAACTGTGATGGAGGCGTTATTATCAGCAAGTTTGAACGTCAGCCTGGCGTTCTCAGGTTCCCATACAGTCGAGCCTTTTACAATGGTGCCGTTTACGTTCACCGCTTTTCCGTTAATTGAATCGGCTTTTTGTACAAACTCACCGACTTCGTAGTAAAATGAGAGGGAGTTGCTGAAGCTCTGCGCACTCAGGTATAGCATTAATATAACCACAATCCCGATACCAAGCATGTTTTTTTGTTTGTTCTTCATTGCCTATCCTCTCATATACATATATGTTTGACTTTACAATGGTTGTAAACAAGATATATAGTTTACGGTGAGTGTAAAGTTGAGGTGGTAGTGACCGGTTTCAGGAAAAAAAGTATGATAGGATTTTTCCGGCCACTGATTTATAATAATAACCTGCTTTTTTAAGTGGGTTGTGGTTTAATAAAAACAAATAAAGACAATGTTTGTTTTAAATTTCTAAAAAAATAAAAATTTAGTGTTTGATTAGCACCCACATGATGAAAATCACGAATGGCACGAATAAACAAATCACACGAATATCGGGAGGTGAATGTATTAGTGATGATATAGTTATCTATCAGGATACTACAATCTGGATTCTCATCAATTTTGGCTCACCACGCGTTGAGCACGTACGCATCGTAAACCAACCTGTGCGTATTTGTGTCATTCGTAAATTCGTGAAATTCGTGATAAATGCCTCATACAAGCACTAAACACGTACAAAAAAAAGGATTCCAGCATGCTTTAAGAGCATGTTGGAATAAAATCGAGTTAAATATCGAAGTACTGGTAGAACTCAAAAGGCGTGGGTCTGATTGAGTTCTGCTTGTACTCTTCGGATTTAAGCTCTATCCACATATCGATGGCATCCCCCGGGAATATCGGCTCAAGGAACTTCCTGTCTGTTTCCAGTTCATCCAGCGCCTCTTTCAGCGAGCCCGGGCATTCCTTGATACCCATCTCATGTCTTCTCTCTTTTGTGAGGTGATAGATATTCTCATCGCATGGGTTACCAGGTTCCATCTTTTTCTTTATGCCGTCAAGCCCCGCCGCAGTGAGCGCTGCGAAGGCGAAATAAGTGTTGCAACTGGTATCAGGCGGTCTGAACTCGATCCTCTTGGGCGCTTCCTTTCCCTTTTCATATACTGGCACTCTTATGCTTGCAGACCTGTTGCGCTTGCTCCATGCGATATATACAGGAGCTTCGTATCCTGGAACAAGTCTCTTGTACGAGTTTGTAGTTGGCGAGGTGATGGCACAGAGCGCCCTTGAGTGTTCCATAAGCCCGCCTATGTAATAACGGCAGGTCTGCGATATTTCAGCATACTCGTCGTCGGGGTCATAGAAGGTGTTTCTGCCCTTTTTCCAGAGCGACTGGTGGATGTGCATGCCGGATGCATTGTCGCCGAATATTGGTTTAGGCATGAAAGTGGCGATCATATTCATATTGTAAGCAACGTTCTTGACCACGTTCTTGTATGTGAGCACGTTGTCTCCCATCTTCGTGAGCGTATCGTATTTCATATCGATTTCGCACTGCCCGGCAGTGGCTACTTCGTGGTGATGCGCGTCGACCACAATGCCGAAGTAATCGTAAAGCTGTCCTGACACTTCACTTCTATACTCCTGTAACGTGTCCTGCGGCGGTGCCGGATAATACCCTTCCTTGAACCTGATAGGATGGTTGATACCGCTCGTCTGTGACCACGGCGCCTCTTTTGATTCTATCTGGTATCCGGTGCCTGACCAGGCATCGCGTGCTGTTGAAAAACTTGGCAGCATTTTGACCGAGTCAAAAACGAAGAACTCCAGTTCAGGTCCCCAGTACGATATGTCGAATCCTGCTTTTTTCACAGCCTCTTCCGCTCTCTGGGCAATGTGCCTCGGGTCGCGTGTGAAACGCGGTCCTCCGAAAGCGTCGTAGAGGTCGCATATCAGGCGCAGCGTCTTATGGGGAGTGTTGTCTGTCCAGGGCAGGATCGCGCATGTGCTCGGGTCGGGGAACATCCTCATGTCAGACTCGAATATCGATTTGAATCCCTTGATCGAGGAGCCGTCCAGCTTACCAATACCATCAGTGAAATCCTCTTCTTTCAGAGTATATGATGGAATTGTTATGTGCTGGATATAACCAGGGATATCCATGAACTGCAGGTCTACCCATTTTACATTCTTTTCTTTTATGAATTCCAGAACCTTTTGGGGTGTTGGTGTTGCCATCTTTTTTTCTCCTTTGAAGTTATGGCCCCAACATATCCTTTATTTGATTCAGTGTAGATTCATCAATTTTGAATCAACTGTTACAATGTTTTTACCCAATTTGAGAGATTGCTCAAATAAAGGATAATTGTGACCGCCCATAAGCTACCGTTTACCTACTTAAATAGTTTACTATAACTTTCGGCTATGAGACCGAATTAAGCGGGGTAAAGGTTTAGCAAATTATGCCTGGTTAGATACATGTTAAAACGGTTTCAAGGTATAGTTAGGAACCTAATTTTCAATACTTATGCTATGAACACTTTGCGTTCTTTGCGTGCTTTGCGGTGCTTGATTTTATTCACCGCAGAGGGCGCAAAGGTCGCAAAGATAAGTTCAAAATCTTTAGTTATTAACTATAAAACCAGAAACCGCGGTGTTGGTGCTCCACCGAGCCGGCGCACAATCACATCTCGGAATATTTAAATAAAGGAAACAACCTTCCGTTTCCGAGCGTTTTTGAGAGAACGCAAAAAACTGTTTACAATGCAGGAGAAGAACTGTTAAAAAACAGGCTGGTCTTCTTCAAAAACCCAACTTGGAGGAACAATGAATCTTAGACAACCAAACGCGAATGAAGCGACGCAGACCTTTAATCGCTCAAAAAGTGTATCCCCTATGTCAGGGATATGCACTCGTTGTATAGACGGATGCCGCGGCAACTGTGAAATCTTCAAATCCTCATTCAGGGGACGTGAAGTCATTTACCCCGGACCTTTCGGGAATATAACAGCAGGCGCGGATAAGAACTATCCTGTAGATTACTCGCACCTCAATATCCAGGGCTACGCAGTCGGAGCATGGGGATTGCCGGAAGGAGAAGAGCCGAATCCCGATACTGCGATATTCCCGCGAGTAAACACGGAAACAGAATACGGCTGGGATAAGAAAGTCAGTATGAAACTCCCGATTTTCACAGGCGCGCTTGGCTCAACAGAAATCGCACGGAAGAACTGGGAACACTTTGCAGCAGGCGCCGCAATTTCAGGGATAACGCTCGTATGCGGGGAAAACGTGTGCGGCATAGACCCAGGGCTTGTGCTTGACAGCAGCAAGAAGATCAAAATGTCCCCCGAGATGGATAGAAGGATAACAACCTACAAGAAATACAATGAGGGTTATGGTGAAATCCTTGTCCAGATGAATGTTGAAGATACAAGGCTCGGCGTGGCTGAATACGTTTCATCGAAGCACAATCTTGACACAATCGAGCTTAAATGGGGACAGGGCGCAAAATGCATCGGCGGTGAGATTAAAGTAAACAGCATAGAGCGTGCTGTTGAACTTAAGAAGCGGGGTTACATCGTCACACCAGACCCCGAAGACACGGCAATAAAGGCTGCTTATAAGGCTGGAGCAATCAAGGAGTTTGAGAGACATTCAAGGCTCGGCTTTGTCACAAAAGACGGATTCTTCGAAGAGGTTGACAGGCTGCGCGACCTGGGATTCAAGCGCGTGACCCTGAAGACAGGCGCTTATTCCATGGTTGAACTTGCAATGGCATTGAAATACTGCTCGGAAGCGAAGATAGACCTGCTGACAATCGACGGTGCACCGGGCGGAACAGGCATGAGCCCCTGGCCAATGATGGAAGAATGGGGTATCCCGACCTTCTACCTGCAATCACTGGCGTATGAGTTTGCCGAGACATTGAACAGGAAGGGCATGCGAGTACCAGACCTGGCAATGGCTGGCGGCTTCTCAAGCGAGGACGGCGTGTATAAGGCTCTTGCTATGGGCGCGCCGCACTTTAAGGCGGTATGCATGGGAAGGGCGCTTATGATACCGGGCTTCGTGGGCAAGAACATCGGCAAATGGATTGCTGAAAATGACCTCCCGAAGACTGTGTCCGAATATGGAAGCAAGCCAGAGGAAATCTTTGTGTGCTATGAAGAACTCGCGCATCGCTTCGGTGATGACATGAAGAACCTTCCGATGGGAGCAATTGGTATTTACTCCTACGCCCAGAAGTTCAGGACAGGTTTGCAGCAGCTCATGGCTGGCTCGCGAAGGTTCAGGGTTTCTGCCATCTCACGCAACGACGTTATGGCTCTGACAGAAGATGCATCAAAGTTAAGCGGTATCCCTTATGTGATGAATGCCTACCGTGAAACGGCTGAAGCCATACTGGACGAGTAATATAAAATATAAACATACAATAGAAACCGCAGATTCAGGTAAATGCAGATTTTTCGATATGTTTAGTCTGCGGTTAATAATTTTTTTAATGGGATTTTAAAGCAATCCTTTTATTGCATTAAATCCTGTATCCAGCGCCGTCTTAAGAATATCCAGTGGGTTTGTGATACCAAGATAATGAACCATAACAGGAATCGCCACAAACGTTCCCATCATGCTGCCCAGATTGGCTAATCCTGCCACAAGAATTATTCGGAATAACTTATTCTGCATCAGTTCTGTTACTGTTTCGGCTTTCATTATCGTCCTGAAATCCTCGGTAGTAGGAGGACGGAAATGCGCTTCCACAAGCCCTGCAAGCCAGCCGACTGCTAAAAAAGGATGCAGGAACCCGAACCATGCCAGACCAAAAGCAGTTAATGCAGAAAAGGGATGTCCTCTTGCAACAAGAACGCCAACCGCAGAGAGTATCCCCTGTGCAATAAAGAGATATAACATTGCTGTGAGAAGCTTCTCAAGCGGATATCCACCTAAAACCAGAAGAGCCAGCATTCCCACAATCATAGCTATAATGGCTATGGTTGCAGCTTTGAACCAGCTAAAACCTTTTTTCGGGAGCGTTGTTAATTCCTCTATAGAAGGGACGGACTCAGGCGCATCAAGATATCTCTGGATACCTTCCCTGTGACCTGCGCCCACAACAGCCACAACACAGCCTTCCCCGGATATTTCAAGGAGCTTTTTTGCCATGAAGGCATCTCTCTCATCTATGAGAACAGATGCCGCGCTCGGAGCCAGTTTCCTCAGTTCGGCAATCAACTGTGTCACAACATCCTCATCAGTAACCGTATCCAGGTCTATCTCTTTTGTGCCAAAACCCAGCGATGCGCCGAGGAGCGAAAAAGACAGCTTTAATTTCTCAAAAAAAGACATTTTACTCCAGAAGCGCCCCAGCGTAATCCGGATGTCCCGGTCTATCAGCGCCACACGCGCGCCGGTTTTTTCGGCTTTTTCAATGGCAGCGAGCATTTCAGCGCCGGGTTTGACACCCGCATCTGTCCCTATTTTTTTCTGGATGTAAGCAAGAAACCAGTGTATTAAAAAATGATAGAGCCTACCTTCACTGAGTAATTCCCTGACATTGATTTCACGAACCTCTTCTTCCCCTTTTAATGCCTGGTACCTTGCCCTGTCAAGTTCAACAGCCACAATGTCGGGCTTTTCGCGTTCAATTACTTCATTGACTTCGGCTACGCTTTTATCAGAAACATGAGCAGTGCCCACAAGGATTATCCTTGCCCGGGAAGATGCTTCAGGATTTTTATAATTTAAATTATAACTGACTGCATAAGTGCCGTTATTCATGTTATTCCAATAATTGTACAGACCGTAACATGTCTGTTCTTGATACAATGCCTACAATTTTATTTTCGTCTGTAATAATAATTCGTCCTATGTTATTCATGGTCATGAGTTTTAAGCCGCTCATTGCATCATCATCTGCCCTGAGTGTGATAAGCTTTTTTGTCATTATCTGCGAAACATTTACATTTTTTCTTTCTTCCCTGGGGACTTTCTGCACATCCGTAAAAGTTACTATACCTTTAACTTCAGAATCATCCACAACCGGATATCCCATGTGTTTGAACCTGAACATGAAATCCACAAGTTCTTCCACAGGCATTCCTGACGGCACTGTCTTAACCTTATCTGACATAATATCTTTTATTTTCACGTCTTCAAGTACAATACTTATTTCTGTGGATTTTTCCTCCTCTGAGGCGCCTATGTAAATAAAGAATGCGATGAGAATGAACCAGAAGCCTCCTCCGCCCTGTATTGCATTCAGGAATCCGAAAATACCCATAAAAATAGCAAACATCTTACCTATCCCGGCGGCGGCATGCGTAGCTCTCATATATGACATCCTGCCGGCAAGCAATGCTCTCAATACCCTGCCTCCGTCCATTGGAAATGCCGGAATGAGATTGAAGATAAAGAGTACGATATTTATATACCCTAAAAGCCAGATGAGGCGCAGATAGGGGTTATCTGTTTTAAAAAGTTCATGTACTATTATAAGTATCGAACCAATTAAAAGGCTGACAAGCGGACCTGCCAGAGCCATCTTGAACTCCACTTTTGGGTCTCTCGGTATCTCTTCCATAGAGGAAACGCCCCCGAAAAGGAACAGTGTTATACCCTGGATTTTAGTTCCATGTTTTTTAGCTACGTAAGAGTGTCCCAGCTCATGCAGCAGCACGCAGGTGAAAAGCAAGAGCGCAGCAGCCATCCCCAGAGCGTACCTGAGCGATAATGGTTCTACGTCATTAAAACCGAATCTTTGCGTATTATTTGCAAATACCCATCCAAATACCGGTAAGATAAGGAGAAAGGTTATATGTAATCTAATAGGGATGCCCATTATTTTTCCTATCTGGAGTGACATGTTCATGAAATTCCTCACGTTATTAAATGATAAGTGATAGGTCTTAATAGAAGTTGAATCGTATAGACTTTTTGGAAGATGCAGCGAAAAAGATTTAAGAGGAGATTTTTATTAGTAACACCTGGCAGTCTGGAATTTACGATACTCTTATGATGAATAACATCTCATTTATTGGTAAAATATGGAAAATACTGAAAACGAAGTAAAGAATCAGGACATTCTTGGCGGTTTAGAGATAACATCCACGAAAGACATCGAAGTTCCAAAGAAGTTAATTGAGCAGGTCATAGGACAGGAACACGCTGTGGAAGTTGTCAGGAAAGCCGCTAACCAGCGAAGGCATGTAATGATGCTGGGCACGCCGGGCACAGGGAAGTCAATGCTGGCAAAGGCTATGGCAGAATTGCTTCCAAAAGAAGAGTTACAGGATGTGCTGGTGTATAATAATCCTGACGATCCGAATAATCCCAAGATACGAATCGTTCCTGCCGGGAAAGGTAAGGAGATTTCCGATGCCCACAAGCTTGAAGCCCACAAGAGAACCCAGGCGCGGAACATGTTTATCATGCTTCTTGTTCTCGGTATCGTGGGTTACTCTTTTTTCGTAGGGGAATATCTCCTGGGAATCATAGCAGCCGTTTTGATCGCTATGATGATGCGCCAGTTCATGCCCAAGGAAACGGCATTGATACCGAAACTTCTTGTTTCAAATACCGGAAAAGAGATAGCGCCTTATATGGATGCCACGGGCGCGCATGCCGGAGCCCTTCTTGGCGATGTGCGCCATGACCCATTCCAGTCAGGTGGGCTTGAAACGCCTGCTCATGACCGCGTGGAGAGCGGGGCGATACATAAAGCGCATAAAGGAGTCCTGTTTATCGATGAAATAAATACGCTGAGGATTGAATCCCAGCAGAATCTTCTTACGGCATTACAGGAGAAGGAGTTTGCAATTACAGGGCAGTCTGAGCGTTCAAGCGGTGCAATGGTAAAAACCGACCCTGTACCATGCGATTTTATTATGGTTGCGGCAGGAAATCTTGATGCCATAAGGGGCATGCACCCGGCATTGCGCTCGCGTATCAAGGGATACGGGTATGAAGTTTATATGAGCGACACTATTGAGGATACCCCTGAAAACAGGCAGAAACTTGTCAGGTTCGTTGCCCAGGAAGTGGTAAGGGACGGCAAAATACCGCATTTTGACAGAAGCGCGGTAGAGGAGATTATCCGGGAAGCCAGGCGCAGGGCAGGAAGAAAGGGGCATCTTACCCTCAAACTCAGGGACCTTGGAGGTCTTGTGCGGGTGGCTGGCGATATAGCCCACGGGGAAAATGCGCCGCTCACCACTGCCCAGCATGTATTGAAAGCAAAGAGCATTGCCCGTTCTGTCGAGCAGCAACTGGCACACCAGTATCTTGAGCGCAGGAAGGATTACAAATTGTTCGTGAAGGAAGGCGCGCAGGTAGGAAGGGTTAACGGTCTTGCAGTGATGGGCGACGATTCGGGTATTGTTCTTCCGATAATTGCTGAGGTCACACCCACGCAATCCACGTCAGAAGGTCACATTATTGCCACAGGTATGCTCAAGAATATTGCAAAAGAAGCAGTCCAGAACGTTTCAGCGCTGATCAAAAAAACAACCGGCAAGGACATATCGAAAATGGATGTCCACATCCAGTTCGTGGGGACGTATGAAGGCGTAGAAGGCGATTCAGCCAGCATATCCATAGCAACTGCGGTTCTCTCTGCAATCCAGGGAATACCTGTTGACCAGAGCATTGCCATGACAGGTTCGCTCTCGGTCCGTGGGGATGTGCTGCCTGTTGGCGGCGTTACATACAAGATTGAGGCTGCGGCGCTGGCAGGAATAAAGACCGTAATAATTCCAAAATCGAATCTTGGAGACGTTCTCATTGAGGATGAATACAAGGATATTATCAAGATAATACCTGTATCAAATATCGAAGAGGTGCTTGAATACAGCCTTGTTGGGAGAGAGAAAGAGGGGCTTATCGCCACGCTTAAAAAACTTGCGTCAAGGACTAAATTCAGTATACCTCTTCCTGAACCCAAACCAGTTACAGCAGTGTGAGATTACATGGATTTTTATGATACCCGTGTAATAAAGAGTGTGAGCACAGCTATCGTCCTGGATAATGGCGAGATTCGTGAAATTTCCAATAATTTTTCAAGCGGCGCAGCGGTGAGAGTTCTCGATTCGGGTTCGTGGGGATTCGTATCCCAGGACGGAGCATCAGGAAACCTGGATAAGGCTCTGGGCTCGGCTAAAAGGCTTGCAGGGGCTGCTAAAAACAAAAGTCCAAGAAGCCCTATAACGCTTGCTCCGATAGAAAAGCCGAGTTTGCAGAATCTTCCGGAGGTCAGGGAGAACCCGGAGGATATTCCAATCGAGGATAAGGTCAAATTACTCGTTGAGATTGAAAAAAGCGCCAGGATTGAGGGTATCAAGAGTACAAATGCTGTTTATTCAGAGTCTATTATTACAGTGAAGTACACAAGTTCTGAGGGATTGGATTGCGAATATACGTTAAACCGTGTGGGTTTTGCGGTGAGCGCCATTGCCCAATCAGAGGGCATATACCAGATAGGACGGGAAAGCAGGTTTGGCGTAATGGGTTTTGAGTTTTTCAAAAAACACAATGCCTTTGAGCTGGCGCGGAAAGCCGCAGACACCGCGGTTGAATTACTGTCTGCAAAAACGCCGAAAGCCGGGACATACCCAGTGATACTTGACCAGGAACTGGCAGGCGTATTCATTCATGAAGCCGTAGGTCATGCCGTGGAAGCTGACCATGTTCTTGAGGGAAATTCCATACTTGCGGGTAAGATAGGCGAGCAGATAGCGTCTCCTCTCATTACAGTGTATGACGACCCTTCTCTTCATGAATACGGTTATTATCCGTTTGATGATGAAGGCGCGGAATCAAAGAGGACGACGCTGATAGAGAAAGGTGTTCTGAAATCATTCATTCATTCACGGGAGAGTGCAGGGCAATTGGGGGGGGCGAGCAGGAATTCCCGCGCCCAGGGATATGCCCGTCCGGTTATCAGGATGAGCAATACGTTCATAGCTCCTGATGGGATGAAGTTCGAGGAGATGCTTGGTGAATTAAAAGAAGGGATTTATCTCAAAGGTTCGCGCGGGGGGCAGGTGAACCCGGGAGAGGGAGTGTTCCAGTTCAATGCCGAGCGCGGGTTCATGGTTGAGAACGGGGAACTTACCACGCCGCTTCGTGATGTTTCTCTGTCGGGGCACACGCTTGAGATATTGAATAGTATTGCTGCTGTGGGGAATGACCTTGAGCTTAATTCAGGAAGATGCGGGAAGGCGGGGCAGCTTGTGCCTGTGAGCGATGGGGCGCCGCACGTGATGGTGAGGAAGGCGATGGTGGGGGGAAGCGGGTGAGGTTCATGCTATGCCACCGCAAAGAACGCAAAGTTCGCAAAGAGGAATTTTATAAATAATATTTATTAATTTGCGGCGCTTACGCAAAATCCCAAAACGGAAAAGCGAAAAAGGACTGCTTTACCTCTCGTCATGGAATGGTCTTCCATCCTCGGCTGTGTATATGTCCTCTTCAGGTTCTTTCAGGAAATCAAAAGCAGGATTGGCATTTGCTCCACGCAGCCATTCCTTCTCGTCAATTTCTTCCTCGTTAGGATGCCTGGGTTTTTCCATATACGACCTTTTAATTACCAAAATCCATAGCATCCAAACAACTTATAATTTTCCTGTGCGCGGGCAGCTTGTGCCTGTGAGCGACGGGGCGCCGCATGTGCTGGTGAGGAAGGCGATGATGGGGGGAAGTGGGTGATATTATTTTTTCAATAAATTATACCAACTTTTAAGAGACTTTTCTTGAATTTTACTCTGCTCCATTATTTGAAGAAATATTCCAACGAGTCCATCCCAACTATCATTAGTCGGTTCATGTAATTCCCAACGCAATTCTTCTAAAGTCCAATTTGTCTTAATAGAATTGCATTTATAGCACGCAGTGACTAAATTATCAATATTATTTGTCCCGCCACGTGCAACTGGCTTCAGATGATCACAAGAAGCTGTCAGTTCCCAAAATGCAGGATGTGTATCGTTCCACTTCCAATGAGGATGATAAGGAAAATCGTTGGGTAATAATGCGTTTACTGCCCGCAATGTACCGATGAAAATAGTATGTTTACCACAATATCGGCAAGTAAAATTATCCCGTAAGAATAGTTCAACTTGTTGCCATTGAGGTATAGTATCACGCTTTGGCTCATTAAGTGACGGCTCAAATGGCCATTCTGTGAGTAGCTGTTTTTTAGCATTGGCAATATCGCCTAAAATCAGATCTTTACAAATTGAACTAATTGTGTTAGCATCTTTCATATCATTCCTCGCTTTTCTGCAAATGGCTACTAATCAATTGTAGAGAAGATTTTCTTTGTCTTGTTCAAAAAACTCCTTTTCATACTCATC
>JAHFCV010000192.1 GCA_023249275.1 Candidatus Methanoperedens sp.
GCAAATATATCAAGGCTGTGGGTCTTGATGGGTTTGAAAGGGTTTACCCCCGTGAACTCTCAGGCGGTATGAAACAAAGGGTGGGGTTCGCGCGCGCACTGGCAGTGGAACCGGTACTATTATGCATGGATGAACCGTTTTCATCACTTGACGCCCTGACATCCCAGAACCTAAAAGACGAACTCCTCATGCTGTGGGCAGATGCCAATATGCCGCCTGATGCGGTGATAATGGTAACACATAATGTAGAGGAAGCCGTGTATATGGCTAACCGCATAATCATCCTTTCACCGCGCCCTGGAAAAGTTGTTGCGGATTTAAAGATAGATTTAGAAAGACCCCGTAACAGGAAAGACCCCGAATTCTATCGATGGGTTGATAAAGTCTATTCACTAATAGTATAGAAAACATGATATTCCCAAAAGCAACAATCAGTGAAATTACCGGACTGCTAGAAGCAGTGAATGATGAAGGTGGTATTGAGGATGCTGCGCGCCTCGCCGCAGATTTTGACCTTGAACTTGATGAGATACTCCCATCTATCGACGGCGCTGAGCTGCTTGGCTTTGCTACCGTAAAAGATGGCAATATCGAACTCACCGAAGATGCCCAGAAACTTCTTGATGCAGGTATAAGGGAAAGAAAGAAAATCATAATGGATAAAGTTGCAGGTGTGGAGATAATAAAGGAACTCAAAAATAAGCTCATGGAGTCAGATGAACACAAGATGAAGAAAGAAGATGCTTTGAGGTTTTTACAAAAAAAGATTTCTACAACCGACATCGAGAGTTATTTTAAGATAATAATCAACTGGACGAGACATGGTGGTTTAATAGGATATAACAGCGATTCCGAAGAGATTTGCCTTATGTCCAGAGAATAAATCACTTTATGGATTTTTACAGTGCAAAGATTTAAGTAATCCGGTAAATCAATAAGATATACATGATTGGAACTCCGGAATTGATATTAATCCTAATTGTGGCTTTGTTCTTATTCGGCCCCACAAGACTGCCTGAATTAGCGCACTCATTAGGCAAGGCGGCAGGAGAATTCAAAAAAGCCCAGATGGAGACTGAATATGAGCTAAAGCGTCTGGATAAGCCATTAAATGATAAGGATACCAAGATTTATAATTTAGCGATAGAAATGGGTCTGGATGCCCAGAATAAATCTACTGAACAGCTTGTAGAAGAAATCCGATCAAAAATCAAATCAGGGGAAACTTTACCTGTAAGAAAAGCGAGTATATAACATGGCTATAGGAACACAGGAGATTATATTAATAGCGCTCGTTGTCATAATTTTGTTTGGCGCAAGCAAGATCCCGGAACTGGCACGCTCACTGGGCAGGGCAACAGGCGAGTTTAAAAAAGCAAAACAAGAATCTGAACGCGAATTGAAGGATGTTGAGAAGGCACTTAAAGAAAGCCCGCAAGAAAGCTCTTCAAAGATAAAAAAGATGGCTTCCGATCTTGGAATAGCTACAGAAGGCAAAAGCGATGAGCAGTTGCTGGATGAGATACGGAAAAAAATGCCAACTGTAAAATACGAAAAATAAAAAAAACAAAAAAGAGTTCTTATTTCTTCTTTGACTTTTCCTTTAACAGGAATTTTAATAAATCCTTGCTGAGGCGCGTCTCCCTTCCCAGCCTGTCAAGAACGGCAACCTCGGATAAGCCTTCTTTTTTGAGTTCTTCCATTCTATCGAATACCTCGGGTTTTACCTCGGAGTATTCATTTATGTCCTTTCTGTGTCCCCATACATCCCCTTCCAGAAGGGCAACACCCTGCATTTCCAGAAACATTCTTGTTGAGTTCGATATTGTCTTAATATACGAACTCGGCACGTGTATTGCTTTCACATTGGGGCATGCCTGCACTAATGCAAAGATGTCTTTGTTTGATGGTCTGAAAGCAAGATGAATTATTTTTTCTCCTGTTCCAAGTGATTTGATTTCTTCTTTAGAGCTTACTACTCGAATTCTCATATTATTTTTCCTCCTTTTAATTTTTTAATATCTTTTTTAATAATATATTACTTCTTTACATAGTATAAAAATTTATTCATTTTACAAAAATATATTCAATTCCACCATACAAATTTCATATCCAGAATGAGATTTGGAATATGTTATACTGTTATAGTTATCCGCATAACATCTGAAAATAAATCACGAATCACACGAATATACAAATTTCACGAATATAAGATGTATCAGGTTGAAAGTTTGATGAACCCGTCTAAAAGAATTGAATATTATTGGGTTCATCAAAGTTCATCGTGAACTGCCTGGCTAAATTCGTGTCATTCGCGCATTCGTGAAATTCGTGATGAAAAATAATCATATGTTTCGGGAGACTATAAATGATAAGTGTCAGTGTGTTTTTTGCGTTCTGTGTTTTGCAGCCAGATTAGCTATCCGTGCTGCGTATGCACCGGCTACAAAGCCTGCATCGATATTTACCACTGCCAGGACAGAACATGACTGGAGCATGGATAAAAGCGCAGCCTCGCCTTTCCCGCCGGCGCCGTATCCGGTTGACACAGGAACACCAATCACAGGAACGTCAACAAGCCCCGACACTATTGCAGGAAGCGTCCCCTCACGTCCCGCCGCAACCACAACGGCATCCACGCCTGCCTCGATGAGTTTGGTTAATTCGGGAAACAGCCTGTGAATTCCTGCCACGCCCACATCGTATATAGCAGTAACAGTGCAACCCATCTCCTCTGCTATCACCTTTGCTTCCTCAGCAACAGGAATATCCGCAGTACCCGCTGAAATAACCCCAACCTTTCCCCCGGTTTTTGCCCTGGTCTCCCCTATAACCACAACTCTTGCACGTTTTTCCCATCTTATTTTTGACCCAGTCTCTTTGGCTATTGACTTCAACGCTGCGTAAATCTCTTCCCCTGCTCTTGTTACAATAGCCCGCCCTTCGTTCTTTAAATGAACTCCAGTTATGGATACCACCTCATCACAGGTCTTGCAATCTGCTAAAACAGCTTCCGGAATACCCACCCTCTTTGCCCTGTGGATATCTACCCTGGCAATATCTGATAATAATTCAAAATTCGTTATCCGAAGCTGCCTCTCCGCCTCTTCAAGACTTATCTCGTTATTTTTTAATTTTTTCAGTGTATCGGATAACTCCATGCACTGGACTATG
>JAHFCV010000193.1 GCA_023249275.1 Candidatus Methanoperedens sp.
CTGTAAGCGTTCACTGCCACAATGATTTCGGGATGGCAACAGCCAATACTGTTTCGGCTCTCAGGGCAGGAGCGAAGGAAGCGCATGTTACCATAAACGGTATCGGCGAGCGGGCAGGAAACACATCGCTTGAAGAAGTGGTGATGGTGCTTTATTCACTATACAAACACAAATCAAAAATCGATATAAAAGGTTTATACACCACATCACGACTTGTGAGCAGGTTAAGCGGCGTCCCTGTTGCTCCCAACAAGGCAATAGTGGGCGGGAATGCCTTTACGCATGAGGCTGGCATACACGTTCACGGGCTTCTTGCAAACACCGCGACATACGAACCCATTACCCCCGAACTTGTGGGGCGCGAGCGCCGAATAGTTCTGGGCAAGCATGCAGGCAGGAGTTCGGTTGTGCTTGCACTGAAGGAGTTTGGTATTTCGGCAAGTGAAAAGCAGATTGATGAGATTGTTACCAGAATGAAAGAACTCGGAGACAAGGGAAAGCGCGTAACCGATGCCGACCTCCAGACTATTGCAGAGACCGTGCTTGGCATATACCAGGAAGCCAAGGTCAAGCTTGAAGAGCTTACTGTGGTTGCAGGAAATACCGTGATGCCCACAGCTTCGATCCGGTTGAAAGTCAACGGTTCCCATGTTGTCGAGGCAGGCGTTGGGACAGGACCTGTTGATGCTGCCATCAATGCGTTAAAAAAAGCTGTATCAGGCGTGGCTGACGTGCACCTTGATGAATACCATGTTGATGCGATAACTGGCGGGACGGATGCGCTGGTTGAAGTCTGGGTAAAGCTCAGCAAAGGCGGAAAGACCATAACAGCCCGCGGCGCCCGTACGGATATTATAATGGCGTCTGTGGAAGCGGTGCTTGAAGGCATAAACAGGCTGGTACAGCAGGAACAGAAGAAGATTTAGGAAATATTTATAAAACATTAATCTGTGTTAATGGTGAATCAAATGACAAAAACAAAAATGTCAGGCGCAAAGGCGGTCATCGAATCGCTTTATAAGGAGAATGTCGAGGTCATCTTCGGTTATCCCGGCGGGCAGGTATTGCCTTTATACGATGCCCTTTACGATGCAGATATAAGGCACATACTTGTCAGGCATGAGCAGGCTGCCGCGCATGCTGCCGACGGCTATGCGAGAGCCACAGGCAAAGCTGGCGTATGCCTTGCAACGTCAGGACCCGGAGCCACAAACCTCGTTACAGGCATTGCCACAGCCTACATGGATTCGGTACCGGTTATTGCAATCACGGGGCAGGTGCCGCGCCCTCTTATCGGCAATGATGCGTTCCAGGAAGCCAACATCACAGGCATAACCCTTCCAATCACGAAGCATAATTATCTTGTGCAGGAATCCAGTGATATTCCCCGGATATTCAAGGAAGCATTTCACATTGCCCAGACTGGCAGACAGGGTCCTGTGCTTATCGATATACCCAAAGATACCCAGACTGAAATCATAGAATTTGAATACCCGGAAGAGGTAAAACTGCGGGGTTATAAACCAACCTATGTGGGAAACGAACAGCAGATCAAAAAGGCTGCCTCACTTATCCTGAAAGCGGAAAAACCAATATTCTATGTTGGGGGAGGCATCATATTTTCAAACGCGACAGAAGAGCTGCGCGCCCTCGCCGAGGGTATAATGGCGCCTGTCACTACCACCCTTATGGGAATGAGCGCATTTCCGTCAGCTCACCCGCTCTCTGTAGGAATGCTGGGCATGCACGGGACGAGGTATGCCAACTACGCTATCCAGGAATCCGATTTGATTATAGCAGTCGGTGTCCGCTTTGATGACCGCGTTACAGGCAAGATCTCGGCGTTTGCCCCCAATGCAAAGATAATCCATATTGATATTGACCCTGCTGAGATAGGGAAGAATGTCCGCGTTGACGTACCGATTGTCGGGGATGCGAAAAACGTATTGAAAACCCTGCTTAAATACGTTAAACAGGAACAGGTTAAAACCGAAACATGGACTAAGAAGATAGCAGCATGGAAAAAAGAGTATCCTCTTACTTATAAGAAGGATAAACTCCTGCGACCGCAGTTCGTGGTTGAGCAGATAAGTGAGATATGCCCTGATGCGATTGTAGTCACCGAAGTCGGACAAAACCAGATGTGGGCAGCGCAGTTCTTTAATTTCAAGAACCCGCGCACCTTCATTTCAAGCGGCGGGCTTGGCACTATGGGATACGGATTCCCGGCAGCAATGGGCGCAAAAGTTGGAAAACCGGAATCCACGGTCATAGATATCGCAGGCGACGGCTCTTTCCAGATGAACTCGCAGGAACTTGCAACCGTCGTGCAAAATGACATCCCTGTGATTGTGGCTATACTGAATAACGGCTTCCTCGGCATGGTGAGGCAGTGGCAGGAATTGTTCTTCAGCAGGCGGTATTCGGAAACGTGTCTTGAAGGCAGCGTGGACTTTGTCAAACTGGCGCAAGCTTACGGGGCGCTGGGACTGCGTGCGAAGAAGAAAAACGAAGTGAAAGATGTTATCAAAGAAGCGGTGAAATCAGGGAGACCCGCGATTATTGATTTTGTGGTGGAGAGAGAGGAGAACGTCTCGCCGATGGTTCCTGCCGGCGCAGCTATCAATGAAATACTTGACCTGGAGTGAGAGAAATGAAACATACAGTGGCAGTACTTGTTGAAAATAAGCCCGGAGTACTTACAAGAGTTGCAGGTTTGTTCTCAAGGCGCGGATTTAACATCGAAAGCCTGGCAGTAGGTGTGACCGAGAACGCCGATACCTCGCGCATAACCATCGTTGTTAGCGGTGATGACCATGTTCTTGAGCAGGTGGAAAAGCAGCTTAACAAACTCATCGATGTAATCAGGGTCAGCGATATCCCGCCTGATGAATCTGTAAGCAGGGAGCTTGCGCTTATAAAAGTCGGGGTGGATTCCACCACGCGCGCAGAAGTGATGCAGATAGTGGACGTGTTCAGGGCAAAGATAGTTGATGTTGGCATAAAATCACTCGTGGTCGAAGTGACTGGCGATGAGAGCAAGATAAAAGCCATGGAGCAGTTGCTGCGCCAGTTCGGGATCAGGGAGATGGTGAGGACTGGCAAGATTGCCATGAACCGCGGCGCGAAGGTCGTGCAGGTGGAGAAGAAATAGGATTTTTGCGGTCGGTTAG
>JAHFCV010000056.1:0-4650 GCA_023249275.1 Candidatus Methanoperedens sp.
TAAACCGGCTTTGTCCTGCGCAAGGCAGTAAAAGACGATTTTCATCACCCTCGATTAATCCCGTTATGGATTACATACCTTCTACATAATCTCATACTTAAATCTTTTGTGGTCAAAACATGCATGCATGGGCACAATTGACGAATCAGGGTTCACTTATAGTCGAATTATGCAAATACTTTAGTTTCGATTTTGGCGAGTGTTACCTTCATCTGAACAATCTCCCTGCTCAGTTCCTCGTACTTATTCTGAAGTTTATCCACAATTTCCCTGGTATTGCTTTTGATTTCAGAGGTATCTTCCTTCATGGCAGGAATCAGGGAAGTATTCTGCCTAATAATATGTATTTCTTCATTTAGTTCTTTAAAACCATTTTCAGTAACGCTAAGCAAGGTATCCTGCTTCTCCAGCGTTTTATCCTGTTTCTCCAGCATTTTTAAGAGTATTGGAATGCCTTTACCCCACTGTTCCATCTGGAATGCCTGCATGACTCGTTCGATTGGTGGAACAACATTCCTGTACTCCTCAAAGGATATGTTATCCACCTCTGCTTCATCAGGTTTAACAGTATTTGCATAAGACCGGAACTCCTCCAGAACGTCTTCATCTCCCTCTATAACTGCGAAAACTGCCTGATTTCCCTGGAGAAAAGTATTGAAAACATTAAAATTACTAATTCCAAGTGAGAGTGCTTTGTTTACAAACATAACGCGATAACCAACGCCGTGAACCTTGTTGCCAGTTATAATTATTTTCAATTTCATACTAATCCTACCTTTCTACTGCATTGCTTTTAAATCTTTTGTGGTCAAAACACGCATCTATGGGCACAATTGACGAATCGGGGTTCACTTATAGTCGATTTGTTAAACGCTTTTGCTCTTGTTTACCGTAAGAAATAATTTAGCCGTTTCACTATATCCGCCGGGCTTTTCGCCACAGTGACGCCTGCATTTTCAAGTGCTGCTATTTTTTCAAGTGCGCTCCCGCTGCCTGCTGAAACAATTGCGCCTGCATGACCCATTGTTTTTCCGGGCGGCGCAGAAACGCCCACTATATACGATATTACAGGTTTACTCATTCCCCTGATAAACTCGATGGAATCCTCTTCCGCGGTTCCGCCGATTTCGCCGACAAGCACGACTGCATGGGTCTTGGGGTCTTCCTCAAAGAGTTCCAATATGTCCGCAAATGACATTCCGGTAACGGGGTCTCCGCCAATACCCACAGACGTGGATTGCCCCAGCCCGTTTTTTGATAAGAGGTCAACTATCTCATAGGTGAGCGTCCCGCTTCTTGATACGAGCCCGATATTCCCGGGCAGGTGTATGGAATTTGGCATTATTCCTATCTTTGATTCACCCGGCGCGGTAATGCCAGGGCAATTGGCGCCGAGGAGCCTCGATTGTGGCTTAAGATAGGCGCATACGCGCATCATATCATGCACGGGAATCCCTTCAGTTATGCATACAATCAGCTCCATTCCGCTATCTGCGGCTTCAAAAATTGCATCTGCCGCGAATTGCGGCGGGACAAAAATAACAGATGCGTTGGGGTCTGCCTCGTCCACTGCTTCTTTTACCGAGTCAAAAACAGGGATACCATGAACTTCACTGCCTCCTTTTCCTGGCGTGACGCCAGCCACGATGCCGGTTCCGAAATCTTTCATCTGTTTTGCCTGGAACGAACCGACGCTCCCTGTTATCCCCTGAACCAGGAGCCGCGTGTCTTTATTTATCAGTATGCCCAAGTTCCACCACCTTCCTTGCAGCTTCTTCTGTTGATGATGCCATTGTTATACCGTGTTTCCCAAGCATAATTCGCCCCTCGCTCTCATTTGTTCCTGTGAGCCTGATTACAATCGGGACTTTTATTTCAGGTATCATCTCTACAACCCCTCGCGCCACCTCATCGCACCGTGTGATGCCCCCGAAAATGTTGATGATGATTGCTTTCAAATTCCTGTTGGATGACACTATCCCAAGCGCTGTTTTTACCTGCTCTGCGTCCGCCCCTGCCCTTACATCCATGAAATTGGCAGCATGCCCACCATAAAATGCTATCATATCCAGTGTCGCCATTGCAAGACCCGCGCCGTTGACTATGCACCCGATGTCCCCGTCAAGACCGACATAACTCATCCCCCTCTTCTTCGCAAGCTCTTCAAGCGATCCTGTTTCTTCCTCTTTTGCATCCTGCCTGAAAAGGGCATTGTCGTCAATAACCATTTTGGCATCGAGCGCAAAAATACCGTCCGTGGTGAGAGCAAGTGGATTAATCTCTACAAGTGTGCAATCATACTCTGTAAAAACCCGGTACAGTTTTGTTATCACATCAGCAATTGCCGATGCATTCTTCTTATCCAGCGAATATGCAAGTGTCCTTGCCTGGTAACTATGAATTCCTGTGAGCGGATTGACGTGCATCCTGACAATCTTCTGTGGTTTTTCTCTTGCAGTCTCTTCTATGTCGATACCGCCTTCGGAACTTGCCATTATGATGGGGCATCGTGACTTCCTGTCTATGGTAATCCCGATATACATCTCGATTTGCGGTTTTTTATATTCCTCGACAAGGAGCTTTCTTACGGGCAATCCTTTTATTGACATGCCAAGTATTCGCTGTGCGTTCCGGCTTGCCTCCTCAGGGTTTGAAGATTTTGCGATACCTCCGGCTTTTCCGCGCCCTCCTGCCATTACCTGGGCTTTTATAACCACCGCTCCCATTTTTTTGGCGGTTTCCCCGGCTTCATCCGCGCTTGTAACAATATTGCCCCGTGGAACCGGGATACCGGCTCCTGAAAATATCTCCTTGGCAGCATATTCGTAGAGTTTCATAACCTGCTCCCTTTTTGAAAGTAATTTAATAAGACTTTATGGAAAAGTAATTTAAATAAGTATCTACAATTGTAGCATAACCAATGGAGCGTCCTGATTTTGCCACCTCATCTTCTATCCTTCGCAGATTTTTCGTACACCGATATTATCAACTTGCTTGATACAGCTTCCGATTTAAAAGAAAAAAGAGCCAGAGGGAAAACATCCGGCGCATTAAAGGCTAAGACGCTGGCGATGCTCTTTGAGAAATCATCCACTCGCACGCGTATCTCTTTTGAAGTGGCGATGACAGAACTTGGCGGGCATGCGATTTATTTGAATTACAAGGATATCCAGATCGGGCGCGGGGAATCGGTTGCTGATACAGCCCGCGTCATGTCGCGTTACGTTAATGCAATAATGGCGCGCGTGTATAAACATGAAACCCTAATCGAACTTTCAGAAAATGCAACCGCGCCTGTTATCAACGGTCTCTCCGACCTTGAGCATCCATGCCAGCTCCTTGCCGACCTGCTCACAATACGCGAATACAAAGGGAGATTCAAGGGGCTTAATTTCTCATGGATAGGGGACGGAAATAATGTCTGCAATTCTGCAATGCTCGCATGCGCCATAACTGGCATGAAAATGACTGTCGCCTGCCCCGAAGGGTACGAGCCGGATAATGAGATTATCGGGAAAGCCAGGGAACTCGGAGGAGCGATTAACATTATCCGCGACCCCATAAAAGCAGCAAGGAAAGCGGATATCATTTCTACTGATGTCTGGGTTTCCATGGGCGATGAGGATGAGTACGACCGGAGACTGCATGACTTCAAACCATACCAGATTAACAGCAAGCTTTTAGAACAAGCCAAGCATGATGTGATGGTACTGCACTGTCTTCCAGCCCATCGCGGTGAGGAAATAACGGCAGAAGTTGTCGATGGTCCTAACTCGGCTGTTTTTGACCAGGCTGAGAACAGGCTGCATGTCCAGAAAGCATTGCTATTGAAACTATTGACGTAATTGTAAAATACCCCTGTGCGGGGGTTGCCCAGACCGGTCAAAGGCGCAGGATTCAGAGTCCTGTTTCGCAGGAATTCGTGGGTTCAAATCCCATCCCCCGCATACCTCTTTCTGACCTATCTCTTATAAGTTCCCATCAACTCGCCCTGCGCCAGTATATGCCCCTTCATGGCGCTCTCTAACTGTTTCTTGGACGCGCCTGGCTGCATGTTGAGCATCGTGTCCAGGGCGTATACCTTGAAATAATACCTGTGCGTTCCCTTTGGCGGGCATGGTCCCCCATAGCCAACCCTTCCGAAATCTGTCATCCCGTGGCGGCTTCCGTCACCCAGGGTTTCGTTTTTGGGCATTCCTCCAGGCAGTTTCTGCACATTTGCAGGAATGTTATACAGCACCCAGTGAACAAACATTCCCCCCGGAGCGTCCGGGTCATCCACTATCAGGGCGATGCTCTTTGCACCCGCGGGTATTCCTTTCCATGACAGTGCAGGCGAGACGTTTTTACCATCGCAGGTATATTCAGATGGGATTGTCTCCCCATCCTTAAAAGCCTCAGATGAAACAACAATTTTCTCCATAGTATTTGCCTCCTTTTCCCCTGCGATACATCCCGAAACGACCGCAAGTGAAAAAACCAATATAAAGAGCATCAAGCTCATATTACTCCCTGTAACTTTCTGTCGCATACTGTAATATAGTTTTCGAGCCAGTTGTCAAATGAGTTTATTGACTTTTTCAGCAGCTTTTTTTATCTCATTCAGGATCAAGCCCACATACCCTTCAGTTCCAACCAGAACTACAATTA